>JBEKXC010000180.1:0-9035 GCA_049512435.1 Terriglobales bacterium | reverse complement strand
GACCTGCTGCCTATGCCGGACTTTTTCGCCGGCCTGTTGCCGACTTGGCAAACCGGAACCTTGGCTCTGGCCGTTCTCGGAGCCATCGCCGTCTTGTCCGCTTTGTATCCGGCGCGCCGCGCCGCCGCCATCGATCCCATCGAAGCCTTGCACCATGAGGCCGGCGGCTAGCATGATTTATCAGATCCTGAACGAAGCCTGGACGGCGCTGCGGCGCAACCGCACTCGCAGTGCTCTTACCATGCTCGGCATCGTGTGGGGAATCGCTACCGTCACGCTGCTGATCGCATACGGCGGCAGCTTCCGCGAAATCCTGGTCGGTGGCTTCAATGCTTTCGGAAAAGGCGCCGTCATCTGCTGGCCGCAGCAGACCAGCGAACAACCCGGCGGCCAGCGCGCCGGCAAGAAAGTCGTCCTCGAGCAAGCCGACATCGACATGATCAAGGAGACCGCCAACTATGTCCGCCACGCCTGTCTCGAGACCGTGCGCCGTCCCGGCATCGCCTACGGAAACCGCATGGTCGGCACTGCGCCTGTTCGCGGCGTGTGTCCGGAATACGGCGACATGCGCAATGAACAGCCGTCGGAGGGCCGCTGGATCAACTCTCTCGACGAACTCGAACGCCGCCGCGTCGTATTTCTGGGAGCGCGTGTGCGCGAGCAATTATTCGGCGGGCGCTCCCCGGTGGGCGAAACCGTCGTCATTGGCGGAGTGCGGTTCACCGTGATCGGCACCATGGATCGGAAGATCCAACTGAGCAACTATTTCTCCAGCGATGACGAGTCGACGTGGATTCCATACTCAGCTGCGAATGATCTCTGGAACGCGAAATATGCCAGCGTGCTGGTCTTTGAACCCATCGCGCCGCAGTACGAGCAGCGCGCGGAGGCCCAGGTCCTGGCAGCCATCGCTACCCGCCAGCAATTCTCGCCCACCGACAAGAAAGCGATTCAGATGTTCGGCCGCGAAGAATTCCGTCCCGTGATCAACGGCATCACTATCGGTCTGCAAGTGCTCCTCATCTTCATCGGCATTCTGACGCTCGGAATCGGCGCCGTCGGCGTCATGAACATCATGCTCGTCTCAGTCGATGAGCGCATTAAGGAAATCGGCTTGCGGCGCGCTCTCGGCGCAAGAAAGTGGCACATCAAGGCGCAATTTCTGGCGGAGACACTGCTCATCATGCTCGTCGGCGGCGTCATAGGAATTGTGGTGTCCTACGTGGTCGCAATTGCCGTCGGAACGCTTCCGCTGATGGGCCCGCTCTTCGAGGACGACTCCGGCAAAGCCGACATCCACCTGAAAATTTCTTTCTTCACCGTCATGATTTCAACCCTGGTGTTGCTGCTAGTCGGAGTACTAAGCGCACTGATTCCCGCCTCCCGAGCCGCGAACCTCGATCCCGTTGAGGCCCTGCGATACGAGTGATAGGCGGTGGCGGGACGCCAGGTTAGCACACGTTCCGCCATTCGTTCGCAATGTTGTTCAAAGCGAATAGCGAGGAGGTGAAGGTTGTGCGAGAGCTGATGCGGCATGCCAGTAGCCGTTCACGCTGGATGTCTAGACTCAAGGCTTGATGCCGACCAAGCACCAGCACAAGGACGCGTGGTAAAATCAGGCTGACCCCAAATGGCCCCACGCCGGCAACGTCGGTTGCTGCAAGTGCTTAGAAATAAACTGTAGGCGCGTAGCTCAGTTGGTTAGAGCGCTACCTTGACACGGTAGAGGTCAGGAGTTCGAGTCTCCTCGTGCCTACCATATCTTTCAATCAGTTGCCCGGAACCCCTTCTGAGGATCTGGGTCCGTTTGGGTCCAATAAGCGCTCCGACTCCAAAACAAAATGCGTTTACAGATCGTTGACGACTTGCGCACACGATCTGTCTTGGAGAATTTACTGAATCAGACTTGATTTGCTTGCAGACAGCGATCCGCTCGGCACGATCGCATCGACTAGCTTCCCCTGGGCGAGACGCTTGATGTTCGATGTCGCCAGCAAGTACTGGTTGGTGACGTTCAAGTTGCTGTGACGCAAGTAGTCGCGGATGGTGAGCTGATGCTCTCCCATATCGGCCAACGTGCTGCCCACCGAATGCCGAAATGTATGCCACCCAACCCCCGTGATTCCTAGCTTCACGAACGCCGGCTGGATCGATCGTTTCAACACCGCGCCGAGGTCGAGCGGCTTCCTCCCCTTCTTGCGTACCGACGGAAACACGAAATCGGATTCGGTTGCATACAAGCTCCGGGCTCTCCACTCGACAAGGGCGTTTTTCAATGCAGGATGCATCGGCAAGAGTTTCGCTGAAGCCTCCGTCTTGGTCGCCTTCAGGTACCCTCCCCTCCGCCAATAGTAGGAGTGTTGGACATCGAAGGTTTGGTTGATGAGATCGCAATCCGCCCAGCGAAGTGCTCCAACCTCCCCTCTTCGCATACCCAGTGCCCCGATGAGAAACACCAGGAGTTGGTCCCGGAACTGCAGCTCGGCCAAGCCCAGTTTGACCTGCTCCGGAGACAGGACCAGGGGCGCTCTTTCGCGTTTGGCACTGATACGCACGCCAACGCTCGGACCGCGCTTGCCTCCCGTGCCAACTTGGAGTCCCGACGAAATCGGATTGTGACTGCAGAATTCCCAACGGACCGCGTGCGAAAACAAGGCCGACATCACGTTCTTGATCTTGGCCCGTGTTCCGTTTGCTAGATCCGTTGCCCGCAGCCAGCGCTCCACCTCGACGGTTTTCACCTCTTCCAGCAGAAACCGGCCCCACCGAGGTAGAATCCATCTCTTTACAACGATCGTGTACACATCCTGGGTCGAGACTTCTTTCAGAGGAAGTTCCTCTGCGGTGTAGTGTTCCCAGAGCCTGTCGACCGTCGTTCTGCGAATACTTTTGCGTTGGGAGTGATTGTTGATGGTTAGCCGAAGAGCATCGGCCGCTGCTTGCGCTGCCGATTCGGTGGAGTATTCGCCGGTATCGCCGATTTGCAGTTTCCTGCGAACGGACTTTCCGTCGATGTCCTTTTCCCACCACCGGTAGACCCATACAGCCAGACCTTTCTTGCGCTCTTCGAGATTGAGGCTTCCTTGTTGATAACGTGTCCGTCTAAACAAAACTCCTCCTTTGTTTAAACGGCACTGACAGCCGCTAGCAGAATAGCCCAACTTCTTGTGAAAGCCGAAATGATTTCGCGATGCCACTAGATCAGCCCGCCATGCCTGCCAACCATTGATTCAGAGCGGAAGCCCGGAACCGCCACAGCTTGCCGACACGGATCCCGATAACTGTTCCTGCCCTCGCCAACGTTTGAAGGGTCTTGGGGTGAATCTGCAAAAGAGCAGCGGCTTCGGCGCTGTTAAGCAGAGGCTCGAATTGAAAATCAGTTGCAGATACTCGTTGAGGCGGTTTATGACCGATCTGAGTCATAGCTGTTGGCTACCGTCCTTCTTCTTCGCCAGTCGAAGACTGAACCTTGCGTTGTCCCGCATGATCGTCATGGTACCCAGGAGGGGGAAAATTCCAAAAGAAGTACTCTTTTCGAACTTTGGGGCTATTTTGCGGATTCAGTACTTTTTCGGCTCTGCGTGACGTGTCGGTGCACTGCGGCCTTGAGTTGATCCAAGCTCATCCCGGCGAAGACGTCAGAGTGTTCCTGTAGGAGGATATCCCGCATGTCTTCAAGGAGTTCTTTCGAGAAAAAGGCATCTCTCTGCAAGACCGTCTCCTTTGCGGACCAGACGTTTCCTCGTTTGCGGTAGTGCGGGGCTAGGAAATCGTAAAGTTGCGGGATCACACGCTTCGTGAAGATCGGCCACGCCTGCGAATGTCTCTTTGAGACGAGACGCTTGCGCCGCGTTGTCTTCAACACCAGGTCCAGGAGACCGAGGGTGGTAAATGCTTTTCTCCATGCGTCGCCCCATGGGTCCACACTCTCTTTGCCGCCGGGTACGACCGCCACGCGTTTCTCCCGAGTCTTTTCGTGAATGGCCACAATTCGGATGTCTGGCTGAATGCGGCTGGGCTTGGAACCTTGCTCGGTGGGCACAAAATGCTGGAGCAGGTTCCACGCACCCAACCTTGGAAAGCTGGCTTCGATCAGTGCGTTCCACGCACACATCTCTGCCGCAATAAGGTTTTTCTCAACGTCCTTTCGTTGCTCGGTGGAAAGAAGGAAATCATTACTCAACAACTTTCTCCAACGCCTGGTTTGGCGCAAGATCTGGGGTGGAGTGCGCGGACCAAAATGAGTTTCAAAGTACAAAGCTGGGTGCGGAAGACAAAGACTAATCTGGTTCTTAATCTTCAGGTAGTCGACGCCACGTGCTTCCAAACGGCCAAATATCGTTGGTGAATTGTCTGTCAATGTATCTTTTCCGCCATAAAGGTAACGGCGATCCTTTGCCTCAGAATACCGCGGACCCAGATGCTGGCGCTCATCAATTCGATCCGAGCACCAAATCCGTGGCTGGATCGCCAGCGGAGGAGGACTCCACTGCGTTCTGCGCCAAGTCGCGACCCGTATGAAAGCATGAATTGTGCATCGAGAAATGGCAAGGTTGCACCACGCTCTAGAGTAAGTAGTTTAGAGTACAGTTCCTGCGTTTCTCACGTGTTTCTCACCTGTTTCTCACCTCAATGTGAGAAACGCACTTCGTATTGACTTTGGCATGCCTTTCCCTCATTCTGCGAAAGGATGGTCGTGAGTGCCAAAATTGAGTTGCCTCCTTGATCGCATCGAAAAAGACACGGCGCACGACGCGTGCACACCCCTGTCTCCTAATACGGAGTTTGTTATGTAGAGTACGGTCGAGGACCGCCAAGTACCACCGGTACAGGCACTTATCTGTTTCAATGGCCATTGGGTTCCGAACCCAAATATAACGCCGCGTCAATCCAACATCGAACAACAATCGACCGCAATCTAGCACGGGCAGCTGACTGACGGCCCATTAGCCATGCTTTCATCGACTAACCGATAAATACGTGCTTTATAGTCCAAGCTCCGTGCGGGTAGTATGTCTCTCTTTGCGCGAGCAAGCTCTCGCGACACAAAAAGATCGAGCTTTGCCGATGCAAAATTCATCCACTTCAGCGCGGGGTTTAAGAGCTAGTCGCGCTTTTCAAAGCTAAGCTCTGATGCATATCTTGTTAAGTCACTACTGGTGGGAAGAGGCCGAGCGTCTGCGCGAGCTGTGACGAACCAGCGTGCCTCCGCCTAGACATCAGGACATTCCGAGCTGACGGGGTCAGCGCGACTGCCATGCGGTCGGCAAGCGGCGTAGACCTTCTCGCGCCTGGACATTATTGCGATCGAGCTTTAGGACAAGTACGTATTCGTAGCGCGCCAGACGATAATCGCCGAGTGTTGTTGAGGAATCGGCCTGGCGAAGCAGATCCGGGATGTCCTGTCGGCCGAAACCGTCTACCGTCAACGCCGATTCCGAAGCGCGTTTTCGGGCAGGCGGCTTTGGTGCGGATGGTGGTGCAGTTTGCTTCTCCTCCGCGCGGGGAGCAAAGGGCGAGTTGAGCGGGTCGTGGGCGGTTGCGTTGTCGGCTGCAGGTTGATTGTGGTTGCTCGACTCAACTGATTGAGGTGAAGCGGTCGGGGATGGATCGACAGGCTTCTGCGACGTCTCCACCGGTGGAGACGATGCCGGTGCTTCTGAGACGGGTGCGCTTTCACCTAGCGGATGATCGCTTGACGATTGCGCCACGACCGGCTGCAAGGTTGGTACGGCTGCGGGACTTGAAGCCGCCGGAATTGCGGATGTTTGGGACACGCCCGCCGGAGCATCCGCCGTCTCTGGATGCTGAGGACGGGCGGACGCGACGCTGTGCTCATCAGCGGCACGGCGAGGACCCTGCGTGGAGTACTCACTGAGCTTTCCGGTGCCAGAAGTCAGGGCTCTGATCTTGCTCTCGAGTTTCGCAACGAACGGAGGAAACGCGCCCGTTTGCGAACGAATGTAGAAAGCCCAACTCGCCGTTGCGATGAGAAGGAGGGCAAAGCCCAGAATCATGCGCGACCAGATTCGCGGCGGAGTCGGATCGAGCTGGGCGAAACGCGGAACGAGCACGGGATTCGGCGGACGGTTGCCGGCCGCCTTGTCTGCGGGAACCTTCGCTGGCGCAGCGAGCGATGCGCGAACAGATTGCTCCAGGAAGGCCTGCCGCATTTCCTCGCAAGTCTGGAATCGATCCTTGGGATCTTTGGCGAGGGCCTTCCGAATGACCGCATCGATTCCGCCGGGAATCGCCGGGTTAATGAGCGACGGCGCGACGGGATCCTCATTCACGATCTTGTAGAGGACAGTCGCGATATCGCCAGCAAAGGGTCTTTCGCGGGTCAGCAATTCATAGAAAACAGCGCCCAGAGAGAAGATGTCGGCGCGATGATCCACTTTCTTGCCGGTGATCTGCTCGGGAGCCATGTAGCCAGGCGTGCCGATGACGAGGCCGGTTAGCGTGAGGGACGTGTTTTCGATTTTGGCAATTCCGAAGTCGAGGACTTTGATGGCGCCTTCTTCGGTCACCATGAGGTTGGCCGGTTTTAAGTCGCGGTGAATGACGCCGCGAGCGTGCGCAAAACCGACCGCGGCTGAAATCTGGTCAGCCCAAGAGAGAAGCGTTGGCAGGGACGGCACGCCAACATCAGCCAATAGCTCGGCCAGAGTTGTTCCTTTGACAAACTGCATGCTCAAGTAAATGGCGCCGTTTCCCTCGCCAACGTCGTAGATGGTGATGATATTGGGATGATCCAGTCCGCCGGCCGCTTTGGCTTCTTGCTTGAGCCTTTCGATCATCTGGGCGCGATCGGGAGCGTTACTGTCGATCAGAATGGTCTTGAGCGCGACGGTACGGGCAATTACGGGATCGAATGCTTTATAGACGGCTCCCATGGCGCCGCGCCCTAACTCTTCCTGAATCTGGTAGCGGCTCAATGCTGTGAGGTGCGCCGGACTCGACGGACGCGAGTGCCCAGAAGTGGGGTCGTCAGCAGATATCCTCTGCTCAACCGGGTCGTTGGGTGGTTTTGCCAATTCCATGAGAAATCTCTAATAGGCAGTTATCGCAAATATGCGCAAACGCACAAGTTATCGAGCCTGTGTGCTGCATCCTCAATCATAGCCTCGCCAAGTTTTGCTTCCCACTTACTTTAGTTTTGATTGGGCTATCTATCTTCTTTGACCCGTTCGTTCCCGCGAGAAAATGTATGCTTGCGGACTTTTATGAAATCGTGGCAGCCCATTTCTTCCTCCAGCCCTTCGAAGCGGCGGACCGAGATTTTTCATTTCGTCGTGGTTGTTCTCGTCGTTGTTCTTGTGGGTGGAACATCGATCACGGCTTACGCCAAAGATGCGCCCCTGACCGCGGTGGTTTTGTTCGACGGCCCCCAGGGCGCGGCGTATATACAGATCACGGATGCAGCGCTGAATGGAAAGATCGAAGTTCGCAGCTGTGACGGGGTTTCGAAGCTCGACAGGAATGCTTATAATGGGCTTCCGCGCGCGTCCCTGGCGGGCGCCAGCTCGCTTCAGCGCCGCGCAGACGGAGTACTCACGCTAACGGCGAACGGCAAGTCCGTCTGTGTTGTCCCCAGCAATCTGAAATTCGAACGAAGCGTTGAGCTCACGCCAGCAGCGGCAGCTGAACAAGCCATGATTCGCGGCACGCCCGTCTCCTCCTCGGCTCGCGATGCAACGACAACGATCCCAGAATTCAAACCCGGTGTGCAGTTGGTGTTTATCGCTGCTCCGGACGTGGAACTTGCGGACTTCCTGCGGGCGCAACGAGCGAACACGCTCAAAGGCTGGGAGGATTTCTCAACGCGTTATCCGTCTTCCGCGCGCCGAGCTTCCGCTCAGAATGCCATCGCCGGATTTCATCAGCTGGCAGCCGAAGCGGCTTTTGCGCAGTATCAAAGTTTAATCCGCGCCAAAACACCAGACCTCACCATGTTGCGGCAGGCATACTTGGAGGGACAAACCGCCAGCCAGTCGTCTCCCGACTACAAACCCGCCACGCGGTTGATGGACGACATCGGGCGAGAATTGGATAACCTGGCGCGACCTGATCAGACACAGCTCCAGGCGTACCGAAAAGCCCTGCAAGACCACACGCCGGGGTATGCGCAACTGACTGCTGCCAAGCAGCACGTAGAACGCCTGTTGGAAGTCCGGCCCGACTATGCTCCTCTGCTTAGTCTACAGCGCGAGATTGCTGGCGAGCAGCGGAAACTGGACACGACCGTCGTGAACGCGCAGGTGTTGATAGCAGAGTCGCATTACGATCAGGCCGTCAACTCGCTGGGTCCCTATGTCGTATTCGCTTCCGAAATGCCACGCGTGGATGGCGTGATCGATGCAGCGTTCAAACATCACTACGAACACGGACGAAAACTGGCGGTTAGTCAGGAGTGGGAACAAGCAATCGTTGAGTTCAACAAAGCGTCGGCCATCCGGTCCGACCGCAAGGATGTTCAGGCAGCCGCCGACAACGCGGCCGCTCAACTCGAGGTGCAACACAATCAGCAGGCAGCAGACCCCGCCGTACAAGATAGCGACGAATACGCGCGGAAGAACCAGTTTGTCGAGGCTTATAACGCACTCGCCGACTTACCTGAGAAACAGCGTGCCCTGGTAACGTCGCAGCTCGCCGCGTTGTCGCACAACTACATCGGCGCCGCCGTGCAGCGCGCACAGAAACTCCAGGAGTCGCACGTTCCCATCAAAAACGCGGCTGACGAGAATGCAGCGCTGGAGGCCTTTGTTCTGTGGGATCGCGCCAGCTCTCTCGGGGATGACCCGGCAATCACCCTCAAACGCGATTTCCTTTCCGCCAAGATCAGCGCGTACTGCCTTGACCAAGCCCACCGATATTTGCAGAAGGCTTCGGGATCCGGAGCCGGCGTTGGATGGCTTTACCTGAAACAAGCCATGCGTTACGGCATTACCAATCTCGACAGTTTGAAAGATGAGATGGCTCGTTACGAGCCACAGTATCAAAGGCGATCGCAACTCTCGGTCGGCATCGAGTTC
>JBEKXC010000179.1:0-9135 GCA_049512435.1 Terriglobales bacterium | reverse complement strand
GATTGTTCAGCTTTCCGTTCGGCCTCCAGTTCCTTGTCGAGTTCGACCGCTTCCGGATCGAGTTTGCCTTCCTGGCGGCCTTGCTCGAATTTATCGGTTGCGTCCCAATCGATCAGCGCTTTCGGGACTTCCTCCCATTCGCCGCGTTCAGCGCTGTAATAGCGGACGCGGTCGCCATGAATTTCATACTTGGTAACGGACTGGTAGGAGCCGTCTTTCAGGATGAGGCGGCGGGCTTGGGCGGGCGCGGGAACCTGGGAGAGACAGACGCAGACCGACATGAGGGTCGTTGCCGCGAGAAATAGTACCCTGCCGAAGCCCGTGCTGTCCGTCCTGCCAAAGAATGACTTCATAACGCGGAACATTATCAACTTTCTTGGGTGCGTCTGGAAAGTTGGATGCGTGTCCGATGAACCGCTCACTACTGAGGCTTCACTTAATTCTCGCCTATTCATCAGGAATTGCCAGGAGCGAGAGGTGGATTTGGCTCCGGCATTTTCCACCCTTGCGCAAAGGAGGCGGCAAGGATGGGGCAGCCCGCAGAGGGGCCGTTACTGTACGTCGGTTACCTTGTCGTTTACGAATGTTATTTTCATGTCCTTGTACCAATAGATTTTTTTCGATCCGAGATTGGCGATTTTATCCGGCTGCCCCAGGATGGCGACCACTTGATCAGCAGTCTGGCCCAACTGGACCTGCGCCGGAGGATGCGGGGGAGATGCAGGCTCCGTCGGCGGCACCGGCTCAGGCGGTCGCTGCGCCTGCCGAGGCTGTGGCAGTGCGATCGTTTTAGTTACCTTGTCATATGTAAATATGATTATTATGTCCTTATACTGATAGATTTTCACCGGTCCGCTGGGATTGGTGATTCTAACCGGCTGCCCCAGGATGGCGACCACTTGATCAAGAGTCTGCCCCAACTGAACGGCGTCGGAAGACTGCGGGGGGCCGCCCGGAGCCTGCTGGGTTTGTTGCTGCCCCTGATTGTCCTGTGCCTGCGCTTGCTGCTGGTCGCCATTGTTGTTGCCCGCGTCGACCTCCAGCACCTGGCCGATCAGGTCCTCGACTTGTCCGGGATCGGCAGTTTCCAGGTAACCTTTGGCGCATGCGAAGATGACCTGGGCTTTAAAGGACGAATATTGGACTCCGTTGCAGGCATCACACTCGGCGATCGAAATCGTGACCGTTTCTTTTTTCACGTTAACGTCAACCTTCGTGGGGTTCACCTTTTCGCCCACCGCCAGGTCGCGTGCGTCTGCACTTACCGTTCCGGCTAGGAACTTATTGTAAACTTTGATTTGTCCATTCTCGTATTTCACGGGTATGTTCGAGATACTCCCCTGGCCCAAAGTCCACCTATCCGGGGTATTCGCCGGGAACGACAGGATGCCCGCCTTTTTTACGGTTAGTACGGTGTCGGGTTTGTATTGCGCCGAGAGCTGGTCCTTCAACGAGGGAGCGGCGGCAGCTCGCGGATCCTGAGCGAAGCAAGGAAAGCCGAAAGCCAGCACAAAGACAGGAACCCCCAGTGCCGCGGCGAATTTTCCTCTCATCATAAAGGCCTCCTAGGAAGAAAGTTCATCTGGGCTTCCCCGGGGTGACCTCAAATTTACTTCAGGCCCAGCGTTGGGCTCGAAACCGGATGGGCCGCAGCGTAGAGGCGCGGCCCATCAGTGTCTTGACCGGAATTTCTTTTTTGACCTCGAAAACGACACCATAGTACACCCTCCTCGCTTGTTCGCGACACCGTAAAACGATTTTTCATCGGGAGTACCCCCGACGGCCTCATCCGCAGCAGCACAGCCGGAAAGTAGCCCCATTTGTGGCCTACTTTTGCAACCTCTCTCCATTACCCCAGCTAGTTTATGGGCGGATTCCGCTTCCGAAGCGGCTCGAACTGAGAGCTGATAGCTGACAGCTGAGAGCTGCTTTTTCCACATTCCCTTCCCGAGAGACTTCTGCCATAATTGATCGTGCACCCCAACCCGCACAATTTTCCAAACAAAATTAAAGCGAGGAAGCGATGTCGGCCAAGTACATCTTTATAACCGGCGGAGTTGTGTCTTCACTGGGCAAGGGCCTGGCGGCGGCTTCGATTGGCTGTCTGCTGGAGAGCCGTGGGCTCAAAGTCAACCTGATGAAGTTCGATCCGTATCTGAATGTGGATCCGGGGACGATGTCGCCGTTTCAGCATGGCGAAGTTTTCGTTACCGACGACGGGGCTGAAACCGATCTCGATCTCGGACACTACGAGCGCTTCACCCACGCCAAACTTTCTCGCGACAACAATTGGACCACCGGGCGCCTCTACGAGCAGATCATCGCCAAAGAGCGGAGGGGCGATTACCTGGGCAAGACAGTGCAGGTGATTCCACACGTCACTAACGAGATCAAGGCGGCGGCGAAGAAAGTTGCGCAGGACGTGGACGTGGCGATCGTCGAAATCGGCGGCACCGTGGGCGATATCGAGTCGCTGCCGTTCATCGAAGCGATCCGCCAGATGCGGCAGGAGCTGGGGCGCGATAACACGCTGTTCGTGCACGTGACGCTGGTGCCATTTATTGCCGCGGCGCAAGAGTTGAAGACGAAGCCTACGCAGCACTCCGTCAAAGAATTGCTTAGCATCGGAATTCAGCCGGATATTTTGCTCTGCCGCACCGACCGCTTCCTATCGAAAGAGATCAAGTCGAAGATTGCTTTGTTTTGCAACGTAGAAGAAGAAGCGGTGATCACGGCTAAGGACGTCGCTTCCATCTATGAAGTGCCGGTGGTTTTCGCGCAT
Source organism: Terriglobales bacterium (assembly GCA_049512435.1). Taxonomy (GTDB): domain Bacteria; phylum Acidobacteriota; class Terriglobia; order Terriglobales; family Acidobacteriaceae; genus Acidiflorens. The sequence continues at coordinate 6,353 of JBEKXC010000179.1, read as the reverse complement.
GAAGAAGTGGACACACTGGTGCTGCGGCGTCTGCATCTGGAGGCTAAGGATCGAGATCTTTCCAAGTGGAACGAGCTGGTGCACCGCATCTACAACCCTAAGGATGTGGTCAGGATCGGCATTGTCGGAAAGTACGTGGAGTACGAGGACAGTTATAAGTCGCTGAAAGAGGCGCTGGTGCATGGCGCGCTGGCGCACAACCTGAAGCTGGAAGTGAATTGGATTGAAGCCGAGGGCCTGGAGTCTGCCGACAAGGCGGACAAAAGTTCCGACAAAAGCTATGAAGCGCAGTTAGAAGAGTACGACGGATTGCTGGTGCCCGGCGGATTCGGCAAGCGTGGCATTGAAGGCATGTTGAGGGCGATCCAGTACGCGCGCGAGAAGGGTGTGCCTTACTTCGGAATTTGCCTGGGTATGCAGACGGCGTGCATTGAATATGCGCGCAACGTCTGCGGCTTGGCGGATGCGAATTCGAGTGAGTTCGATCCGGCGACTCCGCATCGCGTGATCTACAAGTTGCGCGAGCTGCGTGGCGTGGAGGACCTAGGTGGAACGATGCGTCTGGGAGCGTGGCCGTGCAAGATCGAGACGGGAACGCTGGCGTACAAAGTCTATGGCCAGACCGAGATCAGCGAACGGCACCGGCATCGTTACGAGTTCAACCGCGAGTATGAAGAGCCGATGGTGGCCGCCGGGCTGCGCATTTCCGGTGCTACTCCAGACGGCACTTATGTGGAGATCGTGGAGATTCCGGGGCACCCGTTTTTTATTGGATGCCAGTTTCATCCGGAGTTCAAATCGAAGCCGCTGGAGCCGCATCCACTGTTTAAGGCGTTTGTGGGCGCTTCGTACGAACACGGGCAGAAAAAGAAAGTGCAGAAGGATGCGGCGGAGGTGGAGATGTTCCTGCGGCCGGAAAAAGTGGGACAGAGACATTGAGTCATTGAATCATTGAGGTATTGAATCATTAAATGCCTCAGCGCCTCAATGATTTAATGATTTAATGACTCAATCATCCTTTGACCTTGTCATTCCAGATCGATAATGTTCGCGTCGGCGCCGGGGATCTGTTCCTGATTGCCGGGCCTTGTGTAATTGAGAGTGAAGAGCACGCTCTGCGCATGGCGGAGATCATCAAGGGCGTGGCTCGTTCGCTGAATTTCCCGTTCATCTTCAAAGCTTCGTACGACAAGGCGAACCGTACTTCGATTCGGAGCTATCGCGGACCGGGGATGAAGGAAGGTCTGCGGATTCTGCAGAAAGTTAAAGAGGAAGTGCACATTCCGGTGCTGACCGATGTGCATCAGGTCGCCGACGTCGCGGCGGTGGCCGAGGTTGTGGACGTGCTGCAGATTCCCGCATTTCTCTGCCGGCAGACCGATCTGGTGGTGGCGGCGGCGCTGAGCGGACGTCCGGTGAACATCAAGAAAGGCCAGTTCGTTTCACCCTGGGATATGAAACACGCCATCGCCAAGTGCCGCGATGCCGGCAATAGTCAGGTTTTCGTGACCGAGCGCGGCTCGAGTTTCGGCTACAACAACCTGATCGTGGACATGCGCTCGCTGGCCATCATGCGCAAGTTCGCGCCGGTGGTGTTTGACGCGACCCACTCGGTGCAACTGCCGTCGTCTTCGCACGGCGATGAAGATCAGCCGGCGGTGAGCGGCGGCCAGCCGGAGTTTATCCCGGTACTTTCACGCGCCGCGGTGGCAGCCGGTGTGGATGGCGTGTTCATGGAAGTCCACGACAATCCGAAAGAAGCAAAGAGCGATGGCGCCAATGCGCTCGACACGCGAAACCTGCGCGGCCTGCTGAAAGAATTGCAGGCGGTGAAGAAGGCGCTGGACGCGGCGCACGCGACGCCGTAGAGCGGACCCCATCTTCACGAGTGACTCGGATGAGTGACTAGTATGAGTGACTAGCGTGACTCCCGGACCTTGTTTCCTAGGCCGACATCCCTCATAACGTGGTATCTAAAGTGAAGCCACTGCGGCCGACTTACATTCTGCACGCATGCCATCCACATCTCCTATTCATCGACTGGGCCGGGCCCCCAGGTTGGCTCTGGTGGTTTTCTGCCTGATCTCTATCGGGGCGAGCGGACGGCAAATGCTCTGGTACTTTGCTCACGGTCCGGCTGTGACCGACCTCCGAATTTTCATGACCGGCGTGGACATAGTGAGATCAGGGCAGGGCTGTGACCTTTACCACTTCGACGCTCAGGAGAAAGCGCAGATCCGACTCTATCCCGAAACTCGGACCAGTGGTCTGCTGCCCTTCAATCACCTTGCTTATGAGCTGTTGTTGTACTGGCCAGTCTCGGGACTTTCGTATCGGATGGCGTTGCTGGTATGGGCGCTGGCTAATGTCGGCGTTCTATTTCTGATTGCCCGCCTGCTTGCGCCTTATAGTCGATCACTTACTCAAACCACCGGGACGCCGTTGGTCCTCTACTTACTCGCGTTCTATCCAGCGATGTATGTGCTTGGAGAGGGACAGGATTCACTTATATTTATGTTATTCGTCGTCCTATCTCTCCGCTCGATGAATAGTGGGCGCACGTTCCTGGCTGGATTTCTGCTCGCACTGGCCTGCTTCAAGTTTCATCTGGCATTGATGATTGCGTTCTTTGTTTTGCTTCTCCGTGGGAAATGGCGCGGAGTGGCGGGCTTTGCCAGCGGCGGCGCCCTGGTTGTCGGGATTTCTCTGGCCCTGGTGGGGCCAGCAATCTTCCATGACTATCCTGCAATGCTGCGCCGGCAGGAGGTAATGACGCCCTGGGGATTTATCCCCTGGTTCATGCCGAACTTGCGCGGCTTGCTACAGTGGGCGCTCGCACCCTGGCTCGATGCGGGAGCAATTCTGCCTGTTGTTTTTATTAGTTCGGCAGCCGTCGGAGTGGTGGCGACGTGGTTTGTGCTGCGTAACCGCGCTCAGGAAGACGAGAGCATGGTCTACGCAGTGGCCATTCTGACGACACTTCTGATCAGCTATCACCTTCACATGCAAGATCTGGCCCTGGCGCTGCTGCCCATGCTTGTCCTCGCCGAGCGCGCGCTACGCGAGTGGTATGAGCGCGGAACCACTGGGCACGAACAGACAGGCACCCGAGATTCAGCTCGATGGACGGTGGTGCTGGCGGTCGCCATTGCCGTACTCTATTTCTATCGCATCGCCGCCGAACCCTTCCCCATCCTGGTGCTGCGCGGTTGCCTTCTGGCCGTGCCTCTCTTCGTGCTCTGGGTAGTGGCTTTGGGTTGGTGGCGCATGGCGCCGCTTTCCGAAGCGGACGGGCACTAAATCTGCCTGGTTCAATTCTGAATCTGCTACCATTCCCGCGTCATCTGAACTCTGTCACTATGCATTGGTGGGCATCGATCGCCGGCATTGTTCTCATCCTCATCATCCTGATGGATGCGTTTGAGACTGTGGTATTGCCGCGGCGCATCAAGCGGAATTTTTTTCGCATCTCGTCCCGGTTCTACAAGAAAACCTGGCGCCTCTGGACCCGAGTGGGGTCGCATATCAAGTCCGCAAACCGGCGCGAAGGCTTTCTGGCGTACTTTGGGCCGCTGTCCACATTCCCGCTGCTGGGCTTTTGGGCGCTCGGGCTGATTGTTGGATTCGCCTGCGTGCAGTATGGACTGGGCGAACATGTCTCGCTGGGGAATGAGAAAATCACGTTCGGGAAAGTGGTTTATCTAAGCGGCGAAACTTTTTTCACTCTGGGCTACGGAGACATTACGCCGAACAACACCGCCGCCCGCGCCCTCGCCGTCATGGAAGCGGGCATGGGCTTCGCGTTCCTCGGAGTGGTGATCGGATATGTGCCGGTTATCTACAATTCGTTCGCTGCGCGCGAGACTGAAATTTCGTTGCTCGATGCGCGCGCTGGGTCGCCTCCTAGCGCGGCCGAATTTTTGGGCCGTTTGGGATGTTGTCCCGAGCAAACCGTGCTCGACGAAATTTTTCGCGACTGGGAGCGTTGGTGCGCCGACCTGCTGTCGAGTCACATTTCCTATCCGGTGCTGGTTTTCTTCCGGTCGCAGCACGGAAATCAATCTTGGTTGAGCGCGCTAGCGGTCATGCTTGACGTTACATCGTTGGTCATGACCGGCGTGGAGGGCATCCACCCCGAACAGGCGAAGCTGACGTTTGCCATGGCGCGGCACGCTGCCGTCGATCTCGCTCAGGTGGTGAATGCGGAATACAGTCCACATGATGAGGGGCGACTCATGGCGGCGGATCTAAGCCGGTTGCGAACGGCGCTCGCGGGGCATGGCGTGACTTTGCATGACGGAGCGGATGCGCCGGAACGGTTGGCGCAACTTCGCGATCTCTACGAACCTTACCTGCACGCGCTCAGTGGCCGGCTGCTGATGACGCTGCCGCCGTGGATTCCCGAGGGCCGAGTGAAAGATAACTGGCAGGGCGGCCCGTGGGATCGCGCAATTCAGGCGCGAGCGCTGGAGCATCCGGGGCACGCGGCGGACGATCACTTCTGATCGAGTGATCGTCCCCTTTCTTCTGCTAACATTTCCCCTTCATGAAACATGTGGGCGAAAACGTGGTGCGCATTGAGGCGGAGGCGTTACGGGCACTGGCCGACCGGCTGGCGGGTCCGATGACCGCGGAGTTTGACCGGGCGCTGGAGTTGATGTTTGGCTGCCGGGGCCGGGTGGTCGTGACGGGGATGGGGAAGAGCGGGCTGATCGCTCGCAAGATTGCGGCTACTTTGAGTTCGACTGGTTCGCCGGCGCTCTACCTGCATCCCGTGGAAGCGCTGCATGGCGATCTGGGGATGATCGTCCGTGGGGATGTGGTGCTGGCGCTTTCGGCGAGCGGCGAGACGGAAGAGATTCTGCAGTTGGTGGCTACGATCAAACGGCTGCAGGTTCCGCTGATTAGTATGACTTGCGATGGCCTGGCAGAGGTTCGAACGGACAGGAGTGTCCGGTCTACACGGGCTTCTACTCTGGCATCTTCTTCTGACGTTGCCTTGGACTGTTCGATTTCTCAGGAGGCTTGTTCGCTGGGGCTTGCTCCTACTGCCTCTACCACTACCATGCTCGCTCTGGGCGATGCGCTGGCGGTGGCGCTTTCGGAAAAGCGCGGGTTTAAGGAAGAAGACTTTGCCAACCTGCATCCGGGGGGAAAGCTGGGCAAGCGGCTGGCGCGGGTGGAATCATTGATGCATTCGGGAGACGCGGTTCCGCGAGTGACGGCACAGACGAAGATGCCGGACGTGATTTACGAAATGTCACGCAAGAAGCTGGGAATGACGGCGGTGGTCGAGGGCGATGCTTTACTGGGCGAGCGTTTGCTGGGAGTGATCAGCGACGGCGATCTGCGGCGCTTGCTCGGGCAGCGTGGCAAAGATGCGCTCGACCTGACGGCGGGGGATTGCATGACGCGGTCTCCGAAGACTATTGGTGCACAGGAGTTCGCCGCCACAGCGCTGGCGCGCATGGAAGAGATGAAGATTACTTCGCTCGTGGTCGTGGACTTTGTTGGCGACGATCGACGTTTGCGGGGGATCGTGCATCTGCACGATCTATGGGGCACGGAGATGGTGTAGTCAATTCGCGAACACTTGTTCACGGACAAGTTTTCGCGGACAGGAGTGTCCGCGCCACACAGGGCTAGTGGCAGAAGCGCTGCAGCTTTGCCGGCGGCGGAGTGGGGAACTCGTCAAACTCTCCCTGCCATCCGGAGCACCCGCGGGCGGTGACGGCGCGGATGACTGTTTGTTCGAGATCACGGACTTTTAATTTCGCCTGCTCGATCTGATCGGCGGTGAGATAGCTGTTGAGATCGCCGAGGTCCGCGTTCGCGGCTGTATAACCGGCGTCGAGCGCAATGGTAAACCAGATGTAGGCAGTGACGCGGTCCTGCGGAATGCCGCGGCCATCTTTTAGCGTTTTGGCGTAGAAGTATTGCGCCTGGGGAAGGCCCTGATCGGCGGCGATCTTATAGAGCTTCGGGGCCCTGGTAAAGTCTCGATCCGCCATCAGACGGCCGAGGTAGTAGGCGCCGTATGGGTTGTTCTGGTCGGCGGACAACTTGAGCCATTTCTGGGCCGCATCGAGATCACGCGGCACGCCATTGCCGAGAAAATAGTGTCGTCCAATGATCCAACCGGCAAGTGGGTCCCCTTGTTGAGCCGCCTTGCGATACAGGTCGATGGCCTGGCTCTGGGTGCCCGTGGCCACAGCTCCGGTTTCGTAATAGTAAGCTAGCGCGATCTGGGCTGGTCCGTAGCCGAGTTCGGCAGAGCGGCGAAAGTAGTCGATCCCCAGCACGTCATTTTGCGATGGTCCAACCCCGGTAATGGCGTCAATTCCACGGTCGTA
>JBEKXC010000178.1:0-9183 GCA_049512435.1 Terriglobales bacterium | reverse complement strand
GCCGGTGGGCGAGGAGCTGACCGCGGAACTGAAGAAGCTGCTCGAAGTGACCGAGGCTTCGCTGTACAAGGGCATCGAGCAGGTAAAGATCGGCAACACCGTCGGACACGTGGGTTCGGCGATCCAGAAGCTCGTGGAAGCGAACGGGTTCAGCGTGGTACGGGAATTTGTCGGGCATGGCATTGGGACGAAGCTGCATGAAGCGCCGCAGATTCCGAACTTTGGCAAGAAGGGTCAGGGCGCGGAGTTGACCGAAGGCATGGTTCTGGCGATTGAGCCGATGGTGAACTCGGGGCGTCCGGAGACCAAGGTTTTAAGCGATAAGTGGACCGCCGTAACGGCAGACGGCAGTTATAGCGCGCACTTTGAACATTGCGTGGCGCTGACGCGAAAAGGGCCGGTGATTTTGACCCAGTGAAGAAGAGTTCTCAGTTCCCGGTTCTCAGTTCTCAGTGAGAGCCGTTGGAGTTAACACTGAGAACAAAGAACTGGCAACTGAGAACTGATTTCAAGGAGTCGATGAGTAAAGAAGACGCGATTGAAGTGATGGCAACGGTCGTCGAACCGCTGCCCAATGCCATGTTCAAGGTGGAGCTCGAAAACAAACACCAGGTACTGGCGCACGTTTCCGGCAAGATGCGGAAGAACTTTATACGCATTTTGCCGGGAGACAAAGTCGCGGTCGAACTTTCTCCGTACGATCTGAATCGCGGTCGGATTGTGTACCGCTATAAATGACGCCGTTTTGCGGGCGTGAGCGAAGCGAGGGACCTGCAGTTGCAGTTACTGAGAACTGGCAACTGAGAACTGAGAACTGATTTATGAAGGTAAGAGCATCGGTTAAAAAGATTTGCGACAAATGCAAGGTCATACACCGCAAGGGAGTAGTGCGGGTGATCTGCGAGAACTCGAAACACAAGCAGCGTCAAGGTTAACTAAAGGTTTTGCTCTTGCTGAGAGCTGAAAGCTGAGAGCTAAACAAGAGAGGGATCATGGCTCGTATTGCAGGCGTCGATCTTCCGCGCAACAAGCACGCGAATATCGCGCTCACTTACATCTACGGCATCGGCAATTCACGCGCGGCGCGCATTCTGGACGCAGCGAAAGTGGACCCCATGAAAAAAGTTTCCGATCTTGCCGAAGACGAGGTCAACCGCATCCGCCAGGTGATCGAAGCGGAAGGCGCGGTGGAAGGCGATCTGCGCAAGGACGTTTCGATGAACATCAAGCGGCTCATCGAAATCGGGTCGTACCGCGGATTCCGTCATCGCCGGAACCTGCCGGTACGAGGACAGCGCACGCACACCAACGCGCGCACCCGCAAGGGTCCGCGCAAGGGCACGGTCGCGCAGAAGAAGAAGACAGCTAAGGCGTAGTTGCCAGTTGCCAGTGGTCAGTTGCGGTTACACCGACCTTGGCGCAGGCAGACACGAACTGACAACTGGCCACTGGCCACTGGAAACTGAATTTATGGCAAAACCCGTAGCAGCAGGCGGCGCCGCGGCGCCCGAGAAAAAAGGCAAGAAGAAGACGTTCAAGAAGAAAGAGCGCAAGCACGTCCCGCACGGACTGGTGCACGTGCAGGCCTCTTTCAACAACACCATCGTGACCATCACGGACATGACCGGCAATGTGCTGGCGTGGAAGAGTTCGGGCTCGCTCGGTTTTCGTGGGTCGCGCAAAGGCACTCCGTTTGCCGCGCAGCAGGCCGCCTCGAACGCAGCCAGCATGGCGCGCGATCACGGCGTGCGCTCGGTGGATGTCCGAGTAAGCGGTCCGGGATCGGGACGGGAGTCGGCGGTGCGCGCGTTGGCCTCGGCGGGAATCGAAGTACGTTCCATCAAAGACACGACGCCGATTCCGCATAATGGTTGCAGGCCGCCGAAACGGCGCAGAGTGTAGACGACAGTTCTCAGTTCCCAGTTCTCGGTTCTCAGTAAGAGCAAGGGAACCGCGGATTCTGGTTTTTCTGAGAACTGAGAACTGAGAACTGATTTTTGTCCGGGACGAAGGGTGAAGCCAAACCTGTAAACCGGTCATCTAACAAAGGAGAATAACTTGGCTCGTTATACCGATGCAGTGTGTCGTCTCTGTCGCCGGGAAGGCATCAAGCTCTTCCTCAAAGGCACGAAGTGCTTCAGCGACAAATGTCCTATTGAGAAGCGCAACTTCGCTCCCGGTCAACACGGGAAAGACAAGAAGACCAAGGTTGTAGGCTACGGTCTGCAGTTGCGCGAAAAACAGAAAGCCAAACGCATCTACTTCACCCAGGAAGGCCAGTTCCGTAATTACTTCGAAAAGGCGGTTCGCTTCAAGGGTGTGACGGGCGCGAAGCTGCTGGAGCAACTCGAGCGGCGTTTGGACAATGTAGTCTACAGGCTGGGCTTCGGTATTTCCCGCCGCCAAGCGCGCCAGTTGGTGCGTCATGGGCACGTGCAGGTGAATGGCAAGAAGGTGAACATTCCTTCGTACGAAGTTAGCGTGGGCGAAGAGATTCAGATTCGCGAGAGCAGCCGCAAGGTTCCGATTCTCGAAACCGCAAGAGATTTTGCCAGTCATCAGCCAGCGCCGGCCTGGTTGGAGATCGATCGCGAGAACTACAAAGGCAGAGTGCTGGCGCTGCCGAAACGCGAAGATATTCAGTTGCCGGTGAATGAGCAGCTGATCGTCGAGTTGTACAGCAAGTAGACTCGAGGGTAGAGACGGGGCTTGCCCCGTCTCCCGCGTGCAGCTGAAGATGTGCTGCAAACAGAGACGCGGCAAGCCGCGTCTCTACCATAGATTTTGTTTGGCCTACTATTCGTGCCAGATCAGCCTTTCCTGGTTTTACCTGAGCTGGGCCGCTCAGGAGCAGGATTGAGCCACATGGCCGAGAGGAGAAACACATCATGCTTTGGAGAGGTTTTCAAAAACCGAAACGTTTAGCCAGTGATACCAGTTCGCTCACTGACAAATACGGGATGTTCTGGGCGCAGCCGTTTGAGCGCGGCTTCGGCACGACGATCGGCAACGCGTTGCGGCGCGTGCTGCTGAGTTCAATCGAAGGCGCGGCCGTTACCGCAGTCAAGATCGAAGGCGTGCTGCATGAATTCCAGTCGATACCGGGCGTAGTCGAAGACGCGACCGACATCATCCTCAACATGAAGCAGGTTCCATTCAAACTTGCGGGCGATGGTCCGAAAGCGATTTACCTGCGCGCCGATCAGCCGGGAGTGGTTACCAGCGGCATGATCGAAGCCGACGGCGATGTGGAGGTGCTCGATAAGGACATCTACATAGCGACAGTGAGCGAGGGCGGCAAACTCGATATGGAAATGCGCCTCAAGCGCGGCCGCGGTTATGTTTCCGCGGACAAGAATTTCGAGGACGATCTCGGCATCGGATTCATTCCCATCGATTCCGTGCACACGCCGGTGCGCAAGTGCAACTATACGGTTGAAGCGGCGCGTCTCGGACAGATCACCGATTACGACAAGCTGACGGTTGAAGTCTGGACCAACGGTTCGATCACTCCGGGCGATGCGCTTGGACTCTCGGCGAAGCTGATCAAAGATCACATGAATATCTTTATCAATTTCGAGGAAGAGATCGAAACCGCGTCGGCCAGCGAAGAGCGCCGGCCGGAGATCAAGAACGAGAACCTGAACCGTTCGGTCGAGGAACTCGAACTCTCTGTACGCAGCTATAACTGCCTGAAAAACGCCAATATTCAGTCGATCGGCGAACTGGTGCAGAAGACCGAAGCCGAGATGCTGAAGACGAAAAACTTTGGCCGCAAGTCGCTGAACGAGATCAAGGAGATCCTTTCCTCGATGGGTCTGAGCCTGGGTATGAAGATCGACGAGCACGGGAACGCTGTTCCGGGACCGACTTCGAACCTGGTGCTGCCGGCTTCGGCGTACGGCGATAACGATCTGTAGAGCAGTTCTCAGTTCCCGGTTCTCAGTTCTCAGTGAAAACGTGGGAGCTGACATCGGGTTAACTGAGAACTGAGAACTGGGAACTGAGAACTCAGGGGCTAACCATGCGTCACAAAGTTGCAGGATACAAACTCGGACGGACCACTTCGCACCGGCGCGCCATGCTGCGCAACATGGTCACGTCGATCATCATGGAAGAACGCATTGAGACGACCGTGATCAAGGCGAAGGCGGTGCGTCCGCAAGTCGAGAAGATGATCACCCTGGGGAAAAAGGGCGATCTGGCGGCGCGTCGGCAGGCGGCTTCCTACCTGATGACGGACGAAGCCGTCCGCAAACTGTTCGACACCGTGGCCCCGCGCTTCGGCGACCGTAAGGGCGGATATCTGCGGATCGTGCGTACCGCCTGGCGGAAGGGCGATGGCGCCGAAAAAGCTTTCATCGAACTGTTGGGCAGCGAGCAGGTGCTCGACGAAAAGCGCCAGAAGCGTGCCGAAATCCGCGCCAAGCGTGCCGAGGAAAATCGCAAGGCGATGGAGCACGCCGACGCCGAAGCGCAAGTGCAGGCGGACAGCGCCGCGAATGAGGCTGAGGGCAAGATGGAAGGCAGCGACAAAAAAGAGTAGTTCGCCGCGTTCTCGAAAATTTGCCGAGCGAGTATCTCAATAAGACAAAAGGGCGTCCGAAAACGGCCGCTCTTTTTGTTTTGGTTTTCATGGGCTGATCTACGTAGGCGTCTGGATGTCCCGCGCAAAAGGCCGAGGGCGGGGCTTAACGTCAATCACCAGGGTTTCCACCACGGCTTTGTTCTTTTATATGTGGTGCCTTTGAATACCTTAAAGCTTCCGTCCTCGGGCGCTGCCTCATCGTGCTTGAAGCCGACTATGCTTCTGGCCGTCTGTAACGGTATCTCGAAGAAGTACTCCGTATCTGACTTCTCGCCGCCCGATTCTTTTTGTTGTTCGGCGAATTTTCTCTCAATTGCAGAGTAACCATCCGGCAAAAGGCCCGATGTGCTGATTTGAGAAATACTTTTCTTGCGCATCATGCGCGACGCGCCAAACCCTTGCGCCATTTCGCCACAGTTCAGCAGTGCTGCACATCACGTGTTCTTCAACTGAGCAAGCGATCACATCACCAAGCGTTGAGAGAGATGCGAGCGTCTTCGACCGCACGAATTGGTGGTCGCATTGGTTGACGACTAGAATGAACCATCCGGTTGACACAGTGCGACCGGTGAAAAGCGATTCTCGGTACTCGGCCATCTCGCCGGTAGGCGTAAGTCCAAGCATCTGAAGCAAGAACTCAGAAGCCGCGTCTTTAACTGCCAACCAGGATATTGCGTAGCCCATTCAGAGAACGCCCCGCGAACGGAACATTAGATCTACTGTCCGAGCGGCCCGCTCGCGGTGCCAACAAAGCCGGTCTTGCCATCGAGCACGGCCAGACGGAGCTGGTTTCCCCCCGAGGGAACTTCCAGATCGATCGGCACCATCATGCCTTTATCCATGATTTGCTGGTAGGTAGCGGTATCGAAGGCGCGGTCGATCTTGAGGCTGCGGTTGGTAAGCATTTTTCCGCCGGAATCATAGACGGTCGCAAACAGACTGACGTTCATCTTCTTGCTGCCGCCGGAGTCCTCGGCGGTCAAAGTCTTGGCGTCCACCAAAAAAATGACTTGCACCTTGCCGGGACCAGTGGGCTTGGCCTGCGCCCGAAACGAGACCTGGGTAGCCGGCGCGCTGATCGCGAGAGCAGCGGCCACATCCTGGTTGTAGTTATGATCCTTTGCTTCTCCGGGCTCAATGGCAAAATAGCCCTTGCGGTAGCGGATGTGTGTGTCGCCCTGATTCAACTTTACCTTGATGCTGCGATACTTTCCGTCCCACTTCTTATTTTCGGGATAGTAACTCAGCGAATAAGAAGCTTTGTCGTCCGATGCAGCCAAAGCTATGCCCATCTTGATTTCGTTTTGGTTGGTATATGCCTTACCGCCGGTTTCCGACGCGATTTCCTCCATGGTGCCGCTGGTGGCAGCGTCGATTCCGCTGGTCATAATGCCGCGCATGTCGACTGGATAGATGGCGATGTCGGCGCTCGCCAGCTGCGACTCCGCCTGCATAATCTCGGCGCCATGCAGTTGCCGCGACTCAGCCGCCAGCGACCCGGCGGCATTCAACCCTACTGGCCGCTGGCTGCCTGAGCCGGGTAGATCGGCCTTATATTCTGCATCACTGATGTTCCGGTCCTGCGGAATCAAATCAAATGGGAATTCGGCGGTAAGCCAGACGACATTCTTGCGGCCGGGAAGCCCGCCCAGCAACCGCGACAGATCACGCATTGCTTCAAGGGTAGTTATCGTTCGAAGCTCCAGGTTGTAACCGGTTACCAAACTCTGGAAGCCGGCAACCTCGGCCTGGGCAACTTGGATCGCGGCAGCGGATCCCGGGCCGGCGGAAAGCGTGGCGCCCGAATCCCCTGTTGGGGATGTGGGCGCCGTCTCCGCCTGCAGAATCTGTTCCTGCGGCCTCAGGTTTCTGATCGCCGCCGCCAAAATCTTCGGATCGCTCGTGAACTCCTGCAGTACATGCAAACGGTCGGTCAAGGTCATGACCGCCATCGGCATGCCGGAGTCCGACTGGTCCGCAACATATTTCAGCATTTGCAGGCGGCCATACCCCTGGTCCTTAAAATGAGAATTTGCCGCATCCAACAGCAACACCGTTGGAACGCCCGCCGGCCGCAGATACTCGGGACGATTCGAGATGAGCCCGAGCGGCAACGGTTGCGGGGCAGCTTGGGGAGCGCCGGGCGGCGTGAAGGTCGCGATCCTCTGCTTCTTTCCGTTTTCTTCCACCGTAAAGTCATCGGGCTTCAAGCCAGTAATGGGTTGGCCCTTCTTATCGGTAACGACCACGTCAACCACCACCAGCCGCGTGCTGGCGCGGATCGTGATACTGGGAACTTCGTCCGATGTCTGCTGGCCACTCAAGAGTGTCGGGACGGCAGCCAGGTTCAGAGCCAGGGCTGAGGCGAGTGCCATCCGAAAGGGCGGGTTGCGCAACATAAAACCTCCACGGGAGCGTCGGAACTCGGAGAATACTCGGAATGTACAGCGTTTCAGGGCGGTTGGCAAACCGCGACTTCTATAGTCGTGATGCGCCCTTCGGTGGAAAGGATAGCTGCAAAACATAGCTGCATTTGCTTGATGTCTAGGCGCTCCCTACAATAGAAGTTTATCCAAATCCTATGATCCATTTTCCCGTCCCCGAGGCCCTCACATTCGACGACGTGTTATTGTTACCGGCGCGTTCCTCCGTCGTGCCCGCCAACACCAACACACAGACTCAACTCTCGCGCAACATTCGCTTGAATATTCCGATCATTAGCGCCGCCATGGACACGGTCACCGAGTCGCACATGGCGATCGCCATGGCGCAGCAGGGAGGCCTCGGAATTATTCATCGCAACCTGACCATCGACCAGCAGGCCAATGAAGTCGACAAGGTGAAACGATCGGAGAGCGGCATGATCGTGGACCCGGTCACGATGTCGCCGGATGCCAAGGTATCCGATGCCCTCGACGTCATGCAGAAATACAAGATTTCCGGTGTGCCCATCACGTTGAAGGATGGAAAACTGGTCGGCATTCTCACCAATCGCGATCTGCGCTTCGAGACCCGCTTCGATATTCCAATCAGCAAAGTAATGACCCAGAAGAACCTGATCACCGTGCCGGTGGGAACGACGCTGGAGCAGGCGGAAGAGATTCTGCACGAGCACCGCGTCGAAAAGCTGCTCGTCGTCGATGACAAGTACAACCTGAAGGGCTTGATCACGGTGAAGGATATCCAGAAGAAACTGAAATATCCCGGCGCTGCCAAGGACGATAAGGGCCGGTTGCGCGTGAGTGCGGCGATCGGCGCGACGGGAGATTTCCTGGAGCGTGCCCAGGAGCTGGCAAAGGCGAAAGTCGACGTGCTGGCTATTGACAGCGCACACGGACATTCCGCGCTGGTGCTCGAAGCGGTCAAGAAGGTGAAGGCAAAGTTGCCGGAGGTGGAACTGATCGCCGGTAACGTCGCGACCTTCGATGGCGCCTGCGACCTGGTGCGCGCGGGCGTGGACGGGATTAAAGTTGGCATTGGCCCGGGCTCGATCTGCACCACGCGCATCGTAACTGGCGTCGGGGTGCCGCAGATTACGGCGATTGCGGAAGCGACGCGGGCTACGCGCGACTCGGGCGTTCCCGTGATTGCCGACGGCGGCATCAAGTATTCCGGCGATATCAGCAAGGCCTTGGCAGCGGGCGCTTCGGCGGTAATGATCGGCTCGATGTTTGCGGGAACCGATGAAAGTCCGGGTGAATTGATTCTGTATCAGGGCCGCACTTTCAAGGCGTATCGCGGCATGGGCTCGCTCGGAGCCATGGCGCAGGGTTCCAGCGAGCGCTACTTCCAGAACTCCGATGGAGATGCGTCGACGGAAATTCCGATGCTGGGCGAAGAGTCGAACCGCCTCGGCAAATTGGTGCCGGAAGGAATTGAAGGACGCGTGCCGTATCGCGGGTCAGTGGCGATGATTGTGCACCAAATGGTAGGCGGTCTGAAGTCGGGCATGGGGTATTGCGGGTGCCAGACGGTCACTGAACTGCAGCAGAAGGCGCGATTCGTGCGCATCAGCGCCGCCGGGTTGCGCGAAAGCCACGTGCACGATGTCATGATCACGCGCGAAGCTCCGAACTACGCGGCGGAGTGAGGGAAGAGACTGATTTGACGAACGATTTGACCGCGGCGTCCCGTCCCAATCTTCTGCGCGCCTGGTGGCCGGCGGCCGTCTGGATCTGTCTCATTGCTTTTGAGTCCACCGATGTCTTTTCGTCAGAACACACCGGCAGCCTGCTCTACACGCTGTTGACGCGCCTGTTCGGCAATATCGATTTATACAAGTTTCTCGTCTTTCATCACTATCTGCGCAAGACTGGACACGTCGTCGGCTACGGCATGTTGAGCCTGCTGCTGTTGCGTGCCTGGCGAGCTACGCTCGGTCGAGTTCAACCCTTGCTGTTACGCGCGGTTCTATTGTCCTGGCTGGGGACGGCCACTGTTGCCGCGCTGGATGAATGGCACCAGAGCTACATCCCGTCGCGGACGGGCTCGGTGTGGGATGTAGCGCTCGACAGTGTGGCGGGCGTGGCGTTTCTGGTGGTCGCGTATTTCTGGTTGCGGCGATCGTTCGTCGGCATCGGCTCGGCATCGATCCC
>JBEKXC010000177.1:0-9236 GCA_049512435.1 Terriglobales bacterium | reverse complement strand
CGAGGATTTTGTGTTTATCGATTTCGGTTCGGGAAAGGGTAGGGTTCTGTTGCAGGCTTCCGACTTGCCATTCCGCAGAATCATCGGCGTGGAATTTGCCTCCGAGCTTCACGACATTGCGGTGAACAATATTGCACGCTATAAAAGTGACAGTCAAAAATGCCGGACGATAGAGTCAGTCTGCATGGATTTCACGCAGTTTGAAATACCACCAGAACCGCTCGTCGCATTCCTTTATAACCCGTCCTCGGAAGCCATCACGGCAGCGCTGGCGAACAATATTGCGCAATCACTGATTGAGAATCCGCGAGAGCTCTGGGTTATTTACGTCACCCCTACTTACAATATTTTTGAAGGCGGACGGCCGTTGGATTTGCGAAAAATGAAAGTGGTCTCCGACAAGTATGCGATATTCAGCAACACCGCTAAATCTGTTGCCGCCGTGTAACCTATTAGCTCTGGCTTCCATTGCTTTATTTCCGAATTCCAATTTCTGATCCTCAATGACACATGTGACAGAGACAGAACGACGCGATACTATGCAAGCGATGAATTTCAAGATTCTCCGCGAGTTTCCCTCGCCTGACATGGAAAAGGCATGGCGCGATTATCTCGCTCGCGTGGAGTTCCCTTCTCACTATGAATCCCCGGAGTATTTCGTCGAACCGCTGTGGCCGGGCAAACCGCGTTTCGCAGTCCTGGCTTTTGAAAATGAAAAAGTGATTGGAGTCCTAACCGGGCTCCATGCAGGCAAGGATGTAATCTGTGGACTGCCGGCTCGGCCGCAGATTAGCGTTGATCCGGCGGGAGACACCGCGGCCATTCTCGAAACGCTGTTACAGGGTTTGTTGGCGGAAGCCTCGTCCGCGGAATTGGTGAGCGTGTACACCTGGGCTTACCTCAAGCTTCCGCCTTTTGCAGCGCGCGGCTTTCGGTGCCAGCAGGTGCAGGGAAACGTGGTGCTTGATCTCACCCTTGGCTCCGATGCCCTGTTTAAGCAATTTGCCAAGGACCGCCGCCGCAACATTCGCTATGCTGAGAAGAACGGAGTTGAGATCTTCGAGGTCACAAACGCCCAGGACATTGCCGATTCCTACGCGGTTTACTCTGCCTGGCGCGAAACGGAACGAAAAACGGTGCGCGGTCAGAGAGTGAGTTTCGAGGTCTTTGAAAAGGCCGCCCGTCTCACGGGAAACCGGCTTCGTCTTCTGGCGCGGGTAGAAGGGAAACCGGTTGCGATTAACAGCTTCAGATTTTTTCCCGGCGGGTTGTTCGAGTCTTCCGCGAACAGCTCACTCGACGAGTTCATGCACCTCAAGCCGAATGACTTGCTGCAGTGGAGGGGAATCGAATGGGCTTGCGCCCACGGGCTTCGGCGCCATTCCCTGGGAGGCTCGCACCAATTCCTGCTGCGCTTCGGAGGCACAGTGATTCCCATTCTCCGTTATCGCTTGGACCAAACATTTCTGCGCCGCCACGACCTTCGCGATACGGTTGAGGGAGTTGGCAAGAAGATTGTCGATAAGCTCCCGCCGGCCGTGGGAAAAAATATTCGCAAGCTGGCAGGCAAGTAGATTAATTTGGGCGACCGTTTGCTCGCCGGAGCAGGCGATGAGGTCGAACCAAGTCGAGCACGAAGCCTTGACATCGTCTTTCGTATGAGAGCATCATTCTCTTGTTGGAATCGCTCCACTCCCCTAAAGCGTTTCGAATGGGTACAAGATTCTTCGCGGGAGGCGCCATGAAATCTCTACCCATCTGCTTTGTCGCCAGCGTCGTGTTTTTGCTAGGTGCGGCGCAATCCAATAATCAAGTCCACGCGAATCCACCCGTTGCAGCGCGTGATCCCGCACAACTGGCGCCCGCCGCGCAAAAGCCGCCGGTGAGCTTTGCCGAGGTAGTCCCCTACCTTTCGGGCGCTCCATATCTATCTTCAGTTGCTGTGGCAGATGTTAACGGCGATGGCAAACCTGATCTGCTGGTCGCAAACCAGTGTGCGGTTTCTGGTCCTTGTGGTGGCGGTGACACCGGGGAAGCTACAGTCGGTGTATTACTAGGCAACGGCGATGGGACATTCCAATCTGTGGTGATCTACGGGTCGGGCGGAATAGCTGCCCATGCTATATCGGTAGCCGATTTAAACGGAGACGGCAAGCCGGATATAGTGGTCGCTAATCAATGCGCCGACGAAACCTGCTCTGGTGAAACCCCTATTGGGGTGTTGCTGGGCAATGGCGACGGAACCTTCCAGAACGCCGCCACCTACGACGCCGGTGGTTTTACCGGGATTTCCGTAGCGATAGCCGATGTAAACGGGGATGGCATACCCGATCTATTGGCCGCAAATGAATGTATAAGTTACTCTGATTGCTCGAATGGGGTAATAGGTGTTTTGCTGGGGAACGGCGACGGAACCTTCCAACCGGCGGTGACTTATAGTTCGGGTGGGTACGGTTTGCAGTCCGTGACTGTGGCTGATGTTAACGGCGATGGTAAGCCTGACTTAGTGGTGGCGAACTTTAGTGGTCCCGCTGTTGGCGTACTCTTAGGCAACGGGGACGGAACCTTTCAGCCCGTGGTGACTTATGAGTCCGGAGGGTCAACCCCTCATGCCGTAGCGGTCGCAGATGTAAACGGCGATGGAAAGCCGGATCTGCTGGTCACTAATCAGTGTTGCGAAATAGGTACTGGCAACGGAACGGTAGGTGTACTGCTAGGCAATGGCGACGGCACATTCCAAAGCGCGATCACCTACGGGGCGGGAGGTGTAGGAAGCTATTCAACCGCTGTGGCAGACCTAAACGGCGATGGGGTGCTCGACTTGGTGGTGGCAAGCGAAAGTTGCAACAAGAAAAACAAGAAGGAATGCGGGCGAAACGGTGCTGTTGGTGTCCTGCTCGGTAATGGCGATGGGACCTTCCAACCAGCTGTTGCGTTTGGCTCTGGTGGATCTGTCGCTTGGTCGGTTGCGGTGGCGGACGTAAACGGGGATGGCAAACTCGATGTTGCGGTGGCGAACGATTGGAACGGAGGTGATGGTACAGTAGGCGCAGTGGGTGTGCTCCTGAACAATTTCATCGCTCCCACAACCGTCAAAATTACATCCACGCCCAACCCCTCGACCGTCAATCAAGTAGTGTCGTTCTCGGCCACGGTCACTTCGAATCCATCCATCCCAGATGGCGAGGTCGTAACGTTCTACGATGGCAAGACGGTTCTCGGCACGGGTGCGACTACTAATGGCGTCGCATCCTTCACGGAGTCCTTCTCCAAAGCAAAGACCTATACGATCAAAGCAGCATATTCGGGCGACAGTTACCACGAAGCTAGTTCGGGAAATGTAAAGCAGGTAGTGAATCCTTGAATCAGTGAACAAGAGGTAGGACATTCGGTTGATCGCTGCTCTCAAGCAAACCTCATCGTCCCCAATTGGCCAGCATCTCTGTAATTTTCCCGCGATCGATTTTTCCGTTCACGTTCAGCGGAATCTGCGGGAAGTGGTAAATGCGGTTGGGAACCATGTAGCGTGGCAGTCGGGTTTCGCAAGCGGCGATGATTTGCTGGTCGTGTGCCGGGTCCGATCCCGAAAGCACTCCGACAATGCCGGAGGCGGAGCCCTCCGACAACGGCCACGGAATCGCAACCGCCAATTCCGTGCGTGCGGCCTCGCGTAGTACCAGGTCGATTTCCTGCAACTCAACGCGATACCCGTTGACTTTGACCTGAAAATCGCGCCGCCCAAGATAGAACAGGCATCCGCGTTCATCCTGCCGGACGAGATCCCCCGTGCGATACCACACTTGGTCGCCAGTGTGTTTCAGGCGAACGAAACTCTTCGCCGTTTTTTCCGGATCGTTCAAGTACCCGTGCGTGACCTGCGATCCGCCCAGGCACAGCTCGCCGCACTCACCAAGCGCCACGGAAGCGAGATCTTCATTCACGGCGCAAACCTGCTGTCCGTCAAACGGCCAACCGATGGGCACCAACCCGCGCACGCACTCCGCCGGCGAAGTTGCCGAATTCCAGCGATAGTACGTGATGGCAATGGTCGCCTCAGTCGGCCCGTACAGGTTTTCCAGGATGGAATGATTCGCCGCCGCCTGCCACGCCGCCGCCAGGCTCGAAGAAAGCGCTTCTCCGCAGAAAAGACTCCAGCGCAAAGTGGGAAATGCTCCCGGCTCCAATAGCCCCAACTTCGACGCAAACATCGCCACCGAAGGTACCGAGAACCAGCACGTCAGCCCCTTTTCGTCCACCAGAGTCGCCGGAGTGAGTGTCTGCTCGGCGTAAGGACAGAGCGTTGCTCCCGCATCCCAGCAGGTAAACAGATCATGCACGCTGAGATCAAACGTCAGATCGAAGTTCTGCGAACAACGATCCCCGCCATGCATGCCAAAACGCTTCGCGGCATACTCCATGTATGCGACGACGTTCGATTGGCTGACGGCCACTCCTTTCGGCATTCCCGTGCTGCCCGAAGTAAACAGCAGATACGCCGTATCGCTTCCATCGACAACTGGATCGCAGGGATCCGCTATATTCGACAACTGTCGCGCCGGGATGACACGGTGCGAGGATAGAAGCGAGGATCGAAGTGACGATAGAAGATTGGAACCGGGTTCCCAGCCAGAATCAGGAATGACTAGTGTCACCGGTGTGTCCGAACATTCGCCGAGGCGCGGAAGCAAAGCCTCCAGTGCAGCCGCGCACTCTCGACCTACCACCAGGGTCTTGCATCCGGACGCTCGCAGCATAACGAGCGTCCTCTCCAGAGGAAACTTGGGATTCAGTGGTACGTAGCCGCGTCCGCTCGCGAGCACGCCCAAAATCCCGCCATATGCTCCCACACTACGATCCGCAAGTACGGCAACGACCTTCTCCGAGGGGTCCAGATTCTCTTTAAGGCAAGCGGAGATCCTCCCGGCATAGTTCCAGAGTTGCTCGTAATTCAGCGATAGCTCGCCCAGTTCGAGCGCTGGGCTGGCGGGATTGGCCAGCAGAGAACGGAAGAAACCGCTGATCAAACTTCTCGGTTGTTGCGGCGAAGCCATCAGTCACCCGTTAATTCGCGACATCGGATTGGGTTATGTAGATTTATCGTTCGAGCATGGGATGGTTCAAAATATTGAAAAGCCGGTCGGCGACAATCTGGTTGCCCTCCGGCTTCAGGTGCGAGATGCCCACGTAGAGTGAACTTTTCTGGTCGTCCAGAATGTCCCCGAGGTAATAGAAATCCGGGCGTTTTATTTCGCGACCTCTTTTGTAGACTGCCTGATACATCAACCCCAGGTCATGAAACTTCCGATATTCCATGTTCAACACCTGTTGCTCGTAGGGCGTCTGTTCCTTATGCCCAACCGCCAGATTGGGATACCACGCAAAAACGGGGCGGAAGCCGTACTGCTTCGCCAGCAATTCAATGATGTCCATGTTCTGAACGTAGTTCCGGACGACGTTCTCGACCACGGTAGAAGTCGCCTCCGTATCCCGACCCGTCGTAGGTTCCTTTTCCTGCTGGCCGTGAAATGGCGCTTTGACAGCGATCCTCTCCAATAAGCGATAAGTATTGGTCTGGCGCAAGTAGGCAAAGCTTGCTTTCTGCGTGTTACCCCAATTATCCAGAAAATTCTTGAATAAGTTGAAGTTGCTGTGCACGTCCGCTTGGCCGTTCTGATAAGCGGCAAATGCCTCGGTGCCTCCATCGTAAAAAAGCACGAGATCCGGCTTCCGCGTGGCGTGTTTGAGTTGCTCAATCAGCCCAACCATTTCCTGCGTGTTGGACCAACCCTTTTCCGCATAGTTCACGATGCAAACCGGCCTGCCGGCCTTTTCGTAGTCTTGCGCTATCAGTGATGGGATGGTTTCTCCGTCCGGCGCACCCGCTCCCCACATCACCGAATCGCCGAACATCCAAATGGTGAAGGTCTTTTGGTCGCACTGCGTGTGCAATGTTCGGCGCACGCCGTCCCCATCGATGGCAAGCAATTCGCCCTGGTAAGGAGCCCGGCGCCAGAGCACGTACTGGTGATAAGTCACTTTGTTAGCCTGCACGAATTCCTTCCAGTATTCGCGCTCCGTGGCGCTTCCGCTGTCGTTCGTATCCAACTTGACAGCGGGTTCCAACGGGTCTGCGACGGGAAGGTAACGCTTATACGAATAAAGTTCGACGGCACCCAGAAGAATCACGCCCAAAGTCACGGCAACCGAAAGGCGGACGGCAAAGTATTTGAGAAGGGGTTTGTACTGCATCGTGCGCGTCTGGCGATTCTCCACTGTCTGGTCATTTTTTGTTAATGGCACAAGCGGCTGAACCTCACTTGTCCGACCCAATCCTGATTGAATGCTAGCATAGCCCTTTTGTTTCTTGAACCTCGCCGGTAATCACCGAAGTAATTCTTCCGCTGCGAGCGGGAACAGAGCTCAATTAGAAAAGCGCGTACATGACAGGGCCGGTCTCAGCCTGTCCCGGCTGGAAGATCACGCTCAAGTAGAGTGCCAAGACAAGAACCATCGGAGTGATCCACACCCAGCGTTCGCGCGCCAGAGTTCCGAACAGAGTTCTCAGGGAAGTTCGCCGCCCGCCGCTCGCCGTTTCACTCAGACGAGCCTCACCCAAACGAGCCTCACCCAGACGATCAAGCAGTTCGCCGGCGCCGATGACCGCGAAGTACCCGGCCGCAGCCAGCAGTGTCATCACGTAAAAGCTGTGGTCGAGAGTCAGGTGACGGTAAGTGGGCAGCGAAGCCAGTGCCTTTAGCATGGCGAATGCCTGCCCGATGCTGTTTGCGCGAAAGAAAATGTAGCCAATGCATACCGCGGAAAAGGTCAGCAGCCACGAGATGCCCGTGGCCAAGGCCCCCGACCACTCAAATCCCATACGCTTGCGGAACTCCTGCCATTGACGGTGCAGTACCAGCAAGATGCCCTGGTAGATGCCCCAGATCATGAGCAGGTAGGTCCCGTGCCCCACTCCGATGTGCCACACTCCGAAAGCAAACATAGCGATCACCAGCGACAAGTTGCGCCACCACAGCTCGCGCCGCACGGTCGCGAGGGGCAGAAAAAGAAAGTCGCGAATCCAGAATGACAGCGACATATGCCAGCGCGTCCAGAAGACGGAGATCGTACTCGACAGATAGGGACGGTTAAAGTTTTCGTGCAACTGAATGCCGAACAGTCGCGCCGCCCCAATCACAACGTGAGAGTATCCGCAGAAGCTGAAGTACAGCTGGAAAGCGTAAGCGATAATCATGCACCAGACATCGATTCCACCCAATCGTCCGGCAGCGTTGCCGAAAGTCGCATGGTCGAAAACCGCGTCAACGCCCGCTCCCGCGTACAGTCCGCCGCTCATGACTTCTGAGAGCACCACCATGAAGACACCAATCGAAATGCGGCGCACTCCGGTCTTCAGATCATCGTCGGCTACCGCCCAGTCTTGCCTTAATTGCGGCAGCATGCTCGACATCCGGCAAATCGGCCCCTGCAGCACCGTCGGCCAAAACGCCATGTACAGACAAAACTCCAGCAGCGTGGGATTCAACTCTTCTTCGCGGTACAGCTCCAATAGGTAACTCAGAGCCTCAAACGTCCAGAATGAAATTCCGATGGGAAAGAGAATTCGTTTGAACAACAAAAGCGGAGAACCGGAAGGTGCGACGGCGCCGAGCAGGGGCAAATATTTGAAAACGCTAAGCAGCGCGAGATTGAAAATGATTCCAGTCCACAGCCGCCCGGCGGTAATCCGCTTCTTGAGCCACTCGCCGAGTGCGTAGTTCATCAGCGAGCTGAACAGCAGCACGACAATCAACCACGATCCCCAGCTGAAATAGAAGATATAGCTGGCAACCAGGTAGAGCGATTGCCGGGCGGTAACAGACCGAAGCCGCATCGCCACCAACCACACCACCACTACACCAATCCCATATCCGAGAAGTTCGATTGTCATCGGCGGCTGTCGGAGCCCTGCAGTTCAGACTTGAAATTCAATTTTAAGATTCAACGATTGTTAATACCCGGAAACTGCCAGTAATTTCTTCATGCTCTCGCGGGAAACGCAGGTTGTCAACTCATCCCAGGGCCCGTTAATCTTCAAGTGGATTGTTTCGCCGTCACTCGCTTTGCAGAAAAGCGTCGGTTGAAAAGCGATGGTACGCTGAGTGGTGCTCGTGAAGGCAAGGCGTGGCTGGCCCGCGCGGCGTCGTGTCGACTGATGGCAATTGCGATGCCAAAGTGGTGGGTAATCTGTGCCCAGGGCTGCAAACGCTTGGGAAGCATTGCCACGTGGCACTACCAGGCCATACGAACACTCCACGGTGCATGATACACTCATGATCCGATCTTAGAGCTTCTGGTTAGGAATCCATCTTAATGATGAAACTGCGTGGAATAAGCTTGGTGGTTATTCTCGTTCTGTTGATTACTTTTTCTTCGTTGGCCCAGCAGCTCTACATCTCGAACGAACACAAGCAGAGCCTGGAGCTCCTCGATCTGAATGCCAATCCGCCGCAGCTCACCACCTTGTATCAGTTGTCGACGGATCTCGACGACTTGACGCTGAACGCGGCGGGCCAACTGATTTACTCGATTCCTTCGCTGGGAGAAGTCGACCTCTACGATCCGGTGGCGGGACAAAACACCACCCTGGTGAGTGGTCTGAAGTACGCTCGCGATTTGGAGATCGAACCGGGCGGGCAGACGATGCTGATTGCGATCTACGATCCGGGGCAGATCGTGCGCTTCAACTTTGCCACGGGAACGACCAGCGCGCTGGTCAAGAAACTGAAAACCTGCGATGGCATTGCCTATGACGCGTACGGCAACCTCTACGCCGTGGCCGATCACAACACCATCGTCCAAATCGATCCGGTAGCGGGAACGATTCTGAATACCCTGGTGCTCGAGCCTCATCACGGAGTGAACGGGGGAGACGGGTTGACCTACGACAGCTACTCCGGCAGCTTGTGGGCCACGCATGACGGGACCACGGGAAAGGGTCTACTGCAGATCCCGGTCACGGCGGCGGGCTTGGGGACTACATTCTCGTTGTTTTTGACCCCCACGCTGACGCGCTCGGGTTCAGCTCCGGACGGCATCAAATCGGATGGCCAAGGCAACCTCTACATCGGAGCGATCTCGACGGCGGCGGTCTATAACATCCCAAGCAACACCATCACGCAAAATGTCGTGGTCCACGGCGCCGATGGAGTATCTCTGGTGCCCGGCACGTACTAAGG
>JBEKXC010000176.1:0-9254 GCA_049512435.1 Terriglobales bacterium | reverse complement strand
TGATCGATTGCTGCTGCAGCTTTTGGAAGACAAAGGAGTTGTGTAAGGCGGTCGCCAGAAGATCGGCCAGAGTATTCAGGATCAGGACATCCTGAGGCGCGAACGCATTCTCATCCCGGCTTTCGATGTTGAGCACGCCCAGCAGTGTCTCGCCGTAGCTGATTGGCAGGCAGAGCACAGCCCGCGATTCCGGCAGCACTCCGGCGAGCTGTCCCGGGCCGGCGTTTTGCACCAGGGCGCTCACGCCGGTGCGCGCGACCTTTCCGAATACGCCGCTGCCCACGGCGATACGGCGGCCCATGGTGTGCGATGTGGTTCCCGCCTCGGCTTTGATCTCGATATCCTTGGTGGCATAGTCCATGATGCCGATGCCAATGTGATCGTAGCGGAAGTTCTTCTGGATCTCGCGCACGATGTTGGCCATCATTTGCTCGGCATCTTCGCTGGAGATTGCCATTTTCGAAATGTTGTTAAGAAATGCGAGATGCCGGGCGCGGCGCTGCTCCTCGGTAAACAGACGCGCATTCTCGATTGCCACCCCCAGTTGACCGGCTGCGGTTTGCATGACCTCAAGATCCCTAGCCAGGAACTGCGATTCCCGCTCCGTACTCATTGCCGCCATAACTCCAGCAGGTTTGCCACCGAGAAAAATAGGCACGCCGCAGAACGACCG
The DNA here is from genome assembly GCA_049512435.1 of Terriglobales bacterium. Taxonomy (GTDB): domain Bacteria; phylum Acidobacteriota; class Terriglobia; order Terriglobales; family Acidobacteriaceae; genus Acidiflorens. The sequence goes on along the minus strand of JBEKXC010000176.1, from coordinate 8,581 downwards.
AGCCGGCCGCGGCGGCACGAAATCAACTCCCAGTTTTGAGCGCGTCTGTTCCAGATCGGACTCGATGAGCAGCGGCTCTCCCGTCCTGAGAATGTACTCGGTCAATCCATTGCTGAGCTTACGCGAGCGCTTGGGAAGAACGATGCCGCCTTCGATCTCCAACTCGAAATGAATCTCGTCTTCCTCCTGAAACGCGATGTAGAAAGTGCCGGTATCGAAAATCTGGCCCAGTTCGACCTGCACTGTGCGCAGCACTTCGTCCGGATTGAGATGAGAACTAATGGCCTGCCCGATCTCGGTGAGCAGTTCGTATTCCTTGGTGCGGCGCTGCGCTTCGTGCATTACGACATAGTTTTCCAGTGTCAGTGCGATCTGCAGAGCCAGCCCGATCAGTAACCGCAGATTCGACGAGCCGAACATCCGCCGTTCCGCATGCGGAAACAGGAGGACACCGAAGTTGTGCTCTCGCGTCTGCAGGCTCACCGCCATCAGATCGGTGATCCCCTCCGCTAGCAGCGTTTGCTTGCAGGCTTCGAACTTTCCTCCGGAAAGCGCCGGCAAAGGCTCTTCCAGTTCCCGTAGATTCCGGAACGTGACCACTCCGCCACGCCGGTAAGCCAGTTCAGCGATGAAATCGCCGGCCTGCGTCCTTTGCAGCTTTTCCAGGAACTCCGCCGAAAAGCCCTTTTGCACCGAGGGCAAGGTTCCACGCCACTGCTGGGAAACAAAAAAGACAGCGCGGCGCGAAGGCAGGGGCGCCACTAACCTCTCGACAAAAGTCTGCAAGCTGGGGATGAGGTCGGACGCGGAGAACAATCGGCGCGGATCGACGCCTAGGGTAGAGAACGCCAGCGCATTTTCCTGGACTGCATTGCGCTCGTTTTCAAAGAGCACCATAACCATGGCGAGGGCCAGCAGCATCTGGGGAATCGGCGCCAGAAAACCTCCCAACTGGCCAACAACATCGACGAAAGGTTGACTGAGTTGCCCGGCGCCCATCAGTGCCGCCCACAGGGCGAGTGAAAACGCGAGTGTCCGGAAGGCTACGGAATTCCTGCGAAAAGCGTAACGGTAAAAATGGAACGAGCAATAAAACAGCGTTGCGGCGAGCCCGATTTCCAGCTGCAAATGGATTGGCGGAGGAGTTGCTTTCTCGCTGAATACGCTGCTCGCGACATGCGCCCGCAAACTAATATATGCCAGCAGAACCCCAGCCACCGTCAGGGCAACGTCATACCATTTCAGCTGGAACGGTTCCTTCATCAGACGGGTCGAGACGAAAATGCAAATCGCCATCCCCACCAGCAGCAGTGAGCTCAAGAAAAACAAGAGTGCGGAAGGACCCTCAAAATATTCCACCGCCTTCACGGCGTAGTGCAGCGTGTATGCCGCCCACGCCAGTTGCCACGCCCGAAAATAGCTGTGACGGTTTTGCTCGTATAGATAGGTGAAGACGAAAAACACCAGCAGGGCCACGGCCCCAGGGATCAGCACCAGACCTGTGGCAACGCTATGCATCGGTTAATATTCCTTGTCTGACATTCCTCGATTAACGTCCTCATGACTCGCGTAATTGCGGCCCGGATGGAACTCTCTTTGCCGTAGTGCTGGCCTAATCCTGTCACACCAGACAGATCGAAACAACAGGTGTCCTCCGGCAGGTTCCGCCCTGGGCACGGCGTTTTCAAAAGTATCTTCTTATACGATGCGATACCGCTATGGCGATCTTCTGCCAAAGAGTTACCTTCGTAACCGTTGGTAACCTGGCCTGATTTCCTGAAGAGACGTCCCGCCTCCAGGGGCTGGAAAGTTTCGCCACCGACAGCTCGGGCGCGTAGAGCCAAAACCCCAATCCCGCTATACTCAAAAGTCATGCTTCGCGTTCGATTCGCGCCCTCTCCCACCGGATTTCTGCACGTCGGCAGTGCCCGCACCTTCATCTTTAACTGGCTTTACGCCCGTCGCAACGGAGGAACCATGGTGCTGCGCCTCGATGATACGGATGTCGAGCGCAATACCGACGCTTCGGTCAACTCCATCTTCGAGGGTCTGCGCTGGCTCGATCTCGGTTGGGATGAGGAATACAAACAATCCGAACGCCTGGCTCTGCATCGCCAAATCGCCGATGCCATTTTTCAGAGAGGCCTGGCTTATCGCGACTTCACCCCCGCCCACACGAGTGACAGTGAAAAATCCGGCGCCAATCAAACCTGGCTCTTCAACCCTGGGATGCGTGAACTTTCGCGCGCCGAAAGCGACTGCCGAGCTGCTGCAGGAGAATCCTTCGCCCTCCGCTTCCGAGTTCCTCGCGGCACAGGCGAGCCAGTGTGCTTCAGTGACGCGGTCTACGGCGAGCAAATCAAATCCGCTGACGACATCGAAGATTTCGCGCTCCTCCGCTCCGACGGCATGCCTACTTACCACCTCGCCTCCTGTGCCGACGACATCGACCTGCGGATCAGCCATATCATCCGCGGACAGGACCATCTCTCGAACACATACAAGCATGTACTGATCTTCGAAGGGGCGGACGCACAGCTGCCGCAGTTTGCGCATCTTCCGCTGCTCGTCGCGCCCGACGGATCGAAGCTCTCCAAACGTCGTCACGGTCCAGTCGTAAGCGTCACCACCTACCGCGACGCTGGATTTCTTCCAGAAGCCTTCATCAATTTCTTATGCCTGCTGGGCTGGTCGCCAAAAGACGATCGCGAAAACATGACCCGGCAGGAACTCACCGACGCCTTTTCTCTCGAAGGCATCAACCGCGCCAACGCGGTCATCAACTTCAAGGAGCCCGCCCCAACCCCGGACGAAACCTTCGACCCCAAAGCCCTGTGGCTTAATGCCGAACACATCCGCGCGCTGTCGGTCGACGAGCTCAGCGCGCGGCTGCTCCCGATCGTGCGCGCCGCCGGATTCCCTATCGCGCTGGAAAAAATGCTCGCCATCACTCCGCTGATCCGTGAGCGCATCAAACTTCTGCGCGATGTCCTCTCGGCCGCTGATTTTTTGTTCGCGGACAAGCTCGCACCCTACGATCCGGCCGAACTCATTCCGCAGAAGGGCGACTCCGCCATGGCACTTAAGGTTCTGACTCGCGCTCAAGAAGTCCTGGCGCAAATTGAATTTAAACACGATCCGCTGAACCAAGCCCTCCGCGCCGCGGCGCAGGAACTTGGGCTCAAAGCGGGACAGATGTTTCAACCGATCCGAGTCGCCGTTTGCGGACGCAAAAATGCGCCGCCGCTATTCGAAACGCTGGAAGTGCTGGGGCGGGAAACAACAGTGGCAAGAATCGAGCGGGCCATTCAGAAACTCTAAGCGCCTGGCTGCTTCAAAAATTAGGATGCATATGCCGCAACCAGACTGCTCCGACGAAGACCAGCAGAATCCCAAATAGTAGGACGCCTGCGCGGCGACCCACGTCGTCCCGTTGCGGAGCGACCCGCGCAATCAGCGCGCCGAGAATCAAGCCCGAAACCAAGCCGCCAACGTGAGCCGCATTGTCGGTGTGGCCCAAGAACGCTCCGAGTACCAGGTTGTAACCGGCGAACTTCAACACACTTGTCAGGAGTCCCGACACCACGGTCTTTGGCAGCGAAAATTCACCCAGGTAAAAAGCTGCAATCAGCGCCCCGGCGATTCCGAAGATTGCCCCGGAGGCTCCGGCGCTTACGCCTATCGGATTCCAAATCAGGCTGGCCACGCTTGCTGATAAGCCGGTGATCAGGTAAATCGCGCCGAATGTCCAGCGATCATAGACCGCCTCGGCTAGTCTGCCCAGGCCCCACAGGCACCACATATTGAGCGCGATGTGCATGATGCCAATGTGGACGAAAGCGCAGGTCAGCAGCCGCCACCACTGGCCTCCGATGGTATAAGGGCCGAAATTTGCTCCCCAGTCCACCAGTTGCTGACCGGTCGGATCTACGGGTGACACACCAGCCAGCAGCATGGCAGCGAACACCGCCACGTTGATGCCGAGAATTGCCTGAGTGACCGCCATCGAACTGGATTGCTGCCGCGTCCATGGCGCAGGTTCGACTCGTTGAATGGGGATGCCTTCGCCGCGCTTCGCAGCTTCATGCTGCACGCACCACTGGCAAAGCTTCTTGCCGAAGCTGAGGGCTGGAAGCTGACGACCGCATTGAACGCAATTGGCCATGAAAGATGAAATCGGCCCGCCCACTTGATTTCCGGAAGGCGCGGAGCCTCTCGACGCAGATTATCACGTGGATTCGTTCACAGGCGTGGAGAGCCGGACGCCCCGCCCGTCCCCATCGGGAAGCGTCCTGCGCCGCGAATTCACTCTTCCCATATAAAATATAAAGCGTATGAGTACTACGAATTTACCTCCATCTAAGTCCGACGAAGACGCCACGAATTCCCCTTCCGAGTCTCGCCCCTCCAACTTCATCCGCGACACCGTCATCGAAGACATAAAAACGAAGAAGTACGGTGACGCCGTCATCCAGACCCGCTTTCCTCCCGAGCCTAACGGCTATCTGCACATCGGCCACGCGAAGTCCATCTGCCTCAATTTTGGATTAGCTGACGAGTTCGGCGGCAAGACTAACTTGCGCTTCGATGACACCAACCCGGAGAAAGAGGAGCAGGAGTACGTCGACTCCATCATGAAGGATGTCCGCTGGCTCGGCTTCGAATGGGACGGTCTTTACTATGCTTCCGATTACTTCGATCAGCTCTACCAGTGGGCGATCAAGCTCATCAACGAGGGTAAAGCGTATGTTGACGATTTAAGCGCAGAGGAAATTCGCAAGTATCGCGGCACGCTCACAGAGCCTGGCAAGGAAAGTCCGCATCGCAAGCGCGGAGCGAAGGAGAACCTCGACCTTTTTGAGCGTATGCGCAAGGGCGAGTTTCCTGACGGATCGCGCGTGCTACGCGCCAAGATCGACATGGCGTCGCCGAACCTGAACATGCGCGATCCGGTCATGTACCGCATCCTGCGCGCTGAGCATCACCGTACCGGCGATAAGTGGTGCATCTATCCCATGTACGACTACGCGCATGGCCAGTCGGATTCCATCGAACATGTAACGCATTCGATCTGCACGCTCGAGTTTGAAGATCATCGACCGCTGTACAACTGGTTCATCCAGCAACTCGGCATTTTTCCGTCCCAGCAAATGGAGTTCGATCGCCTAAGCCTTACCTATACGCTGCTCAGCAAGCGCAAACTGTTAACTCTGGTGCAGGAAAAGCGAGTCACCGGTTGGGATGATCCGCGCATGCCCACGCTCTCCGGCATTCGGAGGCGGGGCTACACACCGGAGGCGATCCGCAATTTTTGCGCGGCCATCGGGGTCTCGAAAACCAACGGTTCGCTGGAACTTGCCATGCTCGAACACTTCGTTCGCGACGACCTGAACAAGCGCGCGCCACGCGTGATGGCGGTGCTGCGGCCATTGAAGGTTGTGATCGATAACTATCCGGAGGGTCAGGTCGAGGAAGTCGATGCGGTCAATAATCCCGAGGATGAAAGCGCCGGAAAACGCAAAGTGCCATTTTCCAAAGTACTCTACGTCGAGCAGGACGATTTCCGCGAAGACCCGCCCAAGCAGTATTACCGCCTGTCGCTCGGGCGTGAAGTGCGACTGCGTTACGGTTTCTTTATTACGGCGAAGTCGGTGGTGAAGAACGACAATGGAGAAGTGGTTGAGGTACACTGTACGTACGATCCGGCCACGCGCGGTGGCAATGCTCCGGACGGACGCAAGGTGAAGTCGACGATTCACTGGGTCTCAGCCGCGCATGCCCTCAATGCTGAAGTGCGAAACTACGACAAGCTTTTCTCCAAGGAAGACCCGAATCAGGTTGAAGGAAGCCAGCCGTTCACCGCTAACTTGAATCCGAATTCACTGGAAGTGATAACTAACGCGAAGTTGGAGCCCTCACTGGCGAATGCGCCGGTCGAGAGCCGCTATCAGTTCGAACGCCTGGGGTATTTTTGCGTGGATCCGGATTCCAGGCCTGGGCGCCTAGTGTTTAACCGTACGGTGGCGCTAAAAGATACTTGGGCGAAGGTCGAGAGAAAAGTTCGGTAGAGACGCGACTTGCGGCGTCTCCCTCACAGCACCCGGCAAGCCTCCTCAAACTCGAGACGTGGGCTGCGTCGGAAAAGTTTGCTGTGATCGCCATACCCCAGATTGCAGAGGAAATTGACCTTCCATTTTCCGTCCGGGAAAAATTCGGCGTTGACCTTCGCCTTGTCGAATCCGGACATCGGACCACAATCAAGACCTACGGCGCGGGCGGCGAGTATGAAGTAGCCTCCCTGGAGTGAACTGTTGCGAAACGCGGTCTCCTCAGCTAGCGACTGGCTCCCTGCGAAATGAGAACGCATGTCGGCATGGGGAAACAATTTGGGAAGGTTCTCGTAGAATTCGCTGTCCCAGGCAACAATTGCGGTGACAGGAGCAGCCTTTGTTTTTTCTACATTCAACGGAGCCAGAGCGGGTAGAAGGCGCGCTTTGGCGGCTTCGCTTTCCAGGAATACGAAGCGGGCAGGAGAAGAATTAGCGCTGGTCGGCCCCCAGCGCGCGAGTTCATAAGCTTCGCGCAGCGCTTCGATCGGCACGCGCTTGGGAAGCCAAGCATTATGCGTGCGGGCTTGGCGGAACAGCTGGTCCAGGGCCCCGCTGGAGATTTTGGTCAGGTGTGCGGACTCTCGCGTTTGTGTCATCGTCCTCGCCTACTGTGTGATCTGCCATCGGTTGTTAGACGCCAGTGACCAGCATAAGCGATCAGAGAAACGATGAGCAATAGGACAAGAAGGAATTTCTACGGCACTCGCCGCGCACTGCGCGCCGTTACCCGTGAACATCGTAACGGTCGGGGCATGCGCCACACTTGCGATGGATCACTGAAGTCTCCCGAAGGTCATCACCTGCACAAGTTTCGAGTGCTGCCGGATTTTCAACTTCGGGGTTACCGCATCCACTGCGGGGTTGCCAGTCTTCGCCACCAGAGTGCTGTTGTAATGAGCCGCAAAAGTGGACATGCTATAGGGTGGCGGCGTGGTTTTGATGCTTCGAAACGATGCAGCCTTCTGACAGGATGGAATTACTGCTGTGATCGCATTCACCGTGCCTGCCACCAAGTCAGCCAGTAGCGCAATTTTTGTCTGCGTGTTCGAGTCGCTCACCTGTGCAACCTGAAGCACAAGTTGCTGATCGGCCTGGTATGCACTCACAGCTGCTTGCAACTGCTGGCAAATGCCGGGGGCGGATTCCGACGAAACCTTGGCGAAGTCAGCAGCCAGCGTCTCGACGGCCGTAGCGTCGGCATTGATTCTTGCTGCCAAGTTGCTGTTCACCGGCTGGTCGTTGGCCACGGCGACGATTTGCAGGATGTTGATCAGCGCCGGCGCCCCAGCAGCTAGAATGGAATCAAGCGTCGACACCCATGCGGTCGAACATGCGGTGCACAACATGGCACAAGCCAACGCGACGACCAGGTTTTTCTTCGTAGACAGAGCTCTCCTCATAAACATTCTCCTTTTTGATTTTTCGGGGTTGTTACTCTAGTTGCGTGGAAACGGCTACCGGCCCGGTTTCGGAGTTCCTGCAGCTCCGTTTAGAAGCTGATCAGTTATTTGAGTTGGCGCCGGCATAGGGCGACGGCAGCCAGTGCGCCACAACGACGGCCAGCGGCGCGACGATCGCTGCAGCGGTGGCATGGGTCGCCCAAAACGCGGCAATCGCTGGCGTAGCCGCGCTCGCAAACGTGGTAAGCAGTAACATAACAGTGGGCAGGTAAACAGCGAATTTCGTCACGATGTATCTCCTTGTTAAAGCGTTAGGCCTCTCATGTTTGGAATAGCGAGGAATCCGTTAAGCCTTGATGCCGACTTCATAGGCCACCCATCGCGAACGCTTCGTTAGAGCCTCCCGGCGTGGTAACAATCCGTGTGGCGCCAGTCCAATATGCACCCATCCGTACTCAAGAATAAGTTGGTCGTATTCGATCTGGGACTCCAGGATGGCTAGCGCCACGTCCGCCGGCGTACCGAATTCATGGCAAACGAAGTCGCACGCCAGGCCGTGACAATGTGCACTCGTGTCCACACCGCCCACCGCCTGGTTTACTTCGATTGAACGGTAGCCGCTGTGCACGACAATAGGCTTGTCGCCGAGTAGCGTCCTGATTGTTCCCATAACCCCCGCCACAAGTTTCAAGTTAGCAGTCTCGGTCGGACCGGGTGTGTTGTCCAGATCAAGGCGCGAGGCCACCTAAGAGATGGTCAACTCTTCAAGAGTAAAGTTAGCAGTAAGCTTCGATGTGAGTGCGCTCCATGCAGGTTACCTAGTTATAGGAGGCCGCTGCATGTGTTCCACAGTTTGCGGCAGGGGGACCGAGCTATTCCGTCTGCGTCATGGCGCACGTCTCACTAATCCGGAAATGGTCCTGGGGACCCACAAACACTTGTGCAAGTATAAGTGGTGGTTGTCTGAGCCGCATCTAGATTCGGAATCCGTGTCCCGATATCGCTGCCGTCGGATGCTGCGTTGTGATATGAACTTCCCGAAGTCAGGGCGTAATAGTGATAGTCCGGCGC
>JBEKXC010000175.1:0-9268 GCA_049512435.1 Terriglobales bacterium | reverse complement strand
GTCAAATTGATGCTCTTGAAATACAGGTCCTCGGTCTGCGGAGTCGGGTTCTTGAAGCCCAGCCCCTTGAAGGGACCAATTCTCGGCATGTAGCGCAAGAGGGTTGAGAGGATCCGGGTTCCAAAGCCGGGCTTGGTGTAGTCCTTCCCCCACTCCTTTTCATAATCGGAGCGCGAAAGCCGGTACAGGAATTGTTGTTTTGCGAAGTCGGGTCGCTCGCGCATCATGTCTTTCTTATGGGTCTGGAGCGCGACCTGGGTCATCTCCGGGATCATCCGGCTGACGGAGAAACGATAGGAGCCGATGGCAAGGTCCTCGTGAGCAAGCACATCTTTCAACTGCAATCCGTATACGACTGGGAAGACTCGCTCCAACAGAGGTTTTGACACTTGGAACCCGATGAAATCGTGGAACTGCTGCGATGCGTAACGATTCTTCGCCACCTGCAACATGTCGAACCCGAACTCCGTTTTCAAGTGTGCCGTTTTGTCCTCGGCATAGGTCACCGACTTGCCGAACTTCGCTCCTAACTTTGGATACTCGATGGCCACCGCCTGATTGACTGCCATCCGGTGCCCGGTAATGTCCGACGCATAGTGTGCCAGCGCGCCCAGAGCGAAGGCATACTCGTTGGCGTCCTGGCTTTCGAGCAGCAGCTCGCGAACGAAATCTCCGCTGCGAACGTAGTGCACCAGGTTGCTGAAATCTTTACTGCCGAATGGGTAATAGCCCAGATCCTGGATGACGGCGCCACCGTAGGCGTAGGCGTGCGCCTCCTTGATCTGATCTTCCGACAGACCGGGGTAGCGCTGGAGCAAGAGCGGGCGGATCTCGTCGGTCCAGAGCAGGTCTACGATCTCCTCGTGCGTCAGGACCGAGTACGCGAACAAAGCGCCGCTGCCCATGAGCACGAGAAGCAGCGCCAACGCACGGACAGAGAGCCAGCGCCAACTCTTGGCCATGGCGCCGGGCGACGGCGGCGGGTGGCGCATGGTTCAAATCCGACCGATAACCAGGAGGATGACAACGATCACGAGGATCAGGCCTAGTCCTCCGGACGGAGCATAACCCCAGTCGCGACTATGCGACCACCTTGGCAGCGCACCAAAGAGAGCTAAGATCAAAATCACGATCAATATGGTTCCAAGCATATTTCATTCCTTTCCGTCTGCACTGCGACGACGTCACTAACCGCAGCGAGCAGCTGTAACTTCGCATTGTTCCAGCGCGCACCCGATTCCTCAAGATCCGCACCGGAAACAACCTTGAGGGAGAGCCAACCTTGTTATGTTATAGGGGGTTCCACTGTTTTCTTACTGGTCAAAACTGCTCAATGTAAAGAAAAGGGTTGAAAAGGACGGGTTTGGTGCACCCGGGGAAATGCGGGCGATGATGGCGGGTGGATCGCATCTCCACGCCGACGGGACATCACTTCGATCGCCGCGTACCGCCGGAAAGGAATGGCGCGAGCCCACGGAGTGGACCCGCGCCAATCTAACCGACTTTCCTATACCGCACGCTACGTGACGCAATGCGTCGCAGTCAATTCGCTTCTGACGAGGCTATTCTTTACCTCCAGGGCCTTTTTTCTCAGGAGTGCTTTCGGGGCGAGCCGCAGGGCGAGCTGCAGCCTGTGGACGAGGAGCAGGCTGCGCATGAGCTACAGGCTGCGCGTGAGCTGCTGGCTGTGCATGAGCCGCTGGCTGTGCATGAGCTGCCGGCTGTGCATGAGCTGCTGGCTGTGCATGGGCTGCTGGCTGTGCATGGGCCGCAGGCTGTGCATGAGCTGCTGGCTGTGCTGCCTTCTTCTCGGTCGAGCGAGTCGCGGCTGCTTTATTCTCGGCCGCCTTGTTCTCGTTCGTGCGTGTTGCCGCTGCCTTAGTCTCGGTGGCCTTGCTCTCAGCCGCCTTATCCTCAGCTGCTTTATTCTCGGCTGCTTTGTTCTCAGTGGCCTTGTTTTCAGCGGCCTTGCTCTCAGCCGCCTTATCCTCGGCCGCTTTGTTCTCGGTGGCCTTGTTTTCAGCGGCCTTGCTCTCAGCCGCCTTATCCTCAGCTGCCTTGTTCTCGGCTGCGTTATTCCCGGGTGCCTTATTCTCGGTGGCCTTGCTCGCAGCTGCCTTGTTTTCGGGTGCTTTGTACGGTGCGCCCGCCTCTTTGGCCGCTACCACTCCGGAGCCGCTGAACTCCCCAGGCTTCGCAGTTGCAGCAATGGCCGGCCGGCCCTGGTTCACGGACGCCAGGAGTGCATGGTTGGTGCTGGCAGCGTGCACATGCTGGGTTTGCAACGCTGTTGGTGGCGTGTGTTGCTCGTGGGACGCCGTCTCTTCTGCCGCAGTCGGGCGAGCCGTAATTCCGCCTTCGCCGCCGTTATAGCTGACATGGTTCACTGTGGTTTCGTTGACTACGGTCTTTTCGTAAACATTGGTGATGTTCGTGACGTTCACGTTACTCACCGAGCGGTTGTAGAAGAAGGCTCCGTTATTCCAGTATCCGCCTCCATAGCCGACACCACCATAGCCGAAGCCGTAGTTCACGCCGCCGTAGAAGCCGACACTTTGGCCCCAATAGCCTTCATTCCAGGCGAAAGCGTTGCCGCCCCAACCCCAATAACCGGGGGTCCACAGGAAGCCAACGGTGGGCGGCTCGACCCACGTCCCCGGCACCCAGAAGTAGCCTTCATCGCCGCCATAAGACCAGTAGCCCGGCGTCCACAAATAACCGGCGGAGGGGCACATGGGTTGTTCGTACACAGGTAGCGCGGGCGGAGCGATCATGATCGACACGCCGAATTGCGCCAACGAGATGGCCGGTATGGCCAATATCAGAAAAGCTAGAAATAGCAAACGGATCTTGCGCATTTTGAACCACCTTGCCAGATCATCCTTCGGTTGCCCGGTCCTACCTTGCTGCTGCGGGCTACGTGGATTGAACGGCGACGCGTCGATGCAAGCATTCCACAGAGGCACGACCAAGTCTGTGCACTACTGCTCACTTTTTGCGGATGCCGCGATTAAGTCTGCGGCATCGATTTTCCCGGGATGACCCTTGTTGGCGCCGGAAAGCAAGCGGCGCGAGCCCGGTTAAATGGACTCGCGCCGATCATGTTTTACGCGATCAGGTTAAGCTGGTTGCGCGCAGGCGACACCGGACGAACTGTGGCTAGGGTGTGAAGCTGAGTGCAAGGTTGACGCCAGGAAACGATGCGTTGCACAGGTAATACACGCCGTTTATCTCGATAACGTAAACGTTCTGTGTGTACAGCCAGTTGCTGGGCCACGGGTCAACGAATCCGAAGGAATAGCCACCATATTGGAAGCGGTGATTGCTGTAGTCGGATTGGCTGACACGAAACGTGTGTTGTTGTCCAAAATTGGCCTTGAATTTGTCTGCCGGAATGCGCCCGCCACCGTTACCAGCGGCTTTCTGCTGCGGCGCGTTTTTCTCTGCCGGCTTGGCGTTCTTCTCTTGCTGTGCTGCGGGTTTTACTTCTTGCTTTGCTGACTTCTCTGGCTGCGCTTTTTTCTCTTCTTGCGCGTCAGGTTTGGCTTTCTGATCTTCCTTCTGCTCCTGTGCAAACACCGGAGCGGCGACGCCGAGGATCAAAGACAGAACTGCGGTGCTGATGACTCCAACTAGTTTCATAGGTGTTGCCTCCATTATTGATTCGTTGCTAAGCCTTCGCTTAGTCCTACTGCAAGCTTCCTGTAGTCACGTTCACGGCAGTGCCGATGGCTTCACCGGATACGAGAAGTTCAACTCTCCGATTCTGCTGGCGTCCGGAGGCGTTATCGTTGGAAGCTACAGGCAAAGTGTTGCCGAAACCAGTGGCTGAAACCGAATTCGTCGCGACACCTTCTTGCACCAGGTAATCGCGAACGGATTCAGCACGATTCTCAGACAACGTTTGATTCATCGCGTCGCCGCCCACATTGTCGGTATAGCCGCCGACTGCAATGTCGAGTCCAGGGTAAGCGAGTAGAATGCCGGCGACTTTCGCCAGCTTCTCTCGTGCCCCCGGCTTCAAAGAGTATTTTCCGGTGTCAAACAAAACGTCGGACATACTGACGATGAGCCCGCGCGCGCTATCGCGAGTCTCAAGAATGGTATTCAATTGCTCGGACAACTTCGTGCGCATAGCAGCTTTGTCGGTTTCCGCTTGCTGTGCAGCTAAACGAGACTGGTCCGCATTCGCCTGGGCGGCGGAGATTGCAGCGGCTGACGTAGCCTCGTTGGCCGCCATATCCGCCTTAGCTTGCGCGGCTGCAGTTTGCGCATCCGCAGCGTCGGCGCGAGCTTTTGCAGCATCCGAATCCGCCTGAGCTTTGGCCGCCTGAGCGGTCGCCGCGTCAGATTGAGCTTGGTCCTTCTGTCGAATCGCGTCGTCGGCTTGCCCCTGCGATACCGCCAGCGTATCGGCGGATGCCTGACGTTCGTTGGCCAGTCGAATCTCGTCCAGTTTCTTGACTGCGATTTCGCGGGAATCCTCAGACGCCTCAACGGCGCTGCGGGAGACCGCGATCAATCCCTTTTCGTCGGTGTGTCTGCTGGTGGCAAATTCATCCGCATCGTTGGTCAACTGGACCGCGCGTGCATAACTGTCGCTGGCATATTGCTCGGCTCCCTCGGATTGAGCGATGCGCAGTGCATTCCGCGCCTCGAAAAATTCGAGTGGCAACCTTGCATTCAGAATCACCGGGTCGAACCGGTAGCCGGTGGGAATGTAGCCGCCGCGTTCCATCAGTTCGTACTTTGCATTGACGGATTCGGTGGTTCCCTTGGTGGACTCGCGAACCACATTCTCAAGCACGACCGCATTGCTCGGCTGCCGCACGGCATAATAAGGTTCCGCGGTAACGATCAGAGCGAAAGCTTGAAGGTCGGTGGTCACGCGCAGCTTGCTGCGGTGGTTGTCGCCAACCAACACTTCGCCCAGGTTCACTGCGCGGCCTTCGGGAGAAATCGCCCACAAGACATAGGTCAGGTACTCATTGCCGAAAGTCGTCGGTAGCTGCAGGTCGCCAAACTCTGCGTCGATCTCTATCGATCCCCGCCGGCTGTTCACCTTGGCTTCACCGTTCGCTGAGGGCATCAGGTCCGTGCCCGCGAAGTCGAGCTTGCTGGCTCCACTGCGATGTTCGTAGTTGACAGCCTGGACGTTGCGACTGACGACGGTCACTCGAAATATCGGCGTCGGGCTCGTGGGCTCGACGGCTATGGTGGTTGGGCGATTTGATTGAGCAAATGCGCTCACACTAAGTGCGATTCCGATGGGTACAAGAAACTTAGCCTTCACAGTAATCTCCTTATGGCAGAGGTCTGCCGGGTTGCGTTATTGGTTGCGATGGGGCCTGATAATCCCGGAACGATCCCTTGCCGGATCGTCATCCCTTCCCAAGGCGGATATTGGGAAGAGAGTGGAACAGCCCAGTAACATTCAGGATCCACAGAACCAGGGCAATAACCACGATGCCGTTCAAAATTGACTTGATGGTTCCTTGCATGGGAATGAAGCGATTCACCAGCCACAAGAGGACGCCCACCACGATCACAACTTCCAGCAGTTGAATTAGAGGCACGTTATTTCACCTTCCTGTTTCTCGGGCTAACGCCTCTCATCCGCCTGTAGGTGTTGCCCTAACTTATTGCCCTAACTTCGATCTGAGGCTTTTTAGGGTCGAATCGTGTCTCGCCGCAAGATTGCGCGACCTACCTACGGATGAGAATGCCGATTGGCTGGATGTGGTCGTTTGCCGTGACTCGATCAGGAACCGTTTAGCAACGACCCGAGACTCGGAGCTGCGAATCGGCGTTCGCGGCTCTGTCTACACACTCAGGCGAATCAAGAATGACAGGTGCGACCTTTCGCGTCTGAGCAAGATAGCTCACTAATTAAGACTAACGTCGCCACGCCTGTGCCCCGACCGGGTCAAACAGCGGCGCTTCATTTGGCCTGACGTCGTTTATTCTGACACAGTTCGACGAAAGTGGCACTGGGGGGCTACCGGCAGCGCTCGACCGTACGCAGTGCATCAGCGCCCAGGAATACTCGAATTCCCGCCCGCACTTCAAGCAGACCTGGTACGTACGTCTCTTGATCGTGAACACGCTGCTGCGTTGGCGGTGATGGCAGCCTATAACAAACTGGAACATGGAGAGGAGCGATTTCACAATTCCTCCGCACGCTGCCGGCGCTCGCAACTGCCATTGGCATCCAGCCACTCTAATAACGAGCGCACGCTGGCTCGAGCCTGTAGAGAGCGTTTCTTGCAGGTTCAGGCCGTCCCGTCCCTTTTTTGGGGTCGCCAGTAAAGATGTGGCGCAGCACACTCTACGGCTGCGCCACCAGGGGAGCAAAACAACGCGGCTCGGGGAATCCGCATAGCTCCTTCACATCCTCTGATTTACCGATCTAGCGCAGCAGCTTACGATGTCGCTGAAATCGACGTCTGTTCAAAACTGCACAGTTTGTGAAGTAACTCGGAGCCCGGGCGAAAATGCGCCGCCGCAATTGCGCAAAACTCCACTGATCAATGATCCGAAGGGCCGAGTAACAAGAAGTTAACTGAATAGCAACCTTCGAAGAAGTGTGCAAATTTGAACAGTATTGGCCGCGGCACATCACAGATTATTGTGATGCGGGGCCAGATCATGTCCAATTACCCGAGCCGTAAGACAATTCTTTGCATCGACGACGATGACGGCATGCTGAGTTACCACCGGGCGCTGCTCGAAAGACGTGGATTTGCCGTCCTCACTGCCAGCTCCGCCCGGCAAGGCCTACAAATTGCCATAGCCTGCGCGGTGGCTGCGGTGATCCTCGACTTTCACATGCCCGAGATGAATGGGCATGAGCTCGCGACCGAAATAAAGCGCCTCCGGCCTCAAGTTCCAATCATTATGGTTTCCAGCGACGAGGAGATTGCAGGACAAGCATTGGAGGTTGTTGACGCCTTCATTTCCAAGGACGAAGCACCCAGCCGCTTGTTGCCGGTGATCACTAGAATCTGCGGTGAGAACCCTCCGAGTTTCAACGAAACCAGAATCACCGCCTGAGATATGTCTCGCTCTCCCGGAGCTCTGGAGAATCACTGGTTTTCACGCGCCTGCGCTTTCCTCCGCTGAGCAATCTTGAACAGAATTGTGGGAAGGCTGCTTGTACAAATGAACGCATGGCTAGCAACAGCACTCTACTGTGTATCCACCGGGATCCAGGCCAACTGAGTTTGTTGCGGGAAAACGGATACGACCTGGCAACCGCAACTAACGGTTCCGACGGTCTGCGGCTGTTTATGTCGCGGCCGGTGGATGCCGTTGTCATCGAGTACCACCTGGGTCTGCTGGATGGCGTAACGATTGCCAACGAAATCAAGCAAGTCCGGCCGGATATACCTATCGTAATGCTGGCCGATCAGGTCGAAATGCCCGCCGCCGCTTTAAAGTCCGTGGACGCGCTGGTGGTCAAGTCTGACGGGCTTCACTTTTTGTTGGCGACGATTCACTTCGTGCTGAGTGTGAAGCCAGCACAACTTCACGAATCGAAGCAAAGGTCTCAAACGCCGGCACATCTGCGACGTCCGGGCAGGTCACGGGAAGTAGAACTGGACGGTCAGGCGAATACCCTTCAATCAGCAGATGAAAGTAACGACGCTCCCTTTTCGCGAGAAGTCTGGCGAAGTATTCGGGATGGCAACGTAAAATTCTGACCCGGCGTTAACAATCGCCGAGCTTCGGCGCCGTCCAGGTAGCAGTTCTCTTGCACATGTCGGGGATGCGCCGAAACCACGGCATAGGGCAGACCCAGAAAAGTCTTGGTAACAATTCCGGTTACTTCGACGGCGTTATAGTGTTGCGCGGCCACCTTGCCTAGAATTCGACTCACTGCGTGCTGGAGTTTCTTCGTCCCGGGCGAGCCGAGAAACATCACCTTTAGTTCCGACGCGATAAAAAAGAAGTTCCAGCCCGCGGCACGAATCTTACGATCAACCGCGAAGCCATCGAGGCCCTTGGCCACGCTCCAGTGTCCCGAGTAAAGCTCAGTCTCCAATCCAAAGAGTTGTGGCCATTCCGACATCAGAATCGTGCCAACTTGCACTTCTTGTGGCATGAAGCTCTCCTCCCGTGAACTCGCCATGTTGCAAGCTCACATTCAACGTAGTTCTGTGCGGCCAAGCCTCGCGGTGGGGACGTTGACTGACTCCCATTGCGTAGGCGCAAAGCTACGAGTGAAGCCCGGTTCGGTTGCCTTACTTTGCCGATAGCCGCACGACAGGCAAATCGCTCCCACGTCACGGACGTCGATCTCTTTCGAGATTTCATTTTTGCGAACCGCGACCACGCCCGCCACTACCAGGCCTGCACACTTGTCGCAAGAATAAGCCGAGAGGTGTAGGCATTGTCTTTTGATCGGGGATCCTCGAAAGCTCAAGCGACAACCCTAGACCACTGCACCGCGGCCGCTGAACAGATTAATGACCAGAACCACAAGCGCGATCACCAGCAAAAGGTGAATCAGACCGCCTGCTATGTGCAGGCTAAAGCCAAGCAGCCACAGAATCAGCAGTACAACGAAAATAGTCCAAAGCATGTTGATCTCCTCCGCTCATTTGAGCGTTGCCAAAAAATGCGCACCAAGACAACTGGTTTATCTTGTCGTTGGGGCAAGTGATTTCCCGCACTCCAGGCAAGAAGTCTTCGCCCGCGGCGTGATTAACCCGCAAAACGGACACATCCTTTGCAATGCAAAAGTGTGAGACGGTGCCGTAACCGATGCGAACAGCTTCGAGACGGATGCAGAGATCGTCGCGAGCCGTCTGCGATAACGATCGCGCAGTTGTCGGAGCGCGCGTTCCATTAGCGACCTACCTTCGTATCAACTCCACAATGACACGCCAGAGCTCGCTATTCTGTGCAACATTGCTCATACTTGCATAAGAAGACCAGCCGGCGCATTTTCGGAACCCCACGAGCTTCTCTGACGACCGGGGCGAAAGTGAGCAATGTAGACCAGTTATCACCTGTCCGCTGTGCGATTATGACGTTGAGACGAGCACTTCTTCTCTCTCTTTCAGGTTCTCTGAGCTAAGTCAGCCCATCTGAAGTCTTCCCCTCTTAGTTCGGTAGATCTGTTCCGCAGATCTCAAAAGGACAAAATTCATGAAAAAGATAATGTCACTGCTATTGATGAGTTTGATCGGCTTGGCTGGCACGTTCGCGTTCGCTGGCTCGGATCGTGAAGACACGGTCGACCGCATGCAAAAATCCGTGGACG
>JBEKXC010000174.1:0-9296 GCA_049512435.1 Terriglobales bacterium | reverse complement strand
CGGTTGCGGGGTGGGTGGGAATGTTTGCAACGGCGCTGAACCTGTTGCCTGGCGGCCAACTCGATGGCGGGCACATTCTATTTTCTGTGTTTCCAAAATTACACCGCTGGGTTTCCTTGGCGGTTGTGGTCGCGCTCATCCCGCTTGCAAAATACTTTTGGATGGGCTGGCTGATTTGGGCAGTGGTGTTGTGGCTAACCAGCCATCATCCGCCGATTTCGAGCCGCCGTGAAATGTCCAAGGGGCGGAAATGGCTGGCGGTTCTTGCGATTGTGATGTTATCGCTGTCGTTCACGCCAACTCCCATTACCGGCGCTTCCGGCCGGCAGAGATGGCCTGCCATGCGGGACGAGGGCATGCAAGGAGTGCGCTTCCTCCGCGATGAGGTTCGACATCTGTTACATCACAAATGATCCGCGATCAGGCTTGTCCATCGAGCCCGATCGGAGCATCCGAATTTCAGGCATTTGTGTCGAAACGACGTCGATGACGTGCATCTCGGAAACCACGCAAAAGTGTTTAAATGGCCCCGGGTACTGTTCGGTTGCTATTGTCGCGCGTGAAACGAAATTTAGGAAGTGCGACTTTGAGTAGATGCGAAACAGCCGCCCCGACGCTCTCACTGATGAGTCATCGTCCGGTGGGGCGAACGACTCATTCGTGACGCTATAGGTGATGTACTGCTTCCACGTCAGCTCGAACGTACGGCTACGCTCTGTCGGTTCCACCCGGTGCAAGTTCTCGATGACGGTGCCACCTATCTTGTGAGATACAGTCTCTGGGCTTTCCTCGGCCTCTTGTAGAACCAGTCGGAGCATATTTTCTTCGGGTTCCGAAATCTCGCGCACGAAGATGGTGTAACAAGAGTCGATTATCTGCGTTAGTTCAGTCGATTCCGTCATTCGCAATTCCCCCTGTTGACCATCCCGAGCACCTTGCAGTAGGCAACGACCCAATCCGATTCTGACGCGCTTTAAGCCAAAAGCCAATAGCTAGCAGCTGCTCTCACATCAGCCACACCGCGTCCACATCGACGATCACTTGCGTGCGCGGAATTTTTCTTGCGGCCGCTTCTGCCAGCATCGCCCGCAACAGCGCATTCATTTTCTCGCGACTGGGAGACTTCAGAATGAAGTGATAGCGGTAATCGCGCTTCAGGCGCGTAATTGGCGCGGTTGCTGGCCCCAGCACGCGAATGCCTTCGTGCCGCGTTTTCTCAAACCAGCGGCCGAGTTCTCCCGACCACGTCAGCGCGTCGTCTAACTTCTCGGAGCGGATGAGCACATTGGCAATCGCGCTGTAGGGCGGGTAGTGCATCCACGCGCGAAATTGCAGTTCTTTATCGTAGAAGCCGGCAAAGTCATGGCGCGCCGCAAACTGCACCGCGTAGTGATCCTGAAAATAGGTCTGCAAGACAACCTTGCCTGGAGACTGGCCTCGGCCAGCGCGCCCCGCCACTTGGGTTAACAGTTGAAAGGTTCTCTCCGCCGCCCGGAAATCCGGTAGACCTAACGCCATGTCGGCGCCGACTACTCCGACCAGCGTCACGCCGTGGATGTCGTGGCCTTTCGCGATCATCTGCGTGCCTACAAGCATGTCGAGCGCGCCTTCATTCAGCGCGTTCAGCGCATGCTCGAAATCTTCGCGACCGCGTACTGTATCGCGATCGAGACGGCCTATTCTTGCTTGAGGAAACATGGCGTGCAGCAACTCCTCCAGCTTTTCCGATCCTGTCCCGACAAAGTACACGTACTCGCTGCCGCAATGCGCGCATTTGTCGGGGATGCGCTCGACATGACCGCAATAGTGGCATTCCATTTTGTGCTCGCGCTTGTGGTGGGTCATGGAGACGGCACAGTTCTTGCACTGCAAGGTCTTGCCGCAGGCACGGCACAAGACGACCGGAGAATATCCACGCCGGTTGAGCAGGACCATGACCTGCTCTTTTTTTTCCAGCCGCTCGCGGATTTCTTGCGCCAGCTTGCACGAAATTACCTGCTCGTGTCCCGTCTCTTGAAATTCCTGCCGCATGTCGACAATCTCGACTTCGGGCAGCGGACGCATTTCAACGCGATCGGGCAACTCCAGGAGCGCGTACTTGTTCTTCTTCGCGTTGAAGTACGACTCGAGCGAGGGAGTCGCCGAGCCGAGCACCACGACTGCTCCGGCCATTTTCGCGCGCATTACTGCTACATCGCGCGCGTGATAGCGCGGCGTCTCCTCTTGCTTGTACGACGAATCTTGTTCCTCATCGACAATGATGAGCGCTAAGTCGCTTACCGGCGCGAACACCGCCGATCGCGTTCCCGCGACTACCCGCGCCTCGCCGCGCCGTATGCGATGCCACTGTTCGGCGCGCTCCCCATCCGACAGCCCCGAATGCAGGATGGCGACTTCATCGCCGAACACCTGATGCAAATCCGCCGCCACTGCCGGAGTCAGGCCAATTTCGGGAACAAGCAGGATTGACGACCGACCCCGTTCCAGCACCTGGCGCATGCAGGCTAGATAAACTGCCGTCTTTCCCGACCCAGTGATGCCGTGCAGCAGCAAACCAGCGAACTGGCGCGATCCGACGGCCTCGCCAATCCTCGCCAGCGCTTCTTTCTGAGCCGCGCTGAATTCGAACTCAAACGGAGATTGCCGCGGTTTGAGCTTTGAAACTGAAGCTGTAAAGTCTGGTGGTTCATCCACTAGTTCGATCATGCCGCGACGGACCAGGGTGGCGAGCGTTGTACGCGGGATTTCCAGTCCGCTCAGGGACTCAACGGGCACACGGCCGCCGGAAGCTGCTAAGGTCTCGATTAGCGTGCGCTGATTGTCGTTGAGCTTCGGGGCTGGCTTCACAGGTGGTGCCAACAGAGACGGGGCGAGCCCCGTCTCTACCGGAGAGTGTTCTTCTGCCTGGCGCAGTATGGCTACCCTCACCAGGCGCGCCGCATCCCTGGCCGCCGATACATCTTCGCGCGCGATCCACTTCTTTCGCGCCATGCCGACGAGCAGCGCTTTTGCTACTCGCGTCGCGCTGCGCAAACTCTCTTCGCGGACGCTCTCCCGCTCCGCCAGATAATCGAGCACCCGGAATTCGATCAACTGCTGTTCCGGCGTCCGCTTCGATTGTGCCGGAGACCCTGACATCCCCGCCAGATGCAGCGCCAGCCGCCCTTCATCGGTGATGCGATAGGAGATCGCCCTCTTGAACTCGGCGGAAAGCGGCAACATGGTGCGAAACACTTCACCCAACGGCGCGAGATAGTAATCGGCGATCCACTTCCCAAGTTTCAGCAGATGTTCATCGAGAACGGGCGAGAGATCGAGCGCTGCGATCAGCTTTTTGGTCTTCACCTGCGGCGGACGATCATGCAACTCAACTACGATGCCCGACATGCGTTGTTGCCGGAATGGCACCAGCACCCGCCCGCCAACGACCGGCTCCATGCCCGGAGGGATGGCGTAGGTAAACACCATGTCGAGCGGCACGGCGAGGGCGACGTCGCAGAAGAGAGGCATGTAACTGGAAGGATATAACAGCGAATTTGAATGACTGCCTGGCTTCACCGGGCGAGACCCTTCGACCGCACTCAGGGCAGGCTCCGAATTCGTCCGCTCCTATGTGTTTTGCCGGTCGCCGTGCGAGGGCGGTTGCGAGATGACCAGGAAATGAACCTCTTCACCTTTACTCGAATCGTTCCTCATCTGGTGCGATGTGTTTGGTGGGATCCAGATCCCTTCTCCAGCCCTCAGGACTACTGGACTTCCATCTATTTCCATGACGGCTTTGCCCGCGAGCACGTAGAAGAACTGTTGCGCGTGATGGTGAAAGTGACGAACCTCCGCTGTGCCTGCCGGCATGCGCTCCTGAATCACGCTGAGTTCAGGATTCTTGATCAGGTGCCAGCCATCACAGCCGTTGCCCCAGATGTAATGCTCAGCGGTTGATTTGCTGATCGCGCTGATGTCCTTTTGTGACACTTCTCCGCCGCCTGCTTTCGGATTGCTATTTGCTCGTGTAGAGATCCGGGAATTGCTGCTGCAGGTGAGCGACTTTTGGCGCGTCATTGTAGACGATGTAGGGATTGTCGGGATGATGGGCGGCGTAGTCCTGGTGGTAGGCCTCGGCGGGATAAAAGGCCTTCAATGGGACTACCTGGGTCACGATGGGACGCGGAAAAACTTTGGCTTTTTCGAGTTGCGCGATGTAGGCCTCGGCGATTCGCTTTTGCTCATCGTTGGCATAGAAAATGGAAGATCGATACTGGTTGCCGGTGTCGGGTCCCTGCCGGTTCAACTCCGTGGGATCGTGGGCGACGGAGAAGAACACCCGAAGAAGCTGCCCGTAGGTGATCTGCGAAGGATCGTAAGCGATCTTCACGGATTCCGCGTGGCCGGTGTTGCCGTTGCTTACCAGTTCGTATTCCGCCGTGTTGGCGGCGCCTCCCGAGTAGCCCGAGGTGGCCCTGATTACACCCTTTACATGCTGGAAAACAGCCTGAATGCCCCAGAAGCAGCCACCGGCGACCACGGCAGTTTGCTCAGACTTGGATGTTGCCAGTTCGGCATCTACGGCAGGATTCGGGACGATGACGCCCGCGCGGTCGCCGGCATTGCAGGCGACTGCGCCCACGAGGATGATCATCAAGATCACAGCGGATATGCGCGAGGGGGAACTGGACATTGTCAATCTCATTACGAACTCCTTCGAACGGCTCGGCACTTTATAGCGAGCGCTCATTGAATAGAGTCGACAGCGGCAGAAAAGTTACAGATTGATTGTGGAGCGGCGGGCGTCTCCGTCCGGCTGAGATAGGGCTGAGGGACTGGCTGGGACGGGCGAGGCGCCCGTCGCTCCATCCCTTCCTCACTACATCACTTCGTCGCATCACACATCACGCGGGAACTAGATACTTCCGCAGGCAGCGCACACAGGGAGCGTAGCCCTCGCGCGAGGCTTCGGCTGCGGTGATCGTCCGCAGGTGGGTTTTTTCGTGGATGAACGTGCATCCCGCGAGGTGAAACAATTTTCCATCTTCCGCAACGACCACCATCATGTCCGGAGGAACGCCAGTGCCGGGGTGCGCCTGTTCGGAGCGCAGTTGATGGCCGCGAAAGGTGGAGGAACGAACCACCTCGAAGCTGCCGACGACCAGGACTGCCGCGGCGGCGGCGACCATCCACCCCAAGAAGTTTCTTCTGCTGCCCGGCATATTCCGGTCCAGTTTCTGGTGCAGAAGTCTTTTCTGCAGGCGATGGCTGAATCCGAGGGGGACTTCGAGCATACGTTCGTCGCCATACAGTTGAATCACGTTACGCGTGCCGTCCAGCACGGCGGTACAGTGCCTGCACCCGCGTGCGTGCTCTTCGATGGCAACGCGCAAAGCGGGGTCGACTTCGCCGTCGAGATAGTTTGAAACCTCACGCCACACTTCTTCGCAGCTGACTACCATGGCTTCGTCCCCTTCTCAAAAGACAACTTGCCGGTCATGCTCCATGCGCCGCCGAGGCCGGGCGCGAGCAGATCGCGCAGCATCAGCCGGGCCCGCAACAACCGAGTCTTGACCGAGGCAGTGGAAATTCCCAGCGCTTTGGCGGTTTCCTCGATGCTGAGGTGCTGCATGTCGCGCAGGACAAAAACCTCCCGGTAGATCTGCCCCAACTCGGCCAGTGCCTCGGCAAGCTTTCGTCGAACCTCGTTACGTTCCAGCGTTTCCGACGGAATTTCCCGCCAGTCGGCGAAGTCGCGAGGCATATAGTTGCCTTCCTCGTCCTGGCGATCGGTGATCGGTTCCATAATATTGGCGTGTGCTTTCCTTCTTCGCATACGCGCCTCGTTCACGGTGATCTGGATCAGCCACGTGCTGAACCGCGCTTCGGCTCGAAACTGCCGGATGTGTTTGAAGGCTTTTAGAACGGCTTCCTGGGCCACGTCTTCGGCGTCGGCCTCATTCCGTAAAATCGCGAAGGCGGTGGTGTATACACGCCGTTCGTAGGGACGGATCAACTCATAAAAAAGCTCGTGCTCGCCGTCGCGGACTCGCCGGATCAGCGTCGCTTCGTTGAATTGTTCGGCTGGATGCTCCAGCGAAATCAGTCTTCCCGGCATCGCTTCTCACCGCAGCAATGAACTCGACGTTGAAACAACAATATTATGC
Organism: Terriglobales bacterium; assembly: GCA_049512435.1. Lineage (GTDB taxonomy): Bacteria > Acidobacteriota > Terriglobia > Terriglobales > Acidobacteriaceae > Acidiflorens. The sequence goes on along the minus strand of JBEKXC010000174.1, from coordinate 3,147 downwards.
CCGACAAATCGCGCCGGTGAATCGGCAAGGTTGGACGCACACGGGCTGCTTGATGTGATTCCCGAGCGAGAAGTAAGTTTCGGACTAACTTATAAAGGGCAACGCTCGGGCAGGCGAGTCCACCACTTTTGTGCCATTTCTGTCCGATTCTCCACAGCCTTCCACCTTGTTGCCACTTGCATTTCCGTGTACAAGTTCCGGATAATCAGAACGAGATTTGACAGCCGTGTATCGCTACAGCCGCGCCGACTTGCTGCGTATTCTGCGGCTCGTTCCTCGCCAGCTTCAGACCTGGGAGAAGGCGGGACTGGTGACGGCGGCCGAAGATTATTCCTTCTTCGATCTTGTGCAAATCAAGAAGGTGCGGGACCTGTGCGCCCAGCGCGTTCGTCCAGCGGTGATCCGGCAATCACTCGAAGCCATGCAGAAACAGGTGGCGGGCATGGAGAATCCACTGCTCGAGGCCGGCGCATATCGAAGTGGACGCCGCATCGCTTTTCGACATCAGGGACGGCTGCTTGAGCCCATTGCCGGACAGTTCATGTTCGATTTCTCGTCCGAAGAAAGTAAAGTCGTGACCGGCCCCCTTCGGAATGGACCGGAACTGGTGGTTACCGACGTTGCCGACCTCTTTGCACGCGGGATCACGCTGGAAGAAAATCCCTCCATGCAGAACGAGGCGATTGCAACTTATCTGAAGGTTCTCGAAATGGATCCCATTCACGCTGCCGCGCACATCAATCTGGGTACTCTCTATTACAACCGTCAGGAATACGCACTGGCCGAAAGGCACTACCGTTCGGCGATTCAGATCGATCCCCGCTACGCCCTTGCCTATTTCGACCTGGGCAACGTGCTGGATGAGACCGGACGCGTCGAGGAAGCGATCAACACTTATAGGACCGCGATTCAACTCGCGCCCACCTACGCCGACGCGCATTACAACATCGCGCTCGCCTATGAGAAGATGCGCGAACCGCGCAAGGCGCTGCAACACTGGCGCGCCTACGTGAAGCTCGATACCGCCGGTCCATGGACGGTCCACGCCAAACATCAGATCCAGCGCATTCTGCAGAGCGACAGCCTGAAACTGGTGCACTCCCGCAAGGCGAACTGAAAAAATCTGCGCAGCGCGCGGTTTGGCCGCAGCTCGGGGGAGTTTTTTCCATCCATTGTTATACTCAAAATGTCACCTCTCAGGTGCAGGAGAACCCACGATGACCCGGTTGATTTTGACGCTTTGTCTCGCGATGGCGGTGGCAGTTATGAGCGGAGTCTGCTATAGCCAGACAGCTGCGAAGGCGAAAGAAATTTACAACGAAAGCGCTGACGCGCATGCGGAAATCAAAGAGGCTTTGGCAAAGGCCACAGCGGAGCACAAGCGCGTCATTCTAGTATTCGGCGCGAACTGGTGCTACGACTGTCACGTGCTCGATAAGGAGTTTCATAGTTCCGAACTAGCTCCGATAATTGCCGCCAACTATGAAGTTGTGCATGTGGACATCGGAAGGGGAGAAAAGAACCAGGACCTGATGACGAAGTACGAAGTACCGATGAAGCGTGGCATTCCTGGGCTGGCCGTGCTCGATGCCGATGGGAAGCTGGTTTACAGCCAGAAGAATGGGGAATTTGAGAACGCGCGAGCGCTAGCCCCGGAAGACTTTCTGGCGTTTCTGAACAGGTGGAGACCCGGAGCGGCGACCCGTTGAGAATCTGAACTATCTGGTTTCAAACGGTAAAAAAGGCGCGGCTTGCGCCGCGCCCCAGGAGAGAAAAGTAACTGCTTAGTGGTTCACGAGTTAGTCCACCACCAGCTTGTTCTCAACGCTGAACGCGCCGGGCACGGAACTCGCTCGAATTCCGGCAATGGTCTTGTCCATCGTGCTTTGGACGGTTCCGTAGAGCGTCACGTGTCCGTTGTCCACCACGATGCGGATCGGATGCACCGGGTCGCTCGCGTAGCGGCCAAGGACTGAGTCGCGATAAATCGCGCGGGCCGTGCGTGCCCGGATCGAATCGTCAAAACTTGAGACCGGCAGCACGGTTATGTCGTTCACAACATCCTTGACGCCGGGCGTACCCGCCACGATTGCGAGAGCCGAGTCTTTCGGTACATCCCACACGGTGTCGCCGCTCAGCGTGACTACGCCATCCTTCACATTGAGCGCAAGATAGTTGAAGGTGTTGTCGTAGTATCCAACCCGGTCATAGGCTAGCTTCTTTGCCAGTTTCTGCTGGAGCTGGCTGTCGGGCACGGTTTCTCCCGCGACCACGATGTCATTGCGAACGCCGGTGACGTTTGCGAGTTTCTTGACTTTCTTCGCGGCGTCAAGTTTGTCCTGGTAGAGGCCGACCGTGCCGGTCAAGGTCACGATGCCATCTTCGACGCTGGCACTCACGCTCTGCAGTTGCTTCGCGTCATGAATCTTATGGCTCGCTGCCTGCTGAATCTGCTCATCGTACCGGCCGGTGGTGGCCATTGCAGTCATACTCAGCAGGACGAGCAATGCCAGAGTTACCGCAAATAATTGCTTTTTCATAGCTGCCATCCTCACTGGAATTCCGGTTCCCCACAGCATTAACCGGTTAGTTAAATAGATGCGTGGCGGGTATGGCGGGATGCGCCGGGAGGGCGGCTTTTACAAACAATTACAAGCGATGGTTGTGACCAATATTACAGCTGTTTGACAAATAGTTGTCATGACGACTAACGTCGTTGTTATGCCCCATGGTCTGCAAGCGGAACTCAAACAAAAAATTCCATTCACCAGCCGGGAACAGGAAGCGTATCTTTCTTTGTTACGCACGGCCGACGCGCTCGAAGCGCGAGTTGAGAGTTGGCTCAAAGATTTCGGACTCACCGGGACGCAATACAACGCGCTGCGCATCCTGCGCGGGGCCGGGCCGGACGGTTTGCCGTGCCGCGAGATCGGCGACCGCATGATCACACACGATCCCGACATTACACGCCTGCTCAATCGTCTGGAAGATCGCGGCTTGGTCGAGCGCGCTCGCGCCCGGCACGATCGTCGCGTCATCTATGGCAAGATCACCACCGCTGGGCTGAAGCTTCTGCGCGGAATGGATGGGCCGATCGAAAAGCATGGGCGCGAGATGCTTCGCCACGTCGGACAGAAAAAATTGAAG
>JBEKXC010000173.1:0-9393 GCA_049512435.1 Terriglobales bacterium | reverse complement strand
CGGAACGGTGGGATTTCGTATGCACGCCTCCCGTTACGTGTTGACCACCACCAATCCTTTTACCTTTACCGGAAAAATTGTCGAGAAACACGGGCCCGACCACTATCTGGTGCGCCAGGGCACGGTCACCACCTGCGAACTGCCGCATCCGAAATGGCAATTCGACGCCAGGCGCATGTGGATCGATGTGGACGGCACCGCCAAAATCTACAACAGCGGGTTCTGGTTAATGGGCGTACCGGTGTTCTATTTTCCGTTTGTCACGCATCCCGTTCAGAAAGAGCAACGCGAGACTGGGCTGTTGATTCCGACCTTTGGGACGTCGTCCACTAAGGGATATATTGCCGGCGAATCCGTGTACTGGGTCTTAAGTCGCAGCGTGGACGCCATTTTGGGCGCCGATTACTATTCGAAACGGGGCTTCCTGGAACATGGAGAATTCCGCGCTCGTCCCAGCGACAACTCTTACGTGTTCTTCAACTACGTAGGAATTGCGGATCGAGGCACCGGTTATCCACCGCAGGATCAGGGCGGCGAGGACGCACATTTTATGGCCGAGCGTCCTTTCGGGACTTTCCGCGGCGTTGCAAATGTCGATTACTTGAGTTCGTTTGTTTTCCGCATCGCCTTCACCGACGTCTACACCCAGGCGATCGATTCAGAAGTGAGGTCGCAGATTTTTCTGTCCAATACGACCAACGGATTTCACTTCAGTGGGCTGGCGGAGCGCTACCAGAACTTCGAAGTTTGCAATCCGAATACCGAATTGAACGCGGGCTGCACGACGCTCACGCAGACGGAGTTAGTCCGGATTCTGCATACGCCAAGTTTCTTCATCTCCGGTGAGGAACGGCAATTGGGTAATACGCCGCTGTACTGGTTGTTCGATAGCGCGGCCGAAGGTTTGCAACGGCGCGATGCTCCCGAAAGTTCGCAGCCTGGGTTTCGGACCGCTGCACTGGTGGGCCGATTCGATTTGGCGCCATCGCTCGTGATGCCTGTGCAGTGGCGGGGATGGTCATTTCGTCCCGCACTTACATTGCGTGATACGTTCTACACCCAACAGGTCAACCCGGAGGATGCGGCAATTGCCGCCAACGAAGTTCTTAATCGCAAGTCCCTGGAAACTTCGGTCGAATTGCGCCCGCCGGCATTGTCGCGGATCTTCGATCGTCCATGGCTCGGACGCAAATGGAAGCACGTGATTGAGCCGCGCATGAAGTACGACTACGTAACTGGCGTAAATAACTTCGCCGACATTCTGCGTTTCGATGCCACCGATGTGCTGACCGATACGAATGAAGTTGAGTACTCGGTGGTGAATCGTCTTTATGCCAAGCGTGTGGATCCGAACGCCAAGGATTGCGACGTGCCGGTCCTGAGCACCATGACCATCGGCGGTGTCCCACAAGCCGGCGCAGTGCCGTGGGAAATGCCGCCGAACCCAGGCGCTAAAGTCTGCGCCTCGGGCCCGCGGGAGATCTTGAGTTGGGAGATCGGACAGAAGTATTTTTTCGATCCCACCTTTGGGAATGCGCTGGTGGCTGGGCAGCGGAACGTGTTTACGACGACTGCGGACTTCACCGGCATTGCGTTTCTGGATTCAGAGCGGCGATTTGCTCCCATTATTTCGCGTTTGCGCGTCGAAACCAGTCCGCGCACCAACACCGAGTGGGACTTGGACTACGACGTCAAGACCAACCAAATCACGTCCAGCCTGGCGCTAGTGAATTACCACTACGGCCCGTTTACCGTGGGTGGAGGCGATGCCTTTCTGCGCGTAATCAACAGTGCAGCGGCGACGCCCACGAGCGCGAGCGAGGACTGCGCTAAACTATCGCGAAACAGCTTCGGGATGGGAGGCTCCGAACTTTGCGAATACCACCAGTTCCGAGTGCTGCTGGGCTATGGCCAGGGCTATGATCAACTCAACAAGCGTGGCTTGAGCGCCGCGGCCAGCTTCGGTTTTGACGCCAACCTGGGGTCTTTGCAGTACGCCACGGCGGAGACCAGTTACAACTGGGACTGTTGCGGCCTGAGCGTCGAATACCGGCGCTTTGCGCTGGGATCGGTGCGCAACGAAAATCAATATCGCTTCACTTTCAGCCTGGCGAACGTGGGAGCATTTGGCAACCTCAGACGGCAGGAACGGCTTTATTAGTCTGCGAGTTCTCAGTTCCCAGTTCTCAGTTCTCAGAAACATTCCTGCCGTTTACTGGGAACTGAGAACTTTTTTCAGGGATAATGGAGATCGTGAACACTGCGGCCTCGCTCGAGCGGAAAGCTGAACGCCTGCGCGAGATCCTTGCGAGCCACGCCGGGTTGATCGTTGCTTACTCGGGTGGCGTGGATTCCGCTTTTCTTGCCTGGGTGGCGCACGAAGTACTCGGCAGCCAGATGCGCGCTGTGATTGCGGACTCCGCCAGCCTGGCGCGGACTCATCTTGAAGATGCGCTCATCTTTGCGCGCGAACATAAAATTCCGGTCGAAGTTGTGGAAACGCAAGAACTGGAAAATCCCGCGTACCGCCGCAACGATGCCATGCGCTGTTTTCACTGCAAGGACGAATTGTTCACGGTCCTCGATCGCTATCGCGAGGTGGGCGGATTCAACGCCATTGCTTACGGGGTCAACGCCGACGACGAGGGCGATTTTCGCCCGGGCCAGCAGGCCGCTCGCCAGCATCATGTCCTGACACCGCTGCTCGAAGCCGGCCTGAACAAAACTGAGATCCGGGAACTGGCGCGGCAGGCAGAGTTGCGAGTGTGGGACAAGCCAGCCTCCGCCTGTCTGTCGTCGCGCCTGGAATATGGACTCGCGGTTACGCCCGAGGCGCTTAGCGTTATCGAGCGCGGCGAAGACGCACTGCGGGCGATGGGGTTCCGGCAATTTCGCGTACGCCACCACGGGGAAATCGTGCGCATCGAGATTGCCCCCGAGGAACTTCCAAGCGCTTTATCCCCCGAGATGGCCCGCCAGTTCACCGCCGTGTTCAAAGGGCTGGGATTCAAGTTCGTCACCCTTGACTTGGAAGGATTCCGCTCCGGATCGATGAATCAACTGCTAACGGCGGAAGAGTTGCTTCGGGGACGCGGCTGAAACAAATCGCTACACGTGGACAAAACGCAGTGCGCCTAGCTGCCATGAGATAATCAAGCGTTTGCTCATGTTCAGGTGGTTCCTATTGATGATGGTGCGGCGCGCGTTTCTGGTTCTTTTGCTGATCTGTCTGGGCTGCTCGGCCCAGTCCCCTCCTTCACCACCTTCTTCCGTTTCTTCTCCTTCGGATATCACCCGCGCGGTTGAACGCCAGGTACGGGCGCATTATTCTCTCCCGCCCGATGTCAAGGTGATTATGGGACCGCTCCGGTCGAGCGAGTTTCCGAACTATGACGCGCTGACGGTTACGTTTGCCGGTCCCGACAAGAAACAGGAGTTCGAGTTTCTGCTCTCCCACGACCACAAGACGCTGATACGCATGACCAAGTTCGATCTGACGACTGATCCGTACGTTGAGATCATGAAGAAGATCGATGCCCGCGGGCGTCCGACGCGCGGCAACAAAGATGCCAAGGTGACGGTCGTCAACTATGACGATTTCGAGTGTCCGTTCTGTTCGCGCATGCACGCGACGCTTTTTCCCGGACTTTTCAAGGAATACGGCGATCGTGTTCTTTTCATCTATAAGGATTACCCAATCGAAGAAATTCACCCCTGGGCGATGCATGCCGCGGTAGACGCCAATTGTCTGGGCGCGCAAAACAACGACGCCTACTGGGACTATGTCGATTACTTGCACGGCAATCCGCACGCGATCGGCGAAAGAGGCCGCGACGGCCAGAATGCGGAACTGGACAAACTGGCCACTCTGCAGGCTCAGAAGCATAATCTCGACGTCGCGAAGTTGCAGGCATGCGTCACGGCACAAGATGAAAAGGCAGTTCGCGCCTCGATGCACGAAGGAGAAATAGTCGGCGTCGACGCAACTCCGACGATGTTTGTAAATGGCCGGAAACTGGATGGAGTCATCCCGGCGGAGGACATACGAATCGCGCTCGACCAGGCGTTGCAGGATGCCGGCGTCGCGCCTCCGGCGCACAAGCAATGAATTTGTAATTTGCGATTTTGTAATTGAAACCGGACGAATGCGCGATCAACCGTACCAATTACAAATTGCCAGTCACAAATCCTGTTTAAGTTGACTCGCCGTCATCGGGGAGGAAAGAAACTTGAAAAATCGTAACTACTTCGGGCGAGCGGGCCTGGTCATGGTCAGCGCGTTTCTGTTGATCGGGCTATCGGCTTGCAACCGCAACAGCAGTGGCGGCGACGTCATGGCTTCGATCAACGGGCGGAAGATCTATCGCAGCGAAGTCGACAAGTATTACGCCAACCAGACGGCGGGCTCGGATCAGCAGCCGACTGGCGAGCAGGCCGTGAGCCTGCGGCTGAGCATTCTGAACGAGCTGATCGAAACAGAAATTCTGATGCAGCGGGCGGAGAAGCTCGGGTTGCTGGCGACCGACGAAGAAGTGGATCGCAAGCTGAATGAAATCAAGTCGCCCTACACCGCCGAGGAATTTAACAAGCGCCTGCAGGAGAAAAAGATATCGCTCGATGACTTCAAGCGCGACCTGCGGCGCTCGCTCACCCGCGACAAAGTGTTGAACAAGGAAATCACTTCGCGCATCAACATCACCGATCAGGATGTTACGAATTATTACAACGAACACAAGGCGGAGTTCAACCTGATCGAAGCGCAATACCATTTGGCCAAGATCATGGTTTCGGGAATGGCGAACGGCCAGGTGCACAACCTGCAGAACAGCAAGGCGCAGAATGATGCCGAGGCGCGCAAGAAAATCCAGATGATCGCCAACCATCTCGACAGTGGAGACGACTTTGCCACCATGGCCATGAATTATTCCGAGGACCCGGAGACCAGCAACAACGGCGGCGATTTAGGAATGGCTCCCGAATCCGCGCTCAAGAACGCCGACCCGGCAACCCGCGACGCAGTGATGAAGCTCAAACCGGGGCAGTATACGCCGGTGATTCCCATGATCAATCCAACCAATCATCAGCCCTACGCTTACATGATCGTGAAACTGATTTCGAAGGAGCCGGCGGGCCAGAGGGATTTGAACGATCCGCGGGTGCAACAGGCCATCCGCCAGCAATTGCGCGATCGCCGCGAGCAGTTGTTGAAAGCGGCGTACTACGAGAGTCTCCGCGACGACGCCAAGGTCACGAATTATTATGCGGATGAAGTGCTGAAGAATTTGGGCGCAGCAAAGTAGGACGACGCCAGCACCTGAAGGGGCGCTGATTCAGACAGGCTTCGGCATCGCTAAAGCGATGCCCCGATACGAACCTGCTCGGTACGAACGTGGACGACTACTTTCCCACTTACCCTTCCAGTTTCTTGCGTAAGACTTCGTTCACCAACTCGGGATTGGCTTGACCCTTCGAGGCCTTCATTACCTGGCCGACGAAGAATCCGATCATGGTTTTCTTGCCTGCCCGATATTGTTCCACCTGCTTCGGATTCGCCGCGATTAACTGATCGGCGAGTCTCTCCAACGTTGACGTGTCGCGCGACTGCTGGGGACGCCCCTCTGCTTCGTAGACTGCAGGAAAGTCGTGGCCGCGTGCGAAGCAAAGGTCGTAAAGGTCTTTCAGCATTTTGCCTGAGATCGCACCCGACTCGACCAGATCGGCCGAGGCCGTAACCCCAGCCATCGAAATTGGCGACTGTTCGAGTTCGAGACCCTGCGCTTTCAGGCGTCCGAGCAATTCGCTCTGCACGAGGTTGGCAACGCGCTTAGGATTTTTCGCAGTGCGGGCCGCGGCCTCAAACTGATCCGCCAGCGCCCGTGTCAGCGTTAGGGTGTGGGCGTCGCCTGCGCTGATGCCATACTCCTTCAACATGCGCTGGCGGCGCGCTTCCGGAAGCTCGGGCAGGCTGGCGCGTATTGCAGCTTGCCATTTTTCATCGACAACCAGGGGAAGCAAATCCGGCTCGGGAAAATAGCGGTAATCATGCGCCTGCTCTTTCGAGCGCATGCCGTACGTCTTGCCTTCGTGCGCGTTGTAGAGGCGGGTCTCCTGAGTGATTCGGCCGCCGCCTTCGATGATTTCGATGTGGCGCTCGATCTCGTACTCCAGCGCCTGTTTGATGAAGCGGAACGAGTTGACGTTCTTGATCTCGGTTTTAGTTCCGAATTCTTTTTGCCCGCGAGGACGCACGCTGATGTTTGCGTCGCAGCGCAGCGAACCCTCTTCCATGTTGCAGTCGCTGACGCCGGTGTAGAGGATGATTTCCTTGAGCCGCGTAAGGTATTCGTACGCTTCCTCTGGCGAGCGGATGTCCGGTTCGCTGACGATCTCGGCCAGGGGCACGCCGGTGCGGTTGAGATCGATGGCGGTTTTATGGGCTGCATCTGCGAAGCCCTCGTGCAGGCTCTTGCCCGCGTCTTCTTCGAGGTGCAGGCGGGTGATTCCGATCTTCTTCTTGCTGCTGTTCATCTTACTTGCGCTCGTCTCACCTTCGCTCAGGTCGATTTCGATGAATCCAAATTCCGCCAGCGGCTTGTCATACTGCGAGATCTGGTAGCCCTTTGGCAGGTCAGGATAAAAATAGTTTTTCCGCGCGAAGATGGAAACTTGGTTGATGCGGCACTCCAGAGCCATCGCCGCCAGAGCCGCGAATTCCACAGCCTTCCGGTTCAGCACCGGCAAAGCCCCGGGAAGTCCGAGACAGACCGGGCACACATTCGTGTTCGGAGGATCACCAAAACGAGTCGAGCAGGAACAAAAGATTTTCGACGCGGTCAGCAGTTGCACGTGGACTTCGAGTCCGATGACCGGCTCGTATTTCGCGAGGAGATCCTCGGAAACGGCTGAAATGGTCGCCATAACCAGAAATTATAGCCGGGCGGGCGAGGACGCCCGTCGCTCCATCGCAAAAACCTACGGCCTCTTCACTTCCGGAGCGCTCAAGTATTTTTCCATCGGAATTTCGAAATACATCAGCTCATTGCCTTTCGCGTCGTGCACTCCCATCAGGTAGAAGCTGGCGCCGGCCAGCGGATTCGAGATGCCGGCGATATCGAAAAACAGAAAACCGCGCACCGTGGAGTGCGGCTCGACCGCTTTGGCGCCAAACTGAGCCTGATCGATTTCGTCCCAGGTCTTGCGACTCACGCCGCCTTTCACTTCTTTCTTGGGCAGCGGAATGGGCAATGTAACTTGCCCGTCATTTCGCGAAGGATGCGAGAGCCGGCGCAGCAGATCGTCCGTGGTTGCGGGGAACAGCTTGCTGCGATCTTTGGTGTTCAACTGGGCCGTCATGCCGACGAGAGAGACGGGCTGGTCGCCGTCATTTGTGATTACGAAGAAGACCGGCATGTAACCGTAATTGCGGTAGTTGACGGTGAAGATTGAAGCTTTATCTTCCAGGTCATACGGATCGACTGCGACCACAACTTTTTCCATGGGGTGATCGTCGCGCGCCGGGTAGGTGCGGGCGGGGTGCGCCGTGGGCATTACAAATTCTTTGGCTGCAATCGCGCCGAGGCAGCACAGCAACACAAAAGCACAGACGGCTGCAGGATGCGGAAGTAGCGGCCTGCGGCGTGGTTTTTGCAAAGCTGCATTTTGCATACGTGAATTATAGGATGCCGAATCATAGGATGCCGTCCGCGCAACTGGTGCTGTCCCGTGCCGATCCGATTCGGATAAAAGATGGGGATTTCGGCTGCCCATTTAGAATGGGACTTCCTTTTCATGTATGCGCTCTACAGTGCGCTGCTCGCTTTCTTCCTGGTGCTGACGCTGCCCTATTGGCTGCTGCAGATGATGCGGCACGGCAAGTATCGGGCGGGGTTGCGCCAGAGGTTCGGCGCCGTTTCGCCCACTCTGTCTGGTCTCGCCGAACGACCCGTAATCTGGGTGCACGCAGTTTCGGTGGGCGAGGTTGTAGCCACCAGCGCAGTTGTCGCAGCGCTGCAACAGAAATTTCCCTCCTATCGCGTGCTGGTTTCGACGACGACAAGTACGGGGCAGAAACTCGCCGCGAAGCGCTTCGGCGCGGAGAACGTGTTTTATTTCCCACTGGATTTCGCCTTCGCCATGCGGCCCTACCTCGACGCTTTGCATCCGGAACTTGTGGTGGTTGCGGAAACTGAGTTCTGGCCAAATTTTCTCCGGCTGGCCAAACGCAGTGGAGCGCGCATCGCCGTAATCAACTGCCGCATTTCCGACCGCTCACTTCCCGGCTACAAGCGGCTCCGCTTCTGGTTTCCGAGAATGCTGGAGCGGACCCTCGCGAACGTCGATTTGTTTTTGGCCCAGACGGAAGAAGACCGGCGGCGGCTTATTGAGATTGGCGCCGCCGAATCGAAGGTCATGGTGGCTGGCAACTTGAAATTTGATGTGACGCCACCACCATTGCTGACCATCGTTGCGAGTCTCCGCGAAAGTTTCAATCATTCTGGAACCGGCCCAGTTCTGGTGTGCGGCAGCACGCTTGAGGACGAAGAAGGCCCGTTGCTCTCGGCGTTTAGCAACATCCTGGCTAATCATCCAAAGGCTGTGATGATGCTTGCACCGCGCCATCCTGAGCGCTTTGAGGATGTGGGGGCGCTGGTCGAGAAACTCGGCTTTCGAATGTGGCGGCGTTCTCTGTGGAGCGGCGAAGCGCTCGCCGGTGGCGTGTTTCTCGCCGATAGTATTGGGGAGTTGGCGGCGCTTTATTCGCTGGCCACTGTCGCCTTCGTCGGCGGCAGCCTGGTGCCGCGCGGCGGACACAATATTCTTGAGCCCGCACTCTATGGCGTTCCCATCGTCACCGGCAATCACTACGAGAATTTTCGCGAAGTGGTCAATTTTTTTGCCAGTCGCAACGCGGTCCGCATCGTTGGGCTGGCGGAGCTGCCGCTGGTCTTCATGGAGCTGATCGAAAACGGCGAGGAGCGCGCGACGCTCGGCCGGAACGCGCTGGCGGCGCTTGAATCGCAGCGCGGAGCTACGGACAGGACGGTTTCAGCGCTGTTCCAACTGATGGGTATTTCATCATGAATCCGCTCACCGGAGTTTACGGTGCCGCCACCGCTCTGCGAAACACGCTGTTCGATCGAGGCGTATTGCCCTCGCACCGACTGGAGCAACCCGTTGTCAGCGTTGGAAACCTATCGGTGGGTGGCTCGGGCAAAACTCCGTTTGTGATTGCGCTTGGCGAACTGTTGAAGGCGCGAGGCATTCGGTTCGACGTGCTCTCCCGCGGATACCGGCGCAAGACTCGCGGTGTGCTGGTGGTTGAGCCCGATGGCAATGCGGCCGACTTCGGCGATGAGCCGCTACTGATAGCCAGGCGGCTGGGCGTTCCGGTGA
>JBEKXC010000172.1:0-9396 GCA_049512435.1 Terriglobales bacterium | reverse complement strand
CGCCTCGGCACCATCCAGAACCAACCCGTCAGCACCTCCACATCTTCGGTCTTGTCGTAGCCATAATCGGCCATCAGATAGCCACCAAAGATCTTCGAATTGGGGACAAGCGAGTGCAACCCCAGCGCGAAGCAAAGATAATTCCACACCGTAGGAAGGCGATTTACCGACTGCCCGACCTCCCCGGTCGGGCTGAGCATCCTGGGGCCCAGTAAGCCGATTCCGGGGTTTGCGCTCATGAAGTCGACCATCTTCTCCAGACAGCCCGGCGGGACAACCACGTCGGAATTGACCAAGGCCACGTAATCGCCGCAACTAGCCGCAATTCCGATATTGTTTGCTTTGGCGAACCCCAGATTTGCTTGGTTCCGAAACAACCTCACTTCAGGATATTGCTGCTGTATGGCATCTGGAGTTCCATCGCTCGAGGCATTGTCAACCACTATGATTTCGAGAACAAGCTTGCTCTGCAGTGACCGGAGCGAATCGAGACATTCCAAGGCGTACTTCTTCCCGTTCCAGGTCACTATGACAATCGAAACGGTAGACTTAGAGATTTTTTCGGAAGTCATTTCTTCGGCGGTCACCGGTTAAGAGTTAAGCCCATAGAGCGCTGTACTGGGGGACTGCGGAAGTATTCTCTGTTGTCTCTTCCGCTTTGGCGCTGTCGTCTCTCAGTTCAGCGGGAGGTTTCTTGCTGTCGACCACGAATGTTGCCGTCGCGGAAACCATCGCGAGCACGCAATACCAGGCCAGAACACTCTGATCGAAATATACTATTCCGAAAAACCCTATGGCGTTAGCGAAAAGGCTGGCTCCAATAGCCCACACCAGGCGCTCGCTTTGCCGCGATTTCCGCGCCAGCTTTTTGGACTTGCCGATTGTCTTAAAAGCGTACACCAGCACGGCCAGAAACATCACGAATGTGATCAGCCCGCCCCCAATACCAGCAGCCACATAAGCGTTATCCACATCCCACATGTCGAAGCCCCAGCTTGCATTGTTCTGCGTGCCCACCAGCCACCATTCGCCAAAGTGCCGAACGAAGCTATCGATCAGCATTGCCCTGTGGTAGCCGCTGCCGCCGAGGGTGCCTCCCGCCCGTGAAATCAGGAACCAGACAGGGGCCTTCATAATCAACTGCAAGCCGATGATAGCGATGACAGCCACCCACCGGATTATCCGTAAGTGCTGGCGCACCGGCCACAACAGGAGCGCCAGCACTCCAGCCCCAAAAGTCATGATCGGAGTGCTCGAGGCGCAGGCAATCGTCATGACCGTCGAAGCCAGAATACCAAACCCGATCAGCAGCCGGTCCCGCTTTCCCTGCCACCAAAGCCCAACAAAGATTGGCATCAACATTGCGCCAATGGTCCCCGCGATGATCGAATGCGCGAAGGGCCCCTTAGCCCGGATCGCCCCATCGCGAACATCGGCAAGCTCCGGGGCTCCCAGGATCGAAAAGAGGTTGTGCCGGGTGATGTGTTCAAATTCCATTGCCGGCGCGATGATTACCATCAAGACTGCTAGCACCTTGATGGACAAAACCATATCCGCCTTGTCGCGGATCAGCAGACGCAGCAGAAAGTACGAGCCGAGCGTGGTCCACAGAAAACCGAGTCTGTTTGTCACCGCGCCCAAGGTTCCCCACAGGATGCTGAACGTGATCGCATTGCTGAAAGCCCAGAGTAAGAACAGCTTATCGATGGAATTCAGTCGTGGAAATTTGAGGTCCCGACGCATTGCGAAGCGCAGCCAACCTGCGGCCAGGAGCAGCCGAAGCGCGGGGAAATGCAAACCTGCAACCACAACGGTGATCCCGAACGGAAGCAGGATACCCGCCGCCAGAACGGGCACCAGCACATACCGTCGAGGGAGCCACAGGATCAGAACGATCGCCAGGAGCAGGCCCGCCAGTGACAGGGGCGTAACAAAAGTGTCGGCTCCCCCGCCGAAGTAGTAATTCTCCGGCATATCATAGCGTGTGTTCATTTCTATCTCACGCCAATTCTTTTGCTACAACGTCGAAACCTGTCCTCCTCTTGATTAACCGCGCGATTGCACCACGCAATTGAACATCAAGAAGCAGCAGGATTGGGAGACCGGTTATGCCTCCGACGAAGACTTCCGCGGCCAATAAGACCGCCGGTTTGGCTGTCGAGAGCCAGCCCAGTGAGTGGAACAGTAACACAGACAGCACGACACCCATCGAGGCCAACATTGAAGGTGCAATGGAGGAGAATAGGTCGCGGAATGCAATGCCGGACAGTCGCATCAGCAGGTAAAGAAAGACTGGCGTTACCAGGAGGGCTCCAATCACAAACCTTGCGAGCGCGATTCCCATGATCTGATAACTGATGGGACGACCGCGAGCCACAAAACCCGCCAGCAGCAGCAAACCAATTCCAGCCAGTGTGCGGGCCCACTCCAGGGCAGCCGCTAATTTCACTTTCGCAAGCGCCTGCAGCAAAGGCCCCGTAAAGAATGCGAAGACAAAGAACATTCCGAGGACGCAGAGGATCTGGAGCACCCCGGTAGCCGGAATCCACTGTGCTCCCACGGTCGCCATTAGCGATGCGCTGACCGCTGCCACGCCCGCGAGAGCAGGCAACGTGACCGTCGAACTCAAACGAATGCAGGTCAGGACGCTCTTCCGCAATTCTATAGGCTGATCCTGAAACCGGGAAAACTCCGGCAGTGAGACCGCCTGGATCGAGGACGTCGCTGCCGATAAAACAGTGCTCATGACCCTGTCAGCCAGCCGGTACAGGCCTACGGCGACCGGGCCAAAGAACAGCCCGAGAACGATGGCGCTGGCGTATGTATCAGCGAAGACGCCTAGTTGGGCTATAAAATTCGAGACCGAAAAACCCATTAGATCCTTGAGGTGCTTCCACGAAAACGCAAGCCGGGGGCGCCACCGGCTCAATCTCCACAACAATATGAGCGCCGTCAGGTCCCTCGTAATTTGTTGCCCTACCAGCGCCCAAACGCCCCATCCTGCATAAGCCATTCCGACGCCTATCCCACCCCCTATCAGCACCGATACATTCGAGCGGATGGACAGGCTCTTAAAATTCATTTCCCTCGAAAGAAGGCTCTTCTGGACAATTGCCAGTCCCTCGATCGGAATGCAGAGCGAGAGCACCGATATGATGGCTGCAGCTTGCGGGGCGTGATTCACTGCCGCCCACCATCGGCTCAGCAGGATGCTGGCGCCGACGAAAACCAGGCTGAGACTCATATCCGCCCAGAAGACGGCATTCACATGATCAGGTTCGAGGTCCTTTTTCTGGATCAGGGCTGTCGCAAGTCCCTGGTCTAAGAGCATTTGCAGGAACAAAACGTAAACCACGGCGATCGAAACGACGCCAAAGTCTTTTGGCCCGAGAAGGGCTGCCAAAAAAAACGTGAAGAAGGCGCCGAAGGCTTTCTCACCCCAGGTCGCGGCGTACGACCATTTCACGGCATGCGAAAATGATTTTCTTTTCATTAAGTGGGGAACTCTACAAGAGGCGCCAGTCCGCAGGATGAAGCAGCCATCTTCAGCCACGAAGAACAAGAACATCTCCCTGAATATGGGTCGCCTGGAACCGCGTTTTCATTATGGAGCTCATCTCATCCGCTGAGACCCATTGCGGAAGCAGGGGTCCTCCAGCGGGTTCGCCGAGGACAAAGTTGAATCTCGCCTCGTTCGGGAAACACCGTTTCTGCAAACACTCGAGCGTCGCCTCGAGATACTCCGTATTAAACTCAAAGCACAGAGCGCGTGGCATCTTGGAGAGCCCATTCAGTGCTTTGGACTCGAATCCCTCAACATCAATCTTAATAAAGTCGGGAACGCCATACTTTTCGACGAGCGAATCCAGAGTGATCACAGGAACCTCTACGGTCTCCTCCCAGCTCACGTCCTTAAACCTCGGGCTGCTCTGGGCGGTCCGAAGCCATTCCTCCGAGAGAGTAGACAGGGACGTGTGGATGCCTACGTGAAGTTCTGCGGTGGATGGCCTGTCTCCAACCGCGCAGGGGATAATTGTGACCCTCCGTTTAGCGTACATCGCGCGAAGTTCCGCGACACACGCCGGAAGAGGTTCGACCGCAATCACAGAGGCTCCCAACGCCAAGAAGCAGCGTGTGTGTTG
This sequence comes from Terriglobales bacterium, assembly GCA_049512435.1. Classification (GTDB taxonomy): domain Bacteria; phylum Acidobacteriota; class Terriglobia; order Terriglobales; family Acidobacteriaceae; genus Acidiflorens. The sequence goes on along the minus strand of JBEKXC010000172.1, from coordinate 5,254 downwards.
GCCTCGGTTGGCGCCGATATCGAAGACTAAGGAGTCTTTGGACACAAATGATCCATAGAATTTGATGGCATCTGCCTGCTGTTTCCAATAAGTCGGCTTGCAGGTCTTGAGGTAATGGTTCCGAAGGGGTTCGTACAAAGAGGCGCGGCTTAGCGTTCTTGCCATAACAGATTTTGCAGCCCGAACGAGCGACATAACCCTCCTCTCAACTTCCTATTCCGTGGCTGTAAGTTGCGTTTCGGGTTGACGCTGGACCCCTGAAAACTGACCGATTATTGTCTGTCCTGCCCTTGAGGTTTTCTTGCGACAACTCACTGTTACCTCCGAGGCCAGATACGGCGTAGCAACCCTTAGCCGAGAGAGCGCTTTCGCACGCTCGGGAACTCCCTCTATCACTCGGTCCATGACTAGGCCGCAATGCGTCAGCCACCCTTGGATGAGGCGGTGAGTCGTAAGGTTCACGCCCGCTTCGTCGTAATTTCCAAGATTCCTGTACCCCGGTGTACGGCAGATTCTTCTCCAAAGTACTTTCAAATAGTTGAAGTTTGGAACAATCAGGACGATGCGCCCCTCGTCTGCCAGACATCCGGCGCATTCCCTCAGGATTGCGGGAGGATCCGGGGCAAGATGGAGGATATTCGAGACAAGGACACAATCAAAATGCAGGTTTGCCAGCTCCTTCCATGCAGTTTCGAAGTCGGGGCTGACAGTTCTTATTCCTCGGGCTTCTGCGCACGCGGAGATCACGGAATCCAGCGGCACTGCGACAACTGGAGTCCCCCTCTGAACCAGGCATTCCTCCATTACTCCCCATCCGCATCCGACGGAGAGCACACTCTTCACCTCGGCGGGAATTAGCTCCAGAATTTCACGCCTCAGAGGTTCATAGTAGCTCTTCGATGACTTAAGCAACGGAAATGATGTCTCGGTATTCAGCAAATGCGCCCGCGATCGCTTGCCTTCATGGACGTCGATGAGCGCTTCAATCTGCCGGTCGAAGTCGCCTTCCTCCAAGTCGTAATCTGTGCCAATGTATTTGTTCGAAAGGTGCGAGACGAGAAACTTGTCGAGGTCCGAGACGCAGATCATTTTCTTGAGACCGCATTGGGTATAAGGGTCGGTCGCCGCCGTACAAGCCAGATCGTATTTTCCCTCGTGCGGTTCAACCAAAAACCCTCCGGAGTCGATGGCCCGCTGCAACTGCTGGCGAGTGAGAATGAAACAGGCAGCGTGCTCACAAGTGAAAAAAGCAAAGATATGGTTGCCTCTTTGTACAACCGATTGCGGGTCCCAGTGATACATCTTGTTCACGTCAGGGTAGTATTTGTGCCCATCCGGCCCTAACTCCGTGCGGAGAAAACCCGCGACCTCGTTCTCCCGCAGAAGGGTCGTTGCCCATAGAAAGGCCTCGATATTTTTCCCTGTGATCAGGATATCGTTTTCGGAATAGATGAACAGATCATAGCGATCCACTCGGTCGGCCAGAACCCGTTTGTGGGCGAACGGTAGCGACCAAGGATCGCTTGTCGGCAGCCCCACCACCACTTCAACTCCGGGAGGCGCTTCTTTGGGAATGTTCGAAAGAACGACAATATCCACATCATGATCATGCGCCATCGACCGGTACTCTGCGATCACGCGCTCCAGGTATGGATCGTTCCCTGCTCCATAGCTAGCAATTGTGACTAATACCTTCATCCTGGTTTGCTCCAAATAGCTGACCTAACAGGCACCGATGACGATGAGTACCCGTCGCTCCCAGAACGATTATGCGAGAGAGCGCACAGTGAAAAAGACGAGGCTTAATTGCGGATCGCTGACACCCGCGTCAGTCGCAACCCCCGGAGTGAACCAGCAGATTGCACTTTCGGAACGCACATTCGTAGATCGGAGACGCATCGGGACGCCACAGGGGCGTATCGTTCGGCGGCCCGTCCTCCCTATTGCACGGTTGCCATTAGGCCCGTGGGAGGGCTTACTGAGTTGCCACCAAACTGGTTCGCGCCAGCGTCCCAGCATCCAGGCACTCCCGGCTTACAGGATCCAGAAGCGGCTCTGGTGATCTCGTTGTAGGAAACGTCTAGAGAGTTGACGCTCATTGGAGTCAGGTTGGCTCCCAGTCCTATGGCGGGCGAGCCGGATTGCAGAGTGTAGGTTGCCGATAAGTTGGGATTGCTAACAGCGGACGGAGAAGCATCACAGCCACAGGCTGCCTGCCAGGCGCTTAAAGTGCCGTACTGGCCGCCGTTATAATTCCATGCCGTACTGTTCCCGTTGTTGTACAAATTATTGCTGGACGTGATGCTGGATATGGGAGAACCACTGTCCTCCTGATGAAAAAACCAGCGCGGCGTCGCGGAATCGCCAGGATAGAAGATGCTATTCTTCGCGGTCAAGGCAAAAGATGGTCCGCCGCTCACGTTATATATTTCGAGGGAATACGCGCCCCCTATAAGAGTATTGTTATAGAGGTTTACTGGGCCCATGTTGACGCCGTAGACATCGGCCTTCACTGCGATGATCTGGTCATTAGTGGCGGCCGATCCAGTTCCGACGATAACGTTGTTGAAGGCCGTAAGAGCGCACCCGGTCCCGCTGCCGCTGACCCCGTTGTTGGCGCAGTAGATCATCCCGGAGGGGCTGCCCTGCCCGAGATCCCCGTGAATATAGTTGTTGTAAACGTAGGCGGTGACAACTTGATTGTTGGAAGAACCCCAAATAAATATTCCGTCCTGGTGGTACTGGCCCGTGGGATACTGCCAGTTCAGCCAGCCGGGAAGACTGCCGCCGTCGCCGATGTTGTTGCCATACACGTTAACGACGTTGTTCGAGCCGGCGCTGTTCACCGTCATTTGCCAGGCATGATCTGAGATTGCGTTGCTGTAAATGCAAACCCCTGCTGACGGACAATTGTCGGGGCCAGTGCTGCCATTAAAGCCGCCCCAAATTCCGGCGCGCGCAGAGTTCAGAGTGTTGTTGTAAATCTGCAGATTCGTGGCAGCGCCATCGACGCGGATGTCTGCCGTCGCGTTGCCGGCTGTATCGCTAGCGCTGGTGCTGGAGCCTGCATTCATGTAGATGCCCTGAATCGTCAGATTCCGAACGATGAGATGGTCTCCTGCCAGGTGAATTCCAAGGCTTCCGCTGTTGCCGGGCTGCTGAGTGCAGGTGCCTGCCGAGCAGGCATTTCCAGGCGTGCCGGAGAGCCTATTTTGGATGACTCCGTTCGTGCCACCGTCAATAGTGATGTAGTTAAAGCCATTGACCGTAATCGCGCCAGTGCAGGTAGAGCAGGCATCGGCGTTGTAAGATCCCCACCAGCCGGCTGAGTTCATCTGCGCGTTGGTATCAAACAAGATCGTAATCGGGCCGGCAGCAGAGCCGCTTCCCTGCACTGTCAGAACGTTCCCGCCCTGTACGCTGCTGGTAAACGTGCCGCAAAGCAGCACCGTGGTTCCTGGCCCGATCTGGGTTGCGCCGCTGCCCCAATTTGATGCGTTGTTGAAGAACGCCGGGGTTTGTACGTTGGCGGTGCAGTTTCCGCTCGGGCTGCCGGTTTGAGTAATGTAAATATTGGTGGCGGAACCGAACGCCGACGACGTCGCGACCAGGCAGATGAAAATAATCGCGACCAGAGATCTTTTAACTGCGATCATGCATTCCTCCGGGGGGTGAGTTGCACGCCCGCTTTCGACGGGCTTCTCTCGTATTCAAACTTCGGAGACCTCAACTACCAGCATCTCCGTCATTCGATGATGACGGAAGTCGAGGCTGAGGTCTAGGTATCACTGGTACATGGCCTGCTCACAAGCAGGACGATGACCCGGTCGTATGCGCCTAACTATAATGGAATCAATGAAACCTTCCCGCTAAACCGAGCCACCGGACTTTCCCTAAACGGCACTGCAAATATCAGCTGCCCCGAATTCCCTGCCCGACACCTAATGTCGCGCACAGCGCCATTTAAGCGGTTTGTTCCGCCCCGGCCAGAGGAACCGGCTCGGTCTCGACGTGCTTGCGAGCGCTCATCGAGGTGAAGTTCAGAATCTCCTCTGCCACGCGAGCTTGCTGTGCAGCCGTAAGCTGCGGGAACATTGGCAAAGAGACAACTTCCGCGGCAGCTTTCTCGGTTATTGGGAAGTCTCCCTTCCGGTAATTCATTGCTGCGTACGCTTTCTGCAGGTGCAGCGGAATCGGATAGTGAATCCCGGTGCCGATGCCCACTTTCTTGAGATGATCCATCAAGCCTTCACGATCGGCAGTGCGCACCACGTACAGGTGATACACCGCACGCGACCGCAACGGTTCATAGGGCGGAACCACGGCACCGTCCACCGACTTAAGCAACCGATTGTACTCAGTTGCGCGTTCGCGGCGCTGGGCATTCCACTTTGCCAGAAAAGTGAGCTTCACGTGCAACAGACCCGCCTGAACTGCGTCCAGTCGGCCATTGTAGCCTTCGACGTCGTGATAGTACTTTGACGCCTGGCCGTGGTCCCGGAGCATCTTCATTGTCTTCGCGACGGCGGCATCGTTCGTGGTGGCTGCCCCCGCTTCACCGCAGGCGCCCAAGTTTTTCCCGGGATAAAAGCTGAACGCGGCTGCTCGTCCCATCGACCCGGCCTTCATCCAGCGGTTGTGCTTCCGGGAAAAATATTCGGCGCCATGCGCCTGGCAGGCGTCCTCGATCACGGCCAGACGGTAGCTCTCCGCGAGTTCCATGATGGGATCCATGTCAGCCGTTTGCCCGTAAAGATGGACTGGAACCACGGCAGTGACCGGGCGGCCGCTACGGCGACTTATCAGCGCTCCAGCATCGTTGACTGTGCACTGTTTTTCCAGATACTGCGCTAGTTTTGCGGGATCCATGTTGTACGTCTGCTCATCAATGTCTACAAACTCGGGCAATGCTCCTGCTTGCGAAATCGCTTCCGTGGTGGCAATGAAGGTGTGCGGCACGGTCACCACAACGTCGCCGGGCTTCACTCCGCTTGCCATGAGGGCGAACCGCAGAGCATCGGTACCGCTGCTGACTGCGACCGAATGGCTGGCATCGCAAAAGGCCGCGAATGCCTTCTCGAAATCTTCCACCATCGGGCCGCCGATAAATCCGCCGGTTCGTAGGGCCTTGAGAAAAACGGCAGTCAACTCCTGCTCAAGTTCAACGTGGGGAGTAACCAGATCAAGAAAAGGAATGCTGTTTGGAATGCTATGAGAAACGCTCACTTTGAAACCTCCGTAATTTGTTCGATAT
>JBEKXC010000171.1:0-9448 GCA_049512435.1 Terriglobales bacterium | reverse complement strand
TGGAGACGAACCGCCTTCAGCAGCAGGCTTTGAATCACTGGCGGCAGAGGTGGTGCTTGGCTTTGTTGTTGTTCTTGTTCTTGCCTCATGCTTCCGTCCGGCTGCTGCTGCGCAAAGCGAGGCGCTTCATAACTCAGTTTCATAACTCAACTGAAGAAACTGCTACTGTAAGTGCCCGAAAGAGGCATCGCATTTGGATGGAATCGAGTTAGTCCGATTCGATTAGAAAGTTGTAAGAAACAGAAACGAAGACGTGCCGCAAGTTTCCGAAAGCAAACGGCGGTCCACGGTGGCGCACAAAGGTGAGGAGTTGATACGGCCAGCCCCCAAAGGGGGTTCTGATTCTGACGAACTTGCGGTATCGCTGAAGCGATACCCTGATACGAACCTTATTTTCTGAGAACTGAGAACTGGGAACTGGCAACTGGGAACTGAGAACTGGGAACTGGGAACTGGGTTGTACTGCTCTACCCCACCTGTCCAAGAATTGCGCGCGCTTCGGCCGCCGGGTCGGAGGCTTCCGTGACCGGGCGCCCGACCACGATGTACGAGGCGCCGGCGGCAATCGCTTCCGCTGGAGTGACGACGCGGGCCTGATCGTGGGGTCCGCTTCCGGCGAGGCGCACTCCGGGCGTCACAATCACGAAATCATGGCCAAACTCTTCGCGCAGCGCGGCGGCTTCTTGCGCCGAAGCCACTACGCCCTGGCATCCATTCGATAGCGCGAGGGCGGCGAGTCGCAGAACTTCTTCGAGCACTCCTCCGCGCATACCAATCTTGCCCAGTTCGACGTCATCCAGGCTGGTGAGCACGGTGACCGCCAGAACCAGCAATCCGGGATTGACCGCATGCCCGGCCTCGACTGCTGCGCGCAACATTTTGCCGCCACCGGAGGCATGTACCGTCAGCATGCTCACGCCCAGCTGAGCCCCTTCGCGAACTGCCGCTCCTACCGTGTTTGGGATGTCGTGATACTTGAGGTCGAGAAAGACGCGCCGTCCCGAACCTACGAGTTCGTGGACAATCGCAGGCCCTTCGGCAGTGTAGAGCTGCATGCCGACCTTATACGCATGAGCAGAGTCACCGACGGCCGCCACGATCTTCCGGGCGGCCTCGGCCGTAGATACATCCAGGGCAACGATCAGACGCTGGCGCGGGTCCATTTTTTTGCACCGTGTCTTCGAACCGTGTTCTCGAACTCTGTTCTCGAACTTTCGTGGCTCGACACTCGTTGCCCGAGTGTATCGGGTTTAGTTCAAGTTGGCTACAGGTTGCAGCAGCGCCACGGTCGTCGGTTGGTAATTGGGCCGGTAATTGGGCCGGTTATTCGAACCGTAATTCGTGGGCTGATAGAGGTCCAGGCGGACCTTCTGCACTCCGCGCTCTTTGAAGCCCAATGCGTTCGCGGCGTTATAGGAAACGTCGATGATGCGGCCGTCCACGACTGGACCCCGATCATTGATGCGAACCACCACCGCTCTGCCGTTCTTCAAGTTTGTGACCTTGACGAACGTACCCAGCGGCAGGCTGGGGTGAGCGGCCGTGAAATCGTGCATGTCGAAGGGCTCTCCGCTGGCGGTTTGCCTGCCCTGGAACTGCTCGCCATACCAGGACGCGGTCCCTACTTGATAGGCCCTGACCTTATAAGCTTCAACTGCGGACTTGGGGCTGTTAGTCTTGCGAGTTTTATGCCCGCTGGCTGTAATCACCAGTGGCTTTGTGACCTTGGCGGCTTCCAGGCTGCTTGGCCCGGATGCGGCTCCGGCCCCCAGACTGGCAACGGATAAAACCACCGCCAGGCTTTCGGCTAAACGTCGTCGCATTCAGTTCCCTCTCATCGTGGAAAGTCGTTTATCTGGTCGTATGCTCCTTTGGTCAGACGATTGTGAAATGCTACCGGGGCCGGAGGCTCGTGTCAACCGCCCGGGCATGTAGTATTGCCGTTTTCTGCTATACCCCCTCCCCCCATTTTTTCGATCTATTAGAATCATGGGGTTGAAGGTAAAATCTTGTATTTAAAGGACTTATATGTAAAATATTCCGGAATAAGGACTTAGCTCGCTGAACTAGCTAAACTAAAGACTCTCCGAAAATGACTTTGGGGCAGCTTCGAGGTCCGTCTTGAAAGACGGACCCACATCCGACTGCACCAACGTCAAAACACCTTCTCACTACGCGGGTGGGAAGTCTGTGATGGCCATCACGCTTGATTGAGGCCGTTTCTCGGAGGCAGGCCTCCTACGGAGTGACTTCGAAGACAACGCCAGCATTGCTCGATCCGCCAAAGGTGGCTGTGCCATAGAGGTTGCCTGCGCTGTCCAGAATCAAGTTGTCGTCACCCGGGTACGCTCCGTCCGTGCCGTTGAAAACCCAAAGAATCTTCTCTTTGTAGCTTCCTTTGCCAACTGGGGCGACTAGCTCGAAGACAGTTCCCATGTCGGGTTCGCCACCATGGCCCGTGGCACCCATAAATGTTCCCAGCCGAATCGAGCACAATCCCCGCAGGTACGTTGCCATCTTTGCCGCTCTCATCATAGGTACCCTTAAAGGAGTAGAGAATTTTCTCTTTCCATTTCCCCTTTTTTTCAGGACTCAGCTTGTAGACGGTTCCGCAGTTCTTGGTGCCGCCCTCCGCTGTTGTTCCGTAAAGGTTTCCGGCCTGGTCGAGCACGGGAATGTATTGCGCAACGTCGCCATCCTTAGGAGCGCCGGCAAAGGTGTGGATGACGGTCGCAGTCCAGCCGCCGTTGCCGCTCGGCGACAACTCGAATGCGGTGGAACCCTCGGCACCAAAGATGTTTCCAGCGGCATCCATAGTCAACCCGCCGAAACCCTGGTTGCAGCAGGAGTTGTAGCTGTAGATTACTTGCTCCGTCCAGCCGCTCCCGGACGGGCTCAGCTCGAAGACGGTTCCGTCTGGGTCGTAGTAAGCTATGCCGTAGAGATTACCCGCCCCGTCCATGATTAGACCGCTGAAGGGATGTTCACCGTCCGCCCCGCCAGCAAAGCTGTACAGGACGGTCTCCGTCCAGCTTGTTCCCACAGGACTAAGTTCGAACACAACGCCGTATCCATTCGCGCCGCCAGAGTATGCTGTTCCATAAAGGTTTCCCGCGGCGTCGAATATCAAGTGGGAGAAATCTGGATACGCCCCGTCCGTGCAATTCGGAGCAGAGCAAAAGCTGTAGAGCGTCGTCTCCGTCCAGCTTCCGTTGCCGTTCGGGGAGAGCTCGAAAACGGTTCCGTATCCAGAATATCCTTCTCCGAGGCCCCCGGCTACGGCCGTCCCATAGAAGTTGCCAGCACCGTCAGGCGTGAGGCTGGACGCGATGTCGTAGCCGTCGCTGCCGCCTGTGAAGTTGTAGAGCACAGTCTCAGTTTGGGCCTGCGCTGGGCGACCGGCCATCACTATCAATACCAACGCGGAAACTACAGCCAGGGTTAGAGCGCCGCGAATGGACCACGCACCCACACATTCGCAAAAGGCGCGAATGAGTGGGGCATCCGCCGCCGATTTCGTCGAGCCGAATCCAGACCCGGCGTCGGGAATGTTTGAATGGCCTTTCGGTTTCCTGTTCGTCGCTGCTGAATGCATGATTCCCTCCTTGTAGTTTTGGTCTTCGTTGTGAGCCCTCGCTTCGATTGGTTTTGGGGTCGCCGGTTCCTGGGGGAATATCGAGCGTGGCGCGCTGCAAAAGCAACCGCACCCGCCATTGCGACATACTGCGCGAGATCCGCTTTCCCGGCAATGGAGAGCGTCTGAAGATTGTCTGAATTCAGCTGAAGAATGGTACGGGTGGGGCGTTGCCAGGGCCGGACCGATTTTCTTTGACGCTTGGCCCTATTTGCGCTTTGGGTTTAGAGTGACGAGATGGCTCTGACTCCACCGGTGGTGCTGACGATTGCCGGGTTTGACCCCTCGTCGGGCGCGGGCATTACCGCGGACATCAAGACGATCGCTGCCCATGAATGCTATGGCATCGCCTGCATCACCGCGCTAACGGTGCAGTCGACGCAGGGAGTGCGGCGCGTCGAGGGCGTCGATCCCAAACTGATTGCAGAGACCTTGCAGGAGCTGGCTTCGGACCTTGCCATAGAAGCCGTCCACATCGGCATGCTGGGAAATGCCCAAGTGGTCGAGGTGGTTGCGGATTTTCTGGACCGCGCACATCTGCCACACGTGGTTCTCGATCCGATTCTGAGGTCGACTTCCGGAGCGGAGTTATTGGATGCGGCGGGGACCCGGCTGGGTCTTCAGCTAATGATCGAGCGCCTGCTTCCTCTGGCGGAGTTAGTGACTCCGAACCTTGATGAAGCGCGCGCTTTGACTGGAATGGCGGTCACCAATCTCGACCAGATGCTCGCGGCGGCTGCACGTCTGCACTCGCTCGGAGCGGCGAATGTGGTGGTTACCGGAGGCCACCTTGATAGGGGGGAGAAGGATAGGGGAGAGCTTGATAGGGGAGAAAAGGGTAAGAGCGAGAAGGCGATCGATCTCCTCAGCTTCACTACCGCGCGCGGCAGGGAAACGGAAATCTTCAAGGCCGACCGTCAGCGTTCGAATTCCACCCACGGCACGGGATGCGCGTTCTCTACCGCGCTGGCCTGCCACCTGGCACATGGGCGCGGACTCCCGGAGGCGGTTCTTCTGTCCAAAGCATATGTCTCGGCGGCGATTGCAAATGCCCATCCGCTCGGCCACGGAGTGGGGCCGGTGCATCACCTCTACCGCATGAACCAGCAGCGCCGGCCAAGCACCGTCGTCACCGAAGGCGAACACGTCCATTCGCGGAGCTGAATCGAACTCTAGAGTAGAGATGCGGCTTGCCGCGTCTCGGTTGGCTGTGGCGCAAAGTTGCGGGCGGGAAACGGGGCAAGCCCCGTCTCTCTATAAATAACGCTGGGTAGCCCAAGGCCAAAGGTTATTTCTTAAACAGGCATCCGGCGACAAAGGCGGCGACGGCCGCGAGCAGCCACTCAATCCGCCAGAGTTGAATTGCCTGCCAATCGAGTAAGGTCCGGGCACCGAAGAACACGCCGACCGTCAGAGCGCCCACCACGCAGAGTACGCCGACTAGAAAAGCGATGAGGGCGGGTGTCGTGAGCCCGAGCCGCTCACCGAGAGAGACGAGTTCAGCGAGACCGGGGATTTCGAGGGTGCGCGTGGCGCTCACTTCCGGACGCCTGACGCCGCAAGCATGACAGTAGAGCGAGCTGACGATGAACTCCGTTCCGCAGCGGCAGGTTGCGCTTTGGTCGGTGGTTGCTACAGCCGCGGAGTTCGGCATTGGAGCCCGCCAAAATTCGTGCTGAGCCTGATTGGCTGCGTCTGCCATAAGGCACTCTGATTCGGACTACTTTCGGATCGCAAGCAAATCACCAAAGCAAGTTATTGCAAAGGCGATACTTACAGCTGGCCAAAGGGGAGGGAGGCCGCTCCAGGGGGCAAGAATTACTCTATCCAACCCGGAATTTCCCAATTGTGCATGAATTGGCTGGATTGTGGACGTATCCGGTTTGGTTCCCCGGCGGATACTTCACCGGAGAGATCCGTTTTCCCGCAGCCTTTTCGGTCGAGTCGGCGCCAGACAGTTCTTTTACCCCGTAACTTCAGCCTTTGGCCTCGGCGAGCGCTCGTCGTAGTTCGTCAACGTCCGGAAAATTCGGCTTAATCCTCTCCACCTTGTCCAGTTGTTGACGGGCCAGCCCTGCCTGCCCACTCTTGGCGTAGGCGAGTCCCAAATGATAGTTATAGACGGGGTTGTCCGGATCCTTCTTCACCGCTTCTTTGAACAGGCTTATCGCGGATCCGTAGACGCGCTTGTGGTAGAAAGCCCAACCCAGCGTATCGGCGGAGCTAGGATTATCGGGAAGCTGGCGCCGCGCCGTCTGCGCCATGGCGAAAGCGACGTCCACATTACCGCCCTGCTGCAGCATCACGTATGCCAAATTGTTGGAGGCCAGCGGATTGTCTGGCTGAATCTCCAGCACCTTCTGGTACTGGTCCTTGGCGTGATCCCAATCCTCTTTGCTCTCGTAGATGCCACCAGCGAGCAGGTAAAAAGTGATCTCCTTCGGATTGGTCTTAGCTCCGTTGAGATAGGTCTGCAGCGCCTGATCGGTGGCGCCACGCGCGCTCCGCACCAAACCGAGACTAGCCAGCGCCTCGACGTTCTTCGGGTCCACGTCGGAGGCTTCTTTGAACTCCTGTTCCGCCGCCACCAGGTCTTTTTTCTGGTCCATCATGAGCTTGCCCAGCATGATGTGAAACCCGGCATTCCTGGGATATTTGGACAACTGCGCCCGGGCCGTGGCGATGGCCCGATCCGGCTGCTTTTGAATCAGGTCGACGTTGAGCACGCCGCCCAGCGCGTCGGTTGAATTCGGATCCTGATCCAGCGCCTGCTGGAAAGCTCTTTGCGCTTCGGCGAACTGGTTCTGCGCCATGTGCAAGTTACCTAGCTGAACATAAGCGCTAGGATTGTTGGGCTCCTTTGCCAGGGAGCGATGAAGATATTCATCCGCGGCTCCGAAATCCTTGCGATCGATTTCGGCCACTCCGCGTAGCAGATATCCGTCCGGAGATGCTGGTTGCAAGGCGATGATCTGATCCGCTTCCTGGGACAACGCTGCCGCATCCCCCCGGTGGATGGCAACGCCCGCCAGGGCCCGGTGCGCTTCCACAATTCCTGGACTCAGCCGAACCGCAGCGTGCCACTCCTCCTCTGCGCGGTTGATATTGCCCAATTGGTCGAATGCCAGACCGAGCTGGTAATGCGCTATGCCGTTCTCCGCACTATTCTTCAACACAGCTTGGAGCGTATTGACGGCATCGCTGGCTTTGCCACTCTGGATCTCGATCTCGCCCTTGTAAATCTGGGCGTCCTGGGCGTCCTCGTCATCCACCTTCGCATTTAAGATTTCGTCATTCAGCTTGCGAGCATCGTCGAGCCGCTCTTTCAAGATCAGCAACTGAATGTAGTTTTTCTTGACCAGCATATCCTTGGCGTGGTCCCGATACAGCACGGCATACTCGTCCAGGGCTTTGTCGTACTGGCCATTGGCATAGTAGAAATCGCCCAGCATGCGGTAGCCCGTGGAATTATCCGGGAAATCCTTCTTCGACTGGCGCAGGAATTCCTCGGCCTGCGCGAACTTGTTCTCCGCCATGTACAGGCGGGCCAAAGAAACCCTGGGAGAGGGATCGTCGGCGGCGGAGGCAACGGCCCGCCGGAACGACTGCTCCGCCTCGGGAAACCGCCCGCGAGTCTGATAGAAGTTACCGAGCGAGATCAGCGCATTCGTGGACTTGGGACTCAGTTCGACCGCTTTCTTGAAATTCCCTTCCGCCGCCTCCCACTGCTCCCCGCGCATCTCGAGCACAGCCAGATTCAGATAAGAGTCGGAACGGCTGGGATCCAGTTCGATGGCTTTCTGCAGGTCCGCCAGCGCAGCCGCGGTGTTATTCATACCGGCGTCGTAGTTGGAACGTGCGATGTAGACGTCGGGATTGTTGGGCTGTTTTTGCACGAGCACATCGAGATGCTGCTTCGCGTCATTGAGCTGATGGCCAAAGATCAACAGGTTGGCCAGGTCAAGACGCGCCGCGTATTGGTCCGGCTTGATTTCGATGGTCTTCGACAGTTCCTGGTAGGCGGCTGGCCACTGCTCCAGTTTGAGCGCCGTCAGTCCCAGCTTGTAGTGGGCGTCGGCAAAACGCGCATCAACCTGAATCGCATTCTCGAACTGAATCGCGGCTTCCCGGTACTGGCCTTTGTCGAAATAGCGCTGGCCGCTCTCCAGATACTTCTGCTTCTTTTTCTCCGGATTCCCCGAGCAGCCCGCCAGCAACGCCAGCAAGCAAAACGCCGCCACTACATACTGAAATCTCGATACTTTGGCAATTCCCATATCCTGACCACCCTTACACAGCGCCAACTTTGTCTTATCTTCTATTATCTTCTTCTGTCTTATCAGTGCCCTAGTGCACAAAAGTACTCTTCTTGGGCAAGCCGGAAAAGTTACCGCGGTTATTATCGCAAAACTGGACAACCTGCGGAACCAGGCCGGTTCCATCTCTAAGCATACGCCCGCGTACAGGCGCTTTCGTAATCTGCCCCGGCGGGCGCGAACGTGGCACAGTTGAATTGGCTATGTCCCACTTCCCCCAAACCAACGCCAACCGGCGCTCTCCCCGTGTACAACTCCAAGGATCGGTCGCAGCCGCAGTTATGGCCGAAGACGGTCAACGGGAGCGCGCAAAACTACAATCCATCTCCGTCAACGGCGGATTGCTGCAATTGCAGCACGAGCTTTCCCCCGGAGATTTCGTCGAAATCGCCTTCCACACCCGAGAGGGCGCAATCCGCGGTATGGCCGAAATGCTGCAACCGACGCGCAAGTATCAGAGCGCCTGTCTGCAACCTTTCCGCTTCATTGCCTTGGGCGACGACGACCACCGCAAGCTGCGCATGGCGCTAGATTCGGCTCTGGACCGCAGGTTCCTCGACCCTGCCTCCGATCGTCTGCAGGCGCCAACCGGACTCTGAAAAGCAGTGGTCAGTGGTCGGTGGTCAATGGTCAATGCCCAGTAGAACCACAACCCCCTGGCCACCGCATCGGATCGCTTCCGCTGCCTCATTGACTCATGATCACCGACGTCTGACCACTGCCGACTGACCACTGCCGACTGACCACTGACCACTGACCACTGACCACTGCTTTACTCCTTCGCTATACTGTTCCCTCCGGATGACGACCCAGACCATCACTCATTCCCACTCCGAAGAGGAGACGATCGCCTTCGGCCGGAAGCTTGCCGCCGAACTTGCGGCTGAATTGTCGCCTCCCCTGATCGTGCTGCTGCGTGGCGACCTCGGAGCGGGCAAGACAACCCTGGTGAAGGGGATCGCGGAAGGCTTCGAAGCTGCGCGCGCCGAACATGTGACCAGTCCTACCTTCACCCTCGTCCACGAATATCGCGGACCCCGCGCCACCCTTTACCACATTGACCTTTACCGCATCGATACCGAGCGCGAACTGGAAACGCTTGGCCTTGACGACTTGGTCGCCCCAAACTGCATCTTACTGATAGAGTGGGGAGAGAAGTTCCCTCGCTTCGAACGCGACCGGAATGTGGAAATCACTTTGGAGCGAGTGGGGGAAACCGAGCGCAGAATCCAAGTAACGATCGGCTGAATGACGATCGCTTGAATGACGATCGCTTGAACATCAACATCTGATCTGCCGAGAGTGGTTTGCCGACCGTGGACTGCCCACAGCGGACTGCCAACATTGCCTGGGGCGCATTTCAATCAGCTGAATTTTGGAGCCAAAATCAACTTGAAACCTACCCATTTCGCCCTTTTATCCTTATTGATCCCTCTGCTGCTGATTCCCGCCGCTTTTTGCAACGCGCAAAGCGCATTCCAACTCGATACCTGGGACG
>JBEKXC010000170.1:0-9691 GCA_049512435.1 Terriglobales bacterium | reverse complement strand
AGGATGCTGGTGCCGTCAGGCTTGACGCCGCCCAGCGTAGAAGATGTTGCAGCCGGTAAGGTGTATGCGGTCCCACTGCATCCCGAAACGCAATCCACCAGTAAGTTACCGCTGCTATCCAAACTCAATCCATTCGTGAGTTGATAGCCCGTCCCCCCACCAGCATTGATTAGCAGATAGCCGCTCGAATCGACGTTCAGACCGTTTGACAACTTTACGCCGGTCGGATCAGGGGATGCTGGGAAAGGTGACTTCAGGCCAGCGGGCAGTAAGCTTCCAGGCGAAGCCGCCCAACATAATGACGCACACACCAGCAATAGAAAGAGACTGAGTTTTTTCATAGGAACCTACTGTCCGTAAAACGCTTGCGAATTCGGCATCATTGGTTGTGGCGTTCCTGGAGGGGGAGTTGCGGACGGGGCGAAGTAGGCCGGATCGACCGGCATGGCTCCAGGTACCGACAGCCCACCACCACCGCCCACTCCTGAAGGGCTTTGACGCTGCATGGATCTTCCCATGCCTTGACCGGCTCCTTTGGCCGCACCTTGAGTAAGGCTTTGAAGGGCGGAAGGCCCGTACTGGCCTGTTGCGTTATTAAACGTTCCGCCCTGTCCTATATTGCTGAAGACCGAACCAAGTGCTCCGCCCATAACATTGCTCCTAGAAAGGAATCGCGCTGGCAGCTCCAGTCGCATTGTTGAACTGGTCGCCCTGCCCTGTGGAACTGAACATTCCGCCCAGACTGTTTCCCATTTGTTCTCCTTGCTACGCCGCGCGCCCCGATGGCACATAGGTCGCCAATACCCGATCAGCAACAACCTTTTTTCTCGCAAGAGATGTGCTCGCATCCGAATAGAGCGCGTGAATAGCTTTGCGCGCGGCGTGGTACGTGAACTTGACTCGCCAGATGTGTTGAGCGGCAACATACTTCGGATTTATCTTGGTCAAATGCAACTTATTTACGAAGTTCAAAAAGCCAAAGACGATCTGCCTAGAACCGACAAGTTGCAGAACGGGATGTGGCTGGCGTCCATCGTTACGGGGAACAATTAGAACCGAGCCGTCTCCATCAACTACCCCGCGCCAGAAATCTCGATTTTGAAGGAGCTCCGGGACTGGCATCCGTTCTGTCTTGACGCCGCGCATTCCATAAGTACCGAGAACCTTCGCCAATCTGGTAGATGGAATGTCGATATTGACACATGGATTGCTGCCGTAAGATCCGTTGTGAACCTTGTGCCTGATCGCATGGCCAGATTCCAAGAAGGCAGCGAAGGCATACAAATGCGCGCTATCTTTTTCAGCTAAGATCAACTTAATCTGAGCGGCTCGTTTACCTCTGATCGGCTGTACGTAGCCATCTGCAAATAAAAAGCCAAGCCAGTAGGCTGCATCCGAAGTAAGGACATCGAAGGCTAATTCATTTAAGGGCAAAGTTCGTTCCCGACATTTCCGGATGGTCACCCCAGAACTACGCACTCGTTTAAGGACGGTCGTCGTGCTTAATCCCATCGAGGCCGAGACTGCTTCTGCTGATTCGCCAGAATCGTAGCGCCGAACGGCTTCACTGATAACCGCATTAGAGGGCACCTCATTAAGTGTCCAGCGACTGCATCCACAACTCATTACGTAGCCTCTCCGCAGGTCGCTGGTATTGGCCTGATGGAACCGCCCGCAATCACAGGCCAATCGCCAAATGTTATTCGTGCCATATTTGCCAATGATTTCAAGAGCGACAAGTTTGCCGAATCGCTGCCCAGTTAGATTGAGTGTTCGTCCGATGCCCGTCATAGCAGGCATCGTATCATCAAAATGGAATCGCGATAACTAAAAAGGCAGAGCACTCGAAGCGCCCTGGACTGCGCCTCCTAATACCCCGAGCCATGGGTTGTACTGTGGCTGCAAGGGCTGACTTGCTCCGCCCGCTGCCCCGCTCGATCCGCCGTAAAACGCTGCAGGATTGTATGCCTGCATCAATCCCGCCGTACCTGCCGCGCCTTGTTGCTTCGCTTGTTGTTGGGCGAACATGTTACTGGTCAGACCCTGATCGAAGGAATGGGCTGCGGCTTCGTTGATGTCGTTCATACCGGCCGCTTTCGATCCAGAAGGCAAAGCGCCCTGCGTGCCTTGCGTCCGCAGGAAGGCCGCGCGGGCAGGATTGTAGGCTTGCGCCGTCGTCCCCGAAGTAAAGTCCGTCAGGTTCCCATAGAAAGGCAGGCCGTTCGTCATCTCGTTCTGGTAAAAAGGCGAGACGTTAGCACCAAGCGCATTGAATTTCTGTGCGCTCTGTCCGGCTAACGCGCCTTCTTGCTGCGCATTCTGGAGTTGCTGCTGTTGGGCAGCTTGCTGCGTGGAACTTGGCCCACCCCCGCAATGCTCGACTGGGCCTTGGTAGTCGTAGCCTTCCCAGTCGAGCAAATCGCCAGATGCGATATCAAAGACAGCTTTAGTTGTGACTTTCATTTGAGGTTACCTGCGTTCTGCGTGCACGAAATTTACGCTGATCGTTTCGTCTCGTGCCGCTTGTCCGTGATGGAATGGATCAAATCCTGCTTAGTGGAAGAGGTATTGAGGTCAAGGCCGTCCTTTTTCTCCGCCTGATCCACCAATTCTTGCTTGGTCATGCTGTTGAGGTCGGCGCGTTCGGCCTTGGCTTCGGCGCGGGTTTCAGCTTTGGTCTGCACGTGGTCTGGGTCTACAACTTCGGGCAATGGTTGATCCCCAGCCGAAGGAATTTCCTCCACATTGGCCAGAACCAGCGTGGCGCCGCAACGTATCACTCGCGCCGTGTCCTCTACGGTTTCTTCGGTGCGCACAAATGCTGTTGCTCCCTCTGGCGAGTAGGCAAGCACAAGGCGCGTTAGTTCCGCACCGTGGCTGCGTTTGATCTGTGGGGCGACTTCGGGTTCGCCAGCGATACGTTTGTGCGGGGGCGCTTCGATGGTTTCCATGTGTTCGACCTGGAAGGCTACGGAATAGACGTTTCTGCTTACTTTCTTGCTTAGGGTCATGGCAATTCTCCTGTTTTGTGATGGTCTTTCAGCGAATCTTTACTAGCCAGCGATCAGCGGGTTTTGCTCCCAGCGCGGCGAGCGATTCTTTCTGCTGCGGGCACTTCTGCTCCTCGGCTTCGGTCGAGGAGATGTAAATCAGTCCTTCGCTTCCGCGGCATCCGTTGTCCGCCAAGTAAGCATTCGCCCGGTTGTAGAGCGTGACCAGGGCGTGCTTGTTCTTGAAGCGGCACAATGTGAAGTCCGGTCTCATCGTGAAACCGAGCGCGCCCTGAATGCTCACTGGCTTTTCATCATCCCCAAATTCGACTGCGGCCCAGACTCGCGTGTAACTCGAATAATCCGGAATTGCTGATAGATCGGTTTCGGCGAATTTGACGGCTAACCGGTGCAGTTCCCGGTCTCGCGGCATGGCATAGCCTGCGGCCCGGTCGAAGTCGAGTGATACGGCGCGCAAAATCATCGAATGTACTGCGCCTCGCCGTTGAATCGAATCAGCGAGCGATTTGCCCCGCCTGCCGATTCCTCGGTATAGCCCGGGGGGACGCTGGGAACAGTCGTTGTTCCTGTCTGACTCAACGGCGTAGCCGGTTTTACCACCTTGGCGCTTTCTCGCCCTAGAGTGGTGAAGGCCGAAACCATCACATTGGCCGTGGCCGGAGTCGCGCCTGAACTGAGCGGGATAAATTGCTGCCTTGTTCCTTTGTCCCGGATCTGCGCGGCCAGGTTTGATTCCGTGTTGAGATAGATTCGCCAACCGGCTACGTTGTCATGATTGACCGGAAGCTTCCAGGTAACCAGGACGCCGCCAGCTGCCGGTTGTACCTGCACATCTCTGGGAGCTTGGGGGAGGGAAGCGGTCCCGCTCCCTCGCGTCAGATTCACCACGTTCTGCTTCTCGATCGCACGGGCCATGTAGTTGCCGCCCGCGATCGTCATTACCAAAGATTTTGCCATTGGCTTATCTCGGTCTCGCCGCGCCCAGCTGAGGAGCCACGAGCCAAATTCTTCCGTACATTTCGACCGGCATGTGCGGCGGGACGCTTAAGGCCGTGGTTCCATCGGCCGAATGCGAAGTCAATTGCAGAAGAATGTAAGCATGCACCATCTCCGGTTTGGGGATGACCACGCTCCAGCGGCTGTCGCCATCCTGGCCCTGCACTTCTTCCGGAGATTCCTGAGTGAGGTTGTCCATCTGCATGATGTTGAAGGTCGAATTGAGCTTCTTGGTGATGTACCACTGCGCGTTGCGGTCGCCATACCATTCCAGGAACTTGGCGGCAGTTCTCTGTGGACCCATGTTCACCAGTCGCAGGGCCTGTGCCGTGAATTGGGTTCCGTTGTCGTTTCCGCCTGAGTACAGTTGGTAGAGATTTCCGTCGCTGCCTCCCGCCACAACTTGCGGCTTTTCATTCTGGTCTCGGATAGCTTCTTGAGTGAACGCCGAGCCAAGAATGCCGACGAAGATTTCTTCGTAAGCCTGCCCATAGGGAGATTTTTCATCTCTTAGATTGAAATCGTGAATGATGGTGAAAGGATTTCCGTTTACATCGAAGCATTTGATTCTCAGCACTTCGATCATTTCGACCGGCTTGCGGATGTAGCAAACTTCTGTTTGGCTTAAATAGGCATCTCCGATTTGCGCCAGGAGAGCCGCTTCATATTCGCCAGAGATCAGGATCGGTCCAGCATTCGCGGTCGAGGTCATGCCCGCCATCTGCTGCCAGCCGCCAAGAGACACCGTAGCTAACTGTTTCTCGCCTGTCACCCAGAAGGGAAGATTCTGCCAGCCGCGCGCCCATGCATGTTGTCCCGCCGCGCCGACATTGTACGGACCTTGCCAAGATGTTTCTCCGTTCAACTCCATCAGGATTCCGCAATCTTCCATACTGAAACACCAAGACTCCTGCTGGTAGCCATGTCCGGCCACTACCGGATTTCCTGTGGGGAAAGTTTCAATGTCTGTCGGGTCCCAGCTTTGTTCGGGCAGCCCGACGAATGTACCTTCGCGCATATCGAGAGCTGAGCCTGAACGATAAATGGTGGGGCTTCCAGCCAGCGTTCCACAGCAATGATCACTTTCCACCCAGGCGCTGCCAAAGGTTCCAATGATCGGAGGATTCTGCGTGGCCCCGCCCGGCAGGAGCGAGTACTGATAGTTGCAGTCGAGCGTTCCCGGCGGAGGATAATTTCGGGAGGGTAGCTCGGAATTTCCGTCAATGCCGTAAGGAAAAAGCGTAAATGTCGCTTGCCCATTGGGCACAAACTGCCAATTCGCGTATTGATCGATGATGGCATAAGGAATTTCCGCGCCATCGCCAGTTCGCCCTAACAGCAAAACCCATTCCGAATCCGTGAAGATCGGGCATCCCGAGAACACGATGCTCGCGACATCTGCGGTATTGTTCAGGCGAAAACCGATTTGCGTTCGATTCCCGACGTGCCCAGTCACAAGATTGTAGATCGAAGCGTAAAAGAGATATCCCGGCTGCGATCCGCCGATTCCCGAAGCCGGCAACCCGGAGATTTGCGTGGTGTCATTGATGTACGGTAAGAGATTTTGCCCCGAAGCATTGAAGCTGATTCCCTGGCCGACGGTTCCGCTGAAGTCAATCGTGCCCGTGGTCGTGCCATGGGGAACGACGATTAAAACGCAAACTGCGCCACCCTGTAATTGCGCCGTCGTGTAAAGCGAAGCGCTTGGAGTCGTGAAGGTGAAATTATTAGCATCGATCACCGTGATTGCAAACGGGCCAAACGAGGGAATCGTGGTCACATTCGATTGATCCAGGGTAATGACGTTGCCCGTGGTTAAGCCGTGCGCGAGGAGATTGATTTCTACCGTATCTCCTGAGACCGTGACGCTGTTGATGCGATTCGCCGGAACTGACGCCCCATAAGGCGTTGCGAAGACGGCTCCCGGGTCGGCTGCTTGCTGAAAGCCAAGAAGTCCCACGACTGTACTAATTGGACTGACGGGCAAATTAGCCAGTGCAAGTTCCTGAGATGTGGTTATCGCGACCGGGCCACTTCCCAGAGCTACAGCCGAACTCGCCAGAATATTGGTTGCCGTATCGAAGAATGCAAAGAATGCGGACACCGTGGTCGGGCCGGACCAATGTCCTCCAGAGATCGCAGTTACTGAAACCGCTGCCGCTTGCACGGGCGTAATTGCTGTATCACCGGTCAAGAATGTGATTGCGGCCGCCTGTGCCGCGGTCAAGGTTGGAAGTCCAATATCTCGCCAGTAAACGCCGTCAAACCACTTCGCATCCGTTCCGTTGAAAGCGTGCAAATGTCCGTTGGTATAGAAGTAAGAGAATCGAGAGCTGGATTGGATAGCCGCGCCCTTGACCGTGGGCGAGATCACAGTACCTGTGGCTTGATTCAGCACATAGGGTGTCGTACCCTGCCAAAATACCACCGTACCCACGCCCACAACGGCAACGCCAGCCGCATGAGTCTTGGTAAAAACTGCTATAAATCCGCCCGGAATGACGGTGTGCCCAAAACGAAATTCGAGAACAACGGTGGTAATAGTAACGATTTCCTGATTGGCCCCGGTGTCGATTGCAACTTGTGCGCCCACAAAAAGATTGGCAGTGGATGCTGTCTGTACCGACTGCGAACCTGTTGCCGTAATTGCATCGAGCGTGGTAGTTGAAATCTGCTCTTGCAGGATAGGCCGAGTAACGCTGATCACGGAATGAATTGGAATTCCTGATTGCAAGCCGTTCGCCAGCAACGTATAGCCATCTCTCAATCGGTAACTTCCATCCTGTTGCGGCCAGAAGTCATGCACCACTAGACAACGGTCTGGCGGCATGACGATAGGATTGCTACGGCTATCGACGCCGCCGGCTGGGTAAGTCTCTGCTGGTTTGAGTGCCATGACGAGAAAGAGGAAAAACGAAAGCAGGAATGTTTTAGCGCGTACTTTGAACTGAATCCTGATGGCTGCGCACTCTTAGATCTTCCACGTAACCGTCTGCAAACTGGCGATAGAGTGCGGCTTTGTCAAGCAAACGCCCGTACTCTTCCATCACCATCTGATATTTCTGCGGACCTTCTTCCGACTGGCTGAAGCGTTCAATCTGACTTTCCAGCTTCTTAATCAGAAGCGGCTGCATCCATGCCGGAAGCAGCGGAATCGCCAAGTCTTCGGAGTCATCCGTATAGTTCGGGATCGCCCAATAAGCCAGCGCGGCCGGACAGGTTAGGTTGGGGATGGGATCAACCACCAAAGTCTGGGCCTGTCCGGGAATAATAAAGAAGCGGCAAGGAACATTCGGCGGCCAAGTGGTTTGCATAGCCAGAATCGTGTCCTGTTCGTCGGCGTCGAAGACAGGCTCTGGGCAGACATAGCGCGGCGGGCAGACGATTTGGCCGATCTGCGGCGGCGTCCCGGTCGAGAATATCTTGAAACCATTCTTGCAGATTTGCTGTAAGTCTGGAGCGTTGATCGGCGTTGCGGCGGTTGGCGAAGTCGTATCGAGAAACGCCGTCGTGTCATACATGGATTGATTAGCTACAATGGTGAACAAGCTGACTCGCCGCCTCCACCACCATCTTTTTTCCAGACACAATTCCTGGAGCGCAATGTAGAGTTCGCCATTGAGATCAAGCGACGTGCCTCTCTGCTCGGTTCGCCGATTGGCGACCTCAATGATCTGCGACCAACTGAATCCGCCTACGCCCGGCATGAGACCTCAACTTCCTGCTGAATCGGCATGGACTCATTTTTAAGAATGGCTAAAAGACTCCGCATTCTCTCGGTCAAGGAATGCTTGCGCGCAATCAAGGCTCTGCCGCTGATGGCTTTCTGTCTCGGCTGCTCCAGCCAGAAGTGCAATTGCTTGCTCGCCTCTTCGGGCGTGCTGTACCATCCCACCGATACATCCTCAAGCGTTTCCATGTTGCGTGCTTCCCGCGTTCTGTGCGTCACCAGAAATGCTCCGCAGGCCAAAGCCTCAAACACCCGCATCACCAGAATGTCGTTGTAGCTGGGCAGGTTGAGGGCTACTTGGGTTTGGCGGTAAGCGTCGGCCACCAGTTCCGCCGTGCCGCGTTGGTTGATGCCATGCACGTCGCGCTGCAGCACTTCCCGCACCAGAACTTTGGTTGAGCCGAGATGTGGCTTCATTTGTTTCAGGAAGGCGGCGCGCTGATCGTAGAGCAGGCCGGTGAATAACACTCCCAGAGTTCTCGCTTGCTCGGGCAACGGCTTGAAGATTTCCGTGTCCACCGCCCAAGGCAGCCAATGGCCTTTGAATTCTTCCGCGTCCTGAATGCCAGGATAAAACTGTTCGTTGTGCCAGTCCAGATACTGCTCGTAATAAAATTCCCGGTCATCGCGATGCGAAGTTTCCAGATACCACGCGGCTTTCAGCGTTCTGAGTTTCTGCCACGCCGCCTTTCCATAAAAATGCCCCAGCCACACTGTCAGGTATTCCGGCCCCGCCGTAAAGATCAGATCGCAACCCGCCAAAACTTCCAGAGTAGGAATCCGGGCTTTCAACTGCTCGTATTCGCTCCGGGGAAATTCCCGGCCTGGAGGCAATGGAACGTCGATCACTTCTAAGCCCAGCGCACGAAACGCTCTCCCAATGCCCCAGGACAAACTCCAGGAAGCGTAATGGTTATCCGAGAAGAAGACGGCAACCTTCATAGGCTGGAAAATAAAGGTAAAGGAGCGACCCGTGCCAATTGCACCCAGCGAGTCATGGCTTGCCGCAAACTTTTCCAATACGGCGCGGCGGGCAAAGTGGCGGCGATTTGTAAATAACAATCCGCTACGGTTTGCAGTTGGCCAAAACGTATGCGGTCAATGGTTCGCCAGAGCCACTCATTGACTACATATCCGGGCGCTTCCTTCTTAAGATTTACGTTAGCGTCGCTTGCCCGTTCATGCACGACATATGGCGCTCCGGAGTGAACTGCGAATCCGAGATGATCGGCAACCGCTTTAGCGAATAATCCGCACCAGATATCCCCAAAACGATCAAAACTCCAGGTTGGCCCCATCAGTAAGAAATACATAGCCGGTAACATCACCCGCCGAAAGGCCAGATTCATGCCGCACATGGCGAAAAATTGGGCGCGCGGGATGATTTGATCAATCAAAGTAAATCCTGGATGCGGGCCGAGGGCAATTTGTGTCTCTGCGTCAATGTCCGGCACCCCGCACCATAAACCATGATTGAGCACGCAATGCTCCTTGCGATCATGGGAACCGGTTGGAGTTCCGCGTGTCCTTACCCCCTCAACTGTAGGTGTCCAAGCAGAGCATTGAGTGGGTAACGTGGTCAGTCGCGCAATGTGTTCAGCAACGAAGCCCGCCTTCTTGGGCGAGCAGTCATCGTCCAGCGTGAGAATCAAATCGCCTTTGGCCACGAGAAAACCGAAGGATCGAACGCAATCGGAACGCCGCGGAATGATCCAAGAATCTCCCAGTAACGTATGCTCAATTTCGAACCAAGAGTAATGTCGCGCCCAGCTCGGTAAGGCAAAAGTTTTCTGCGGCCCATCCTCGATTACGATTACATCGTGACCGGAAAACTCTGATTCCCAAGCGGCAAGAAAATTCCCGATACGTTCCGGCCGATTGCTCGGGATCACTATGGAAACCGTCTCAGACAATGACAATTTCCTCTTCCAGCGGTGCTGGTTTTACCGCCTTC
>JBEKXC010000169.1:0-9848 GCA_049512435.1 Terriglobales bacterium | reverse complement strand
CCGGTCGGGCGAGCTCGCGAGGAACCATTGCGGCGGCGTCCCGGCGCTGACCAAGTTCAATCGCGGCGCGGCGAATGCGGGCACACTCCTCAGCGAACCGCTCCAGCAATTTCTGATCCGCGTCAGCGAAGGCGGCGGGAGACGTGGAAAATATTTCGAGAATTCCGGTAAATCGAGCCTGCTTGTCGTTGCTGTTGCCAGCGTTGCTGTTGCCATCGTTGCTGTTGCCATCGTTGCCATTGCTATCGAAGACGGGAACGATGAGGATGGAGCGGATGCCGCGGCGGGAGACGGCAGGGTCAACGCGGGGATCGAACTCGGTATCGACGGAAAGCTGCGGCTGACCAGTTTCGAGACAGGCGCCCGAGAGACCGTCGCGAGTATTGAGAGGGATGCCGAGATCAGGGGCGAGGTGTCCGGTGGCAGCGCGACAGACCATTTCGTCGCCGCGGACGAGCGCGAGAGCAGCGGCGGTGGCGTGGGTAGCCGCCGCGGCGCGGGCTACGAGTTCGTTGAGAGCTAAATCGAGGGCGAGGTCGGGCGGAAAACCGGCGGCGAGGTGCTGCTCAAGGGTATGGGTCAGGTCACGGCGCGAATCGTCAGGGTAGAACTCGGACCTCGACATAGGTTGCGGGAACATATTTTGTTCCGGCAGCCTGCAATGATGCGGGGAAACGCAGGCTCAGAGGCGAGTTTGCCGCGAAACGAGGGGGAAGTCAATCGGCTTGCTGGGATTGGTTTGGGGCGGTGACGGCAGTCACCTTTTCTTGTGAGATTCGGATTCCCGTTCCTGGGCTGTTAGACGCGGCAATTGGTTTGGAAATGCTGCCCCGGGTGGAAACACTGCTACAGTAAGAAAGTGCACACCGACGAGCCGGAGGTGCAAATGAGAATGGTGAAAATGAAAATCTAAGGAGAGCAGGCTCGCTATGCGCATCGCGGTGGTCGGTTCCGGATATGTAGGCTTGGTAAGCGGGGTGTGTTTTGCGGATTTGGGACACGAGGTTGTCCTGGTCGATAACGACGAAAACAAAATCGCGGCACTACGTAACGGCGAGATGCCGATTCATGAAAAATTTCTTCCCGAACTGCTGATGCGGCACCGGGGCGAGCGTATCAAGTTTTCCGGCGACTTGCAGGCGGCCACGCGGGAGAGCGAAGTAGTGTTCATCGCGGTCGGGACGCCGCCGACCGAAAGTGGCGACGCCGACCTGTCCTACGTGGAGTCGGTGGCGCGGGAAATCGCCGGCGGTGTGGACGGATACAAGGTGGTGGTGGAAAAGAGCACGGTTCCCGTGTACACAAGCCAGTGGATCCGCACCATCATCATGAGAAACGGAGCCGATCCGGCGCACTTCGATGTGGCTTCGAATCCGGAATTTCTGCGGGAGGGGACGGCGGTAACGGATTTTCTCTATCCCGACCGCATCGTCGTGGGTGTCGAAAGCGAGCAGGCCGCGGACGTGATGTGCCAGCTCTACCGGCCGCTGACCAGCGGGTGGTACTACGGGCGGGGGGATGCGATTCCGCGTCCAGACGCGGCCTCAGCCAAACCGCCGCCGCGGTTGATCACCACGAGCACGAAGAGCGCTGAACTGATCAAGCATGCTTCCAACGCATTTCTGGCAATGAAGATTTCTTTCATCAATGCGGTGGCATCGATCTGCGAATCGGTGGGCGCGAACGTGCAGCAAGTGTGCGACGGGATTGGAACGGATTCGCGGATCGGGCCACGATTTTTGAATCCCGGGATCGGTTACGGAGGGTCATGCTTTCCGAAAGACCTGATGGCATTTCGGGCGGTCGCAAAGGAAAGCGGATACGACTTCCGGCTGCTGGAAGAAGTAATCCGTATTAATGAAGAGCAGCGGCACCGGTTCTTGCGCAAGATGCGGAGTGTGCTGTGGACTTTCCGGGGCAAGCGACTCGGTGTGCTTGGGCTGGCGTTCAAGGGCGGGACCGATGATATTCGGGAGTCTCCGGCGCTGCTGCTGGTGCAGGAACTGCTCCGCGAGGGCTGCCATATTTGCGCCTACGATCCGGCGGCGATGGAGCGGGCGAAAGAGATGCTGAAGTCGGGCGTAGAATTCGCGTCCGATGCATACGAGGCAGCGACGGGCGCGGATGCACTGCTGATTTTGACGGAGTGGGAAGAGTTCGCGGCGCTTGATCTGGAGCAACTGCACAGGCTGCTGAAATATCCAATCGTGCTGGATGGAAGGAATCTGTATGATCCGGCGGTGATGGTGGAGCACGGATTCTCTTATTACAGCGTGGGGCGTCCGGCGGCTTTGACGGAACAGCTGACGGTAGCGGCGCGTCCGAAGAAAGAGGAGCGTGCCTGAAGTCGTGCATAAGCAACCCATGAATATGCGACCCACGAAGACGCGCCGTGCGCTGGTGACGGGAGGGGCAGGGTTTCTGGGATCGCATCTGTGCGATGGGCTGCTGGGAGAAGGCTATTCGGTGGTTGCGGCAGACAATCTGCTGACCGGGCATCTGGCGAACATCGCACATTTGCGGCACGATTCAAGATTTGAGTTTGTGGAGAAAGATGTTTCCGAGGCCGGCGAGTGGGGCGAACTCGATTATGTATTTCACTTCGCGAGTCCGGCAAGTCCGGTGGATTATGCCGAACATGGGATCGAAACTCTTCGGGTGGGATCCTATGGGACGTTTGAAGCGCTCGAAACGGCACTGCGGCGCGGCGCGAAATTCATGATGGCATCGACCTCGGAGTGCTATGGGGACCCGATGGTGCATCCGCAGCCGGAGACATATTGGGGGAATGTGAATCCGGTCGGGCCGCGATCGGTGTACGACGAGGCCAAGCGGTTTTCGGAAGCGGTAACTATGGCGTATCACCGCTATCACCGGGTGGACACACGGATTGTGCGCATCTTCAACACCTATGGACCGCGGATGCAGATCAGAGACGGGCGGGTGATTCCGAATTTCATGTGGCAGGCGCTGCGCGGAGAAACCCTTACCGTCTATGGCGACGGCACCCAGACCCGCAGCTTCTGCTACGTCGGCGATGAAGTCGAGGGAATTCTGCGCCTGGCGCGGTCTTCGGATTTGGAATCGGAGCACGAGCCGGTGAATATTGGGAATCCGACGGAATTCACGATTCTGGAGTGCGCGCGGAAAGTGATTGCGACGACTGGGTCTGCGAGCCGGATCGAGTTCGAAGCGCTGCCGCAAGACGATCCGAAGCAGCGGTGTCCCGATATTTCGAAGGCGAAGCGCCTGCTGGGATGGGAGCCGAAAGTGGATTTGGAAAGCGGGCTGAAGCTCTCGCTGGAATATTTTCGACAGGCAGTGGTGGAGAAAGAACAGCTACCGTCGCGCGCGGTACGTTAACGGAGTTGTTCGTCCAGCTCTGGACCGGTGGAGAGGACTGCGAGCAGGCGCAGAATTTCTTCACGCTCGACAGAATCGCGGAACACAAAGCGCACGCCCATGCCGAAACCAGGATGGGTGGTCATTACCTGACCCCTGATTCTCAACTTCGTGTCGGCAGTCCGGACCAAAATCTCCACGCCCGACTGCCCGGAGAGTGGGGTCGGCATTTCGACGTAGCAACCGCCCTCGCTGATATCGGACAGAGTGCAGCGGTTGGGGACAGTGCTGCCAAGGCGGTAGACCTCCGCTCCCAGTTTGCAGGCAAAACGTTGCTCTCCGCGGCGGTTGCCGGCATTGGAGACGAGAGCGGAATCTTTTGGCTCCGGGGTGGTCTCGCTACTAAGGCGAGACTGAGTGGCGGAAAGTGGTCTCGCGAGCGGCGGGTTCGCGAGCAAATCGGTTGCAGAAGCCTTGGTTGCCGGCAGTCCGGTTGCCGGGTGGCTGTTATTTTGCAGCCAAGTCTGCATTAGGCGGCGCGAGGACTGCGGCACGTCGACGAAACGAATTCCTGTGCGGCCGCTCGAGTCCTGCCAGGCAACCTCACCTGACAAGCGGACCGTTTGTTGCTGACCGGGAAGTTCGAACTCGAAATAAACCTTGCATGCGGGCGGAACACGGTTGGCGGTGTGGATCAAAGTTCCGCCATCACTAAGGTCGGCCAAAACCGCGTGGGTTTCGGGCGCCCCGGGATAGGCGACGTTGACTTTCGAACTGAGGGATATTCGCGTACCGCGGCGACGCTCGCGGCGCATCAGGCTGCGAGCGGCGCGCAAACTGATGCGGGTCCGCTCGGAAGAAAGCGGCCGATAGAGAACAAAGTTGGCGCCGAGCCCGAACACGGGGCGGGCGTTGAACCCACTGTCGACGACGGCGATCAGCATGCTGGCGCGATTTTTGGCCGACTGACGCAGACGCGAGAGAAATTGTTCGGAACTCTGGTCGGCACGATAGTCGAGGACAATGCCGTCGAAGCGCTGGCTTTCGAGCAATTCTAATCCGCGGGAGATCGAAGGCGTATGCTCGACCACCATCCCCAGTTCGGACAGTATGAGCGTGAGCAGGCTGGCGGAGTCCTGATCCGGGCACACCACGAGGGCGCGTAGATCCATAGTCAAATCATCCTAAAAGAGGACGGTACCAACGACAAGTTACCTGTGTCACGGTGGCGGGGCGATTTTGATTTCCTTATTCTTATGCTCTCATGCTCCCGTCCTTGATATTTCTTCCAGCTTGGGAGAGAGCGCGCCAGATCGCAATCTTTTTCTTCAATCCCTATCTCTCCATTTCTGTTGGTGGGGGAGACGCCGGTACAACTAACGAGCGACGCGGGGCACGATCGTAACTCTCCTGGAATTACCTTACTAATGGACAGTGTACTAAAGGCCGGTGTACCCCGGTACTTTGACGTACCAAGGGACAGTTCCTACCATCGAGTTAGTCAGACCGGTGTCGGAACGGCAATCCTAAAGAGGGTTGCGGAAGATACTGGGCTGACCAATATCAGTTATACGAAGTTTTCTTGACGATCTTGTTTCACCGAGCGGGACGCGGCGGATACGGCAAATGATTATGAGAAGCCTGGAAACACATGCGGGACATTGTAGGCATCGGGCGAGCGGCTACAGCTTGATAGAAATGACGCTGGTGGTGGCGCTCACCATCGTCGTCTCGGTGATCTCGGTAGTCAGCCTGACGCCGCTGCTGAACTCTCAGCATGTAACGAATGCGTATAACACCACGCTGTCGGCGATGCGGCAAGCGCGCGACAACGCGGCATCGCAACGGACATCGTACTCGGTGACATTCAATCCCACTATTTTGCCGGAAACCATAACAGTGGCATGGGCGCCGGCATCGGGAGAGACGCAATTACCGAACGGCTTGGTGCCGGCTACCGTGACCTACCAACTCCCCTCGAATGTTCTTTTCGTCAATCCGCCCACTGGCACAGTGGGGCCGGACGGTTATGGCACAGGGTTAAACGTAATTGACTTTGGCTATACCTCGAGCAGCAGCGCCGGAGGACAAACGGTTGTTTACTTCTGCCCCGACGGTTCGGCCCAGACCTCGAACCTTTGCGCCGGCGCGGGCAACTGGGATGGCGGGGTCGTGTATATGGGGATTTTGGGCAATATCCCCAGCGAGCGAGCGGTAGACCTGTGGGGCGCCACGGGCCGCATTCACGGATGGCGGCTCTACGCCAAGACAGGCGGAGGGTATCAATGGTTACGTCAATGATGGCTACGTCAATGATCAGGCGCGGTGGGATTTCTCGAGGGCGAAAGCCAGCGGAGCAAGGGTTTTCGTTGCTTGAAGTTGTGATTTCGATGGCGGTGCTGACGGTGGGAATGGTGAGTCTGCTTGGCGTTTTCGGGCTGGCTATGGCTTCGACGCAGACTTCGCAGCAGGACATGATCGCCAAACAACTGGCGAACGAGGCATACGAAAGTGTCGTGACTGCCCGCAATACGTCGCAGATGAATTGGGACGAAATCAATAATGTAGGTTCGCTCAACTGCTCCAGCGGCCCCCCACCCTGCGGCATCTTCCTGACGGGGTTGCGACCTATGTACAACGCGGGAGCAGACGGAATCTTTGGAACTGCGGATGACGCGGCTGCCGGCGAGGAAACCTTACAGGATCCGGGGGCAGATGGAATCTTTAACACGGCGGACGATACCTATATCCCATTGACCAACTATCAGCGCCAGATTGTGATCTCTCCGCTCTTCACCCAAACGGGCGTCCTGATAACTAGTCTGCGAAGCGTGACCATTACCGTGCAGTACGCGACTTCCTCGGCGCAAACGCAGAAAACGTACGTTGTGAATTCGTTCATTTCGCAGTTCCAGTAAAGGGGAGTTATGAGGGATCGCTTAACCAAGCGCGAGCGTGGATTCAGCCTGCTGGAAATGACGGTGGCGCTGGCACTGGGCGGGATTGTGCTGGCCGGAGCGGTGCAGATCTACATTCAGGGTGTGCAGGCGACCTGGGCGACTGACCAGCGGGCGGAGTTGCAGCAGGATTTTCGAGCTGCCTCCAACGTATTGACCAAGGATCTGAGTCTGGCCGGCGCAGGCCTGGGCAACACTGCGGCGATTGCTTTGCCCTCCAACGTCACTCCGGTATATGGCTGCGATCAGTCGGGAACCTGCTACATCAAGGGCGCCTCGGTGAAATATCCCCTGCAAGGCGCCACGGCTTATCTCTACGGGCTGCTCCCGGGATACAACGATGGGCCGACGCTGACCGGCTCGTCGGGACCGACCGATGTGACCACAGTGGTGTATACGGACAGCAATTTTTATTTGGACTGCTACACGGCGGCCATCACGAGTACGACCACGGTAACCTTCACGCTGCCCGGGTCTACGAGTCCAAATTGCACGGCGCCGGGCGGCAACGCTGGGGCGCAAGCCGTGAACAATTCGGCGAGCGGACTGACCGCGGGCGATCTGGTCCTGTTCACCTTTGGCTTAAACACAGTGGTGGCCGAAGTTACCACCGCACCCACCGGTACGGGCCTCACCACTTTCGCCAGCACCGATGTGCTGAAGATGAACCAGGCGGCAGCCGTCGCCAATAGTCTGGCCAGCATGTACGTGGCTCCGTCGGGTAGCGTGACCGGATATGCAACGCGCCTTTTCGTGATCACTTATTACATCGACAACAGCACCTCCACGCCGCGACTGATGCAGCAGGTCAGTGGACACACTCCGGTGCCGGTGGCGGAAAACGTCGTTTTCATGAAGTTTACCTATGACCTTTTCAACGACGCCACTGATTCGCCGGCAATAGCCTGCAGCAATCCTGGCGGTAGTCCCGATGGCTGCCTGGTCTCTGGCGCTTCGGCAGGACTCCTCCCTAACCAGATCACCAAGATCAACATTCAGAATATGGCGATGGATAGCACGCTGATGGGCTCCCAGTTTGGCCTGGGAAATGGTTATCAGAGAATGGATTTGCAGACGTCGGTATGCGCGCGAAATCTGACGTACGTCAACAACTACCCCAATTAGCGGCGGAGATGGCGAAAGTGAATGAGATGACAGGGAACGAAGTGATGCGGATTGACACCACGGGGAGTCACAGTATGAAAAACGCGAGACTTTTCACCACGAGACCTCACACCAAAGGATTCACGCTGATTGCGTCCTTGCTGATGCTGTTGCTGCTGTCGGGGATCGCGATCGGCCTGCTGATGATGGTCAACACCGAAGGCAAGGTGGGTGGAACCGATCTGCAGAACAACATGGCCTTTCACGCCGCCGATGGTGGCATCGAGAAAATGGCCTCCGATCTGTCCGCGACGTTCCAAAACGCGCAGGCCCCCACGGCCGCGCAAATCTGCGCTTTAGGCGGTTCCTCTTATCAACCGGTGATGGTGGGGGTCACGTGGACCCAATATTCAATCTCACCGGCATCGGGTTGCTCGGGCGCGCTGACAGCGACCTGGGGACAGATCAGTTCCGGACCGAATCAGGGGTTGTGGGCGCAGATCATCCCGATCAACATGCTGACGACCGCGGACCTGATGGGCAGCCAGGAAGTAACCATGACACGGGGCGCACAGGTGGCGCTGATTCCGGTTTTCCAGTTTGGAGTATTCTCGGAGAGCGATCTTTCCTTCTTCAGCGGCCCGAATTTTGACGTGGTCGGACCGGTGCACACCAATGGAGATTTGTATCCGTTCGTTGGCCCGGGCAGCACCCTGACATTTCACAACAAGTTGGAAGCCTACGGCAATGTGGTTCGCACGCAATTGGCGAACGGGTATACGGCAGCCACAAATTATAACGGCACGGTCGATATTCCGACCACCGCCAATGGTTGCAGCACGCCGACGACGAATTGTGTGGCCATGAGTGCGCCTAACAGCTCTTCTTATGGGGATGGCAGCGTGATGGGTGCAGGCAGCAGTACACCGCAGACGACGTCGACCTATAACAGCAGCTACTGGAATCCTTTTTCGAAGAGCAGCAGTAACTACATGCTCATCAATGGGAACTTTTACAGCCCACCCGAACCAGGCAACGTGCCCCAGGGGACCGGAGCCAAGCAACTGTCGATGCCATTCGTCAGCGGCACGACCTTACCCTACCAGATCATTCGCCGGCCGCTGGCGGGGGACCCGCCCGCGCTGAGCCAGTCGCGCGAATATAACATGGCACAGATCCACGTGCTGCTGAGCGATGACCCGGCGGATCTACCGGGCGGAAATACGGATGTGAATAACGTCCGGTTGGCGAACATACCCGCGAACTCAGGCGGCACCGCCTACAACCTTCCGTATGGCATCACGATGACCGCGGGCAATTACCCCGGGACATTGCCGTCGCCATCGCCCAACACCTATAACGAGTACTTCGCCACCGCCTCGAACGCGATTCCCTCTGGTGGCACCTGCACTTCGACTTACAGTGCGGGGACTATTTCGATTTCCTGTCCTCCCGCGGACTGGCCCTATCCGCCGGCGCCATGGACGGCTGCGATGCAGGCATCCGTGGGAGCTGGAACGGATCCGAATTGTGTATTGCTTTGCCCGACCGGCGCCCCATATATCTCGAACAACGGAACTACTCTCGCGGGCGGTGCCGGATTCCCTAACGCTCCTGCCCTTACCGGGACGGGCCTCAGTTCCGTCGGTCTGCTGTCGTTCACCCCTTGCCCCACGGCAACCATGCTGGAAGGTGGAACCAGCTATGCTCCACTGGCAGCCGCCATACCCCCAAATTGCTCGACAGCGGGGTGGGCAGTATCCCCGTATTTCCCGCTCGTGGGCACCAGCACGAGCTTGGCCGAGAAAACCAATGCGGAAACAAATCTAACCGCAACCTGGAACCTGATCGATGGCTGGTTGCGAGTGGAATACCTGAACAATTCCGGCACATGGGTCCCGGTAACCAACGAGTGGCTGTCGCTGGGATTTGCCCGAGGTCTGACTGCACCTACCGCTTCGGGGACGAACCCGATCAATCCGAATGCAATTCTGCTGCTGCAGGAGCCGGCGGATCGCGCCACCAGCGGCTCTATCCCCACCGAAGCAGGTCTGAGCACAACGGGAACTGTCCCGGTGTGTACCGCGAATAGCGGCGGCAAATGCACGGCGTGGTCCGTCAACCCGCCACAGCTTCTGGTGGACAACTCGGCGACTCCCACGGTATGGCAGGTTGGCAGTACCACTACAGCGGAGAATGGCGCACCACAGTCTTCGACGCTGCCGCTACAGAGCCTCACGCGCTTCAACTGGTATCCCATCAACTTCTATGATGACCGCGAAGGCGAGGTTCGCGACGTCGCCATGGCGAACAACAGCTGCACCGCCAACGGGTTGATGAATGCGGTTGAAATCGATGTCGGCAACCTGAAGCAATGGCTGTTGGGCAACATCGGAACCAGCGGCTCGCTTGTGAATTCTTCCCAGCAGAATGGATACGTGCTGT
>JBEKXC010000168.1:0-9852 GCA_049512435.1 Terriglobales bacterium | reverse complement strand
TCCTACGTTCAGCACTAACGTCTGCAACGGACATTCCGTCACGGTCAATGTGCAAGACGGTCGGTACTTGGCTTTTGGTGAACTCCAGAACGAAGACCTTGTCACATCAGACTGGTACAATCTGGCTTCTAACGATGACCAAATAATTTTCACGTTCCGTCCGAACTAACGCTCTTCTGGTAACTAATCCATTGGTGCTATTGCATTTGGGCACCGATGGTTACCATAGTGAAGACGAAGTCTGTCAACAATAAGGAGATCGTCATGAAACAGTTCGCATTTCTTTTTCTCGCCGCCCTCATGCTGCTTTCGCCGATCGCGACCTTTGGGCAAAGCGTGTCGCTGGAGGGTACATGGAGCGTAGTCATCACTAGCGGTTCAACCGTGGACGCTATCGGCATCTTTACTTTCAACGGAGTTGGAGCAGCGGAGGGGGCAATTACTAACGGCACAAACGCTAACACACAGGAAAGCGTTCCGCTTGGCACGTGGACCAACAACAAGGGCGGGAAGAACCGCAGCTTCACATTGGCAAGCTACCTGTTCAACAATGCCATCACCCCCCCTTTGGCCGCCATCACTTATACGGCTTGCACTGTAGCTTTATCATCGAACACCACCTTTAGCGGCAGTTGCACGGTAGATAATTATGCTTGCAGCCTCACATCCTGCCCCAGCGGCCCAGTGCTCGATTCGGGAGTTGTTTCAATTAGCGGCACGCGCTTTTCACCGCCTGCACCTACCTCCTAACGGACAACTGTCTTCCAGTCAAGCTAACCGCCACTCCTGTGTGGCGGTTTTCTTGGATAACCCAAATAATATCCGCCTGTCAACAACTATTTTTAGGAAGTCGGACGGTTGGCGGCCAAGGGCACTAACTGTCTGGCGCAAGGAGAGGGGGCTGGGCGAGGCGGCTCAGCAGCAGAAACCCCACGGGGCGCTCCCCCGCCCCGGCCATATTCCATAAGTACTGACCCCCTGTCCTGGTACCCCGCGCGCATTCCGTCTGCATCAGGAGTGACAGGGACACTAGCAATATTATGATGTGGAAGGGGGAGAGAGAGGGGGGCCCAAGTCTGTGTCGCGACTGGGGAGTGTATTTGTAAACGAGTCACGAGTTACAACGTAAACAAGCGTGAAAAATGACGATTCGCTAGATGTACCGTTCCCGTCCCTATCCCGCCCCGTTCCCGTCCCTCTAAGAGGAGGTCCATGCCCGCCTTCACCGGGCAGGCACCCCGTAACCCCATTAGAGGCCGTAGTTTAAAGAGATAAGTTTGGCCAGGCCGAGCGGTCAGAATCGCGCCTAACTAGGGGAGCCTCCCCCACCGCGCCTGCAGCGGAGAGGAGGTAACCACCCTATTTTTAACAAGATATAGTGACATGAAGCTTTTCTGGCCTGTAACGATCGTTAGGGAAGGTGGCAGACCGTATGAGGGGCACTGATGAGGGGCAGTGTAAGAGGTGTGGACAGGAGGACGCGTGTTCCGACTGAACCCGCTATGTGCTGATCCCAAACGGTTTACTGGGGCGACTGTGCTAACTGTGTGCTAATTCGGGCGTCAGTTGGGGGGCTAACTTCCGGGTGTGTCCTGACGTGGCCGGCGGGCTGTGTAGAAGCGAGAAAGACCACACGGTAGATTTCAGTGTTCCGTTTAGGCGCTTGGGGTTGATGCCCTGGGCGTAGTCAAAACTGAGTCAACCACCAGTTCCAGGCGCCTGCCGTTGGTCGAAAGGATTCGTGTACAACTGGAATCTGGGAGTGCTCTTGAAAGGAGGCTGGGGCATCGCCGGCCCGTTAGAAAACCCTTTCAGACTCTGGTCCTTTGTACCCACATAGACATTGGTCCTTTGCTGCGCGGATCCTGGCGTTAGGAAAGTGTAGTTTTCTAATATATGGCACTGGCAGGAGCGTGCCAGCCGCGGCGATTAGCGCATCTTGCTACTGCAGCTTCGCGAACTCGGTTTTGGCTTCCTTCAAAATGGGGAGGTCGGGATCGGCGTCTTTCCAGAGGGAGAGGAAATCTTGATACGCGGCACGGGCTTCCGTGTCGTGCTTCCGTAATGCCTGTGCACGGGCGACGCCAAGCCGCGCGAGCGGCCCAGTTGCACAATTCCACAATAGACCACGATGGTCCAGCAATTTCTGGAATTCGGCAACAGCCTCGGAACCTTGGTGCCCCTTCAAGTAAGCTTCACCGCGAACGTATACTGGATACAAACACGAATTGATCGCGCTACCCGTCAACATCCCAAGCTCATAAGGGGTTACGGCGCGAAGAAGCTCAATACTGCGGTCAGAATTATTGCGTGCCATTTCTGTTTGCGAGAGGACGGTCGGAATCCATACGCGTTGTATGATCGTGTCCTGCGGGAAGCGCCTTGCAAGGTCATCGACAAGTGACCGTGCGTGCGCTGTATCGCCTGAGAAGGAATATGCTAAGGCTGCTTGTGCTTCTGCATCTCGGCTCCTGGGAGCTACAACTATTGCGGCAGCAGCATTCTCGCGGCCGCGGCGGGCATTGCCAAATAAAGCTTCGCGAATCGCTGCGTTTGCTTGCCATAGCGCTGCTGCCTCTTTTTCATCATTACGCCGTGCGCTCTCGACAGCTTGCCTGGACAGCTCGCGGGCTCTACTTAGCTTTCCGGACCATGCTTCAGTATCGGATTCGAGTGAAAGCATCTGGTCTTCCGCACCAGGTTTACGCATAGCCCAATCCGCCTGCTGCTTCATGGCTGCCAGGTTGCCTCTGACAAAAGCCAAATCATAGAGGTCTAAATGAAGACCCACACCGTCGAGCTTGCGCCTCAACGCATCCTCCACTACAGCCCTTGAATCATCGAAACGATTCAAAGCTAGATAGATAAATCCGAGATTGGCATATTGAGTCCATGAGATCTGTTCTAAACGAAGCCCTTCTCGGATTTCGGCCTCCGCGTTCTCATATTGCCCGAGAGCCATATAGTCACTTCCGAGTTCGCCATGAGGCCAAGAATCCCGCGGATAAGTTTGTATCCACAATTGATAATTCTGACTTGCCTTTTCCAACTCGCCGGTGGCTGATTCGTAATAGAGGGCAGTGATGTAAAATCCTTCTCGTTCGGTAGCGCGGTTGCGCAGGTCAAAAGCTTTCCGAAAGCAATCGGCTGCTTGGCTAGGCTGATTCAGGTTGTAGTAATTCACTCCCAAGGCGCCGTATGCCTCCGCGAATCTAGGGTCAAGTTCGATCGCGTGCTTCTCGAACGGAATAGCTTCAGCATCTCCCCTTTCATTCCCGATTCTTAGAGCCACACTGTGGGCCTTTAGAGCCTCCAGCGAATTTGTCGTGGCTTGCACTAGGGGAACGTCGAACTTCTGCACAGAGCTGAGC
Source organism: Terriglobales bacterium (assembly GCA_049512435.1). GTDB lineage: Bacteria > Acidobacteriota > Terriglobia > Terriglobales > Acidobacteriaceae > Acidiflorens. Next base: position 6,481 of record JBEKXC010000168.1, on the reverse strand, counting down.
GACTCGCCCAACTCGTTGCGAAGCTTTGCCGCAGCCTGCCCAAGCGCTGGGAGAACTCGCTCCTCTCCGTCGGCTGTGACCTGCTCCCGTGCCAGGGTGTCCCCGCTTTCGCAGCTTAGAGCATCTAGGTTAATTACATATTGAGTTCCCAGCGTTGCTATTGATCCCGCCAGATACGATTTGCCGCCCGCCCGCTGGCATACTTCCCTCGTCAGATCTTTCGTCAGCGGTTCGTTCGGTGAGCGGGTCATCTGTCGCAGTGTTTCGCGGACTCGTGCGTCTGAAAGGATGTTCAGGAAGGGTGACTGCCCTAAGTCGACCGCCAAAGCCTGTTGTAAGGCGTCGTCGAAAACCGGATCACCCGTATTGTTCACGAACTTCGCGAGAACGATGGTGTCTTTCTCAGTGAGCTTGACCGGACGGCGGAGGCGGGGATAGCCCCCGAGAACAGCTGCTACGAGCAGAGCGACCGCTCCGATAATCCAAAGCACTCTCCCATTCCGCAGCGCAGGTGTCCTTTCCGACGCAGCCGTTGATTTGTACGAATCTGTATATCGCTTCAGCAGTTGCAAATCGGCGACAGACTGTTTTGGCGCATCCCCGGCCAGTGCTTTGGCAACATCCCATGGTGTTGCGAATCGCTTGTCGGGATCTCGGTTCAAACATCTCAAAATCACACATTCCCAAACAGCGCTCAGTGTGGGATTGAACTTCCGTGGAGAGACCGGAGGCTCTACCAGCCGCTTTGCTGCCACGGACATAGGCGTGTCGCCAGCAAACGGGCGAACACCAGTCACCATCTCGTAGATCACTAGCCCGAGAGCGTATATGTCTGAAGCAGCAGTAGCTGGGCGCCCTTCAACTTGTTCAGGGGCCATGTATGCGGGGGTACCATGGAACTCGCCTTTACCCGTGATCGGTTCCCATGAAGCTTCGCTCACTGAGTGCTCCCCCGAGAAGCTCGGCGGTCGAAACGCGAGGCCGAAATCGGTGATCACAACTCGAAGCCCTGCTGGTTCGTCGGCAATGACGACATTTCCCGGCTTGAAGTCGCGATGCACAATCCCTGCTCGATGAGCCGCACCTAGGCCGGACGCCATCTGCCTGATTAGAGGAAGACTCTCCTCGAAGCTCATCCTTCCTTTACGTTTCAGTAGGTGAGCTAAGGTCTCGCCTCGCAGAAATTCCATTGTGACGAATACCAGTTCTTCATTCCCGAGCTTGTCGCGAAATAGATCGAAAATGCGGCAAACGTTAGGATGGGTTACTTTCCTCGCCAGATGAACTTCGCGTTTGAAGCGCTCGACCGCATTTGCGCGTTGAAGCAGCTCGGAACTCAGCGTCTTGATCGCAAGGCGTTCATGGAGTTCAAGATCCTCGGCTTCGTACACTTCCCCCATTCCACCCTTGGCAACGAAACTGACGATTTTGAACCTACCTGCAAGCAGCGCTCCCGGCTCCAGCGAATTTAGGTGAGGTTTCTCTGACAGCAGGTTAAGGCAATCGGCTGCAGGCTCGACCAGGAAGTCACCAGCCCTGTCGTGGTTGGCAAGGAGCTTTTCAACTTCTGCTCGGATATTTTGGTCGGGGCAGTTCTGTGCAAGGAAAGCCGCACGCTCCCCCCTTTCCATCTCGGAGGCGACCTCAAAAAGAGGCTTAACTCTTTCCCAGTCTCTCGGCGTGATGTCGTTGCCGCTCCAATTCTCCATATAACCATGCACGCGCGAGACTCCAGTCCCGCTTGACTGTAATCGGCGAAATGCTTAGAGCTTCTGCGGTTTCCTCAACGGTGAGTCCCCCAAAGAAGCGCATTTCAACAACCTTGGCCTGCCTCGTGTCCAGTTTAGCTAATCGCTGTAGCGCTTCATCAAGCGCTAAAAGCTCTTCTGATTTTTCGTCGGAAAACACTAACCCCTCGTCAAGAGTCACGGCTTCCTTTGCACCACCTCTCTTAGCACGAGAGTGGCCACGAGCGTGGTCAATCAGAATGTGCCTCATCACCTGCGCGGCAACTCCGAAAAAATGCGCCCGACTCTGCCAGTCCGTCCGCTGATCCACAAGTTTCAAGTACGCTTCGTGGACCAGAGCAGTGGCCTGGAGGGTGTGGTTTTCCCGCTCGCGGCGCATGTATGCAGCGGCGAGGCGGCGCATCTCGCTGTAGACGAGGGGAACGAGTTGTGAAGCTGCCACCTTGTCCCCCTTTGCGACCTCGGACAAGAGTTTGGTCAGATCACCGCTGGATTCCGTGTCAGCCAAATTCACCCTCGCGCCAAAACCTACGTACGAGCCAGCATTCTAGCTTAGGTCAGGCGTTCCCGGTGCATAAAGTCTAACTCACGTTATTTCTATGACTTGCCAGAAAACGGTTCGCAATCGTCGCCTTGCTCGGTCCCCGGGAGAGCCAAGACTTCGCTTCCGAATGATCCCAAAACTACGGGATTGTCGCAATAGCGATTGAAGGCTAAAGAGCCATTCGAAAAAATTTAAAAGGAGAAATCACAATGAAACGCGCGTCGAGGACCATGACTACGATGTTTCGGTTCAGAATGTGGTTGTTGCTTGCGGCCCTGCAGATTCTGGGCTCCGGCAGACTGCTGGCTGCCACATACTACGTAGGATCCTGCCACTCTGGGAGCTTCGCGACTATCTCCGAGGCAGTCAGCAGCGTGCCCCCGGGCTCAACGGTGAAAGTTTGCCCGGGGGGTTACCAAGAGCAAGTCACTATCACGCAGCCGTTGACCTTGGAAGGCATCTCAAGCGGCAACTATGGCCAGGTAAACATCGTGCCCCCGGCGAGCGGCGATATAGCGAATGTATTCACTGTAACAGCCCCTCCCTACCTCGGCGCGAGTGGTTATCAATTGTGTGCCCAGGTGTTAGTCCAGAATGCCGGTCCGGTAAACATCAGCAACATTGCCGTCAATATGATCAACAGCAACTGTGGCAACCTGGCGGGCATTTTTTATGCCAGTGGCTCTTCGGGCACGCTAAACCAGGTTTCGGTTCAAAGTGTAACAACGTCGTCTGCCACAGGTGTCGGAATATGGGCCGAGAATGGAAATGGAACGAGCGAGTCTGTGACCATTGAGAACAGCAGCGTTTCTTATGTGGATAACACCGGTATTTTCGTCGCCAGCAGTCAGACTCCACCGACACTTACAGCCACCGTAAAAGGAAACTCTGTCAATATGAAGCCAGGTAGCATGGCTGGCATCGCCGCGTTGGGTTCTGCTGGCACAATGGCGAATAACATCGTGAGTGGGCTTTACGCAGCAGGACCGAATTACGCCATTTACGATGCATCGTCTTTGACCGCAGTCACGAGCAATGTTCTGATCAACCCTGCCTTTGGCATACTGGTTGCGGTGGATGGGGCGACAATTAAATCCAACTCCATAGTCGGTGCTGCAACGTATGGCATTTGGTTGAATGGATCGAACACTAAGGCCACCGTCGTGGAGTCCAACAACATTAACTCTTCGGTTGGCATCGAGTTTTCCTGCAACATGGGAACGGTGAGTGGTAACACGATCAGCGCCGGGTATGGCCTTGACTCTGTTCCTGCAGGCTTCACGGGGAGTAATGTTTTCGTAAACACTCCGCTCATCAAAACGGGCTGTTGAGTGCGTCGCCAGTCTGGCAAGTTGGAGCTGAGACCAGAACATCGGTCTTAGCTCCCGTTTGTTACTGCGGCCCAGCAGATTTTGGATTGATGGCTGAATTTGAAAGCCGCCGATTCCCACGATCTAATTTTTCACAACAATAGTCATGGCGAGGGTGGGACGCGAGTACAGATAAGAAACTGCGTGATAAGAACGTGATAGTTCCATGGTCAGAACGCGTCCATTTGGATCAGAACGGATCAAACTGGCAAATTTGTAACCCGTTGAAGAATCAATTATCGAAAAACATGTCCCGGTCAAGGGACTCGAACCCGGCGATACGCTGGAATATTCTGTCCGATGACAGTTAGAGAAACCGCTCGCCGAAGATCAATTCTGGATCGGCTATCAGTTCATAAAGAACGGAATTGTTCTCGACGAGGAAGCTTTCGGTCCCCCCTTGTTTCACCCTTGAGATACACAGCTCGTGGCCTTCCTTGACTTAAATGCACAAACACCTTGGGCTAAACGGTTTCTGTGTTAGATTTGCCTTCACGCCACCTGTTGGAAAACTGTAAGTTTCCTAACCTGCATTCGTCCATTGCGTTCGCTCTGCGAGTGGTATGTATTCTGGGCACATCCAAAGCCTAAAATGTGCTCGACCAACGGTCCAAAATTACATTAACTGAAGCACTCTGGTCTGAGTGCCCGGCTTATTGTCGGCGCAGAAGTTAAAGCCCAAACTAGCCTAGATTTCGTTGTCAGCTCCGGACTGATTCGCCAGCCCGCAAAATGAAGGCCGGCAAAACTCCTCAACCCAAAACTCCTCAACCTTTATGCGCAGAAGCTACCTTGTCTGCGATGAGATTGAACCCTCTGCTGCGGGCATCCTCTTCCGGAGCGGACAGAAGTGTGCGGCCTACAGCAGCATGGCCGCTCTTCATTTCGGCTGCGCCCAGCGCAACACGTCCTTCAAATGCGTAACCGACGTAGCATGTTCCGTCGGCAATTTTGACTCAGTTTTCGTTAATTGCAGGCAGGTTTTCATGGGAAGGCCTACTTCAATAGCTCCCCGACAGAAACCGGCCACTATCCTTCTGGTGCCTTGCCCGGCCACGATCCGCCGCACGATCTCGATGTCTCAAATACCATTGTGGCAGTTTGATGATCCCAAAAAGACACTGATGTCGCACTAGTGAATGAGGGCTGCAAAGCTCAACTCGATCTAAGGAGAAACAACTATGAAAAAGTCAATTCTTGCTTCCATGATTTTCGCGACCGCCCTGTCGCTGGGTGCTCGCGCTGGGGCAGCGACTGTGACCTACTATGCTTGCGTCAACAATTCCACGGGCGCGCCGACGATCGTGACGGCGACCACGACGTGCAAGTCCGGCCACTCCAAAATTTCCTGGAACGAAGTTGGCCCGACAGGACCTGCCGGAAAGAACGGCACCAATGGAACAAACGGGACCAACGGCGCACAAGGTATTCAAGGACCTCCGGGACTTGCCGTCGGCTACTTCGCGGCGTGCGGTTATGACACTACGAGCGAATGCGGTAGCAGCGACGGAATATTGTCGACGTCAGGGCCTGTCCTGATCCTTCAGACGAAGCCGGTAGACGCTCCGACGAATAGCTATTACCTCATTTGGGCCTCGACCAACTTCGCTTCGGGCTACACGTCCACCACATACGAAGAGTGCTTCATCACGTCGGCGGCTAATTACCCTGAGACGAGCATGACGAGCATAGGGGGTCAGGGATATGCAACTCTCAGCAACACCGATGTGTTCTATCTCGTTCCTGGCGACGTCATCCAGTTGTGGTGCCAAGGCTCGCCCATTTCAGGATCAGAAGAAGAGGTCGATTCGGCCTCGCTCTCTGCGATTCAGATGGACAGCATGCTCGTCGGCAACACTAGCAACGCTGACAACAGCGTGAACCACAAACCATTCGTATCAAAGGCGGATAGGAAGAAGTAAGCCATAGCGCCGCGAAACCCGCGAGGGTTCGCGGCGGCCCTTTCGGGTTTGCGCCATGAAGATACAGTGGCTGTAAACGGCTACCTCACATCAGTCCAGGCGTGTGCCTGCTGGGCGCTTGCTACCTGATTGTCGTAATACTTATCGACGTCGGAACGCAAGATTTGGCGGCCATCCACGGTGGCCATCGGAGGATTGGTCAGAGAGCGCGGCGTTGGCAAAACCTGCGCACGCGCACAAAGGTGCAAAGATGCAGCACAGACGACGAGGTTCAAGCACTGCACGCGCAGTCTCTGCAACGGCTCTCTCGGACACATTTTGCCGTTCTCCGGGATCAAGACGGTGTTCTCGACTTCAGCCATATAGCCCATGGATACCCTCATTCTGAAATTGGAGGCGGTAACGCTGTCGTGAGTCAAGCATCATGTGCTCGGCAACTCCAACATGGACTCCAAGAGTTCCAATCCACATCCAGTCGGAGTGTGACCCCGCCTACCCCGGACATTGCGTAACCTGATGAGCGCCCCCACTCCCGCCGAGAGCTTAGAATCTCGCTCAATTTGCGGAAAAACAGCTTATCAGACGTAATAGACAGATTACGAGACTGAGCGAATCTGTGCCTTTTTCTTTATACCAGTGCGTCGCTGTGATCTAATTTCAAGCGACAGTTGCTTCAAGGGAGTTGCTAATGAATCGCAGACGACTATTGTTTATTGGAATTGCTGCTGTGGCCGTCGGCAGTCTCGTGAGCCTGAGGGTCTATCGCATGTTGCAGGCGCAAAGTGGGCCGCCGAAGTATCTTGTAGATGTCTTGGTGGCGGCTCACGATATCCCCGTCGGCGCGAAGATTGAGGATCGTGATCTGAAGATTACGAAGCTCCCACCCGAGGATCTGGC
>JBEKXC010000167.1:0-15087 GCA_049512435.1 Terriglobales bacterium | reverse complement strand
CCCGATCGCGGCCCACTAATACATTAGTCCCCATGGAAACCGTAATCGGGCGCTCCGTATTCTCGCGCACCGTGAGACAAGGAACGCCTAGGTAGGTGGTCTCTTCCTGAATGCCACCCGAATCCGTAATCACGACGGTCGCGCGCGATTGCAATCCCAGAAAATCAACATAGGGCAGAGGGTCGAGCACGCGCAGTTGTCCGGCATTCAATCCAAAATCAGCAATTCGTTTGCGGGTCCGTGGATGGGCTGGAAAAACCACCGCCAAATCCCGGTTCACCTCCAGCAGCGACTCCAGGATCCCCTTTAGCGTCGCGCTATCATCGACATTCGCCGGCCGGTGCAGCGTGACCAAGGCATACCGCTCCGGCAGGCCATTCGGACTGGCCTTCTGCGCCAACGGCAGCAAGCGCACGAGCGAGTCGATCATCACGTTGCCGACGCGGAAGATCTTCTCCGGGGCAATTCCTTCTCGCCGAAGATTCTCATCTCCATCCTCCGAGGGCGTGAACAGCAGGTCGGCAAGCTGATCGGTCACCAGGCGGTTGATCTCCTCCGGCATGGTTCGATCGAACGAACGCAATCCAGCTTCGACGTGTCCGACTCGAACGCCCAGCTTGGCACAGACCAGTACGGTGGCAACGGTTGAGTTCACATCTCCATACACGAGGACAATGTCCGGCTGGCGCTCGAGCACGACCGGCTCCAGACGGATCATGATTTCAGCCGTTTGCCTGGCATGCGTGCCTGAACCGACCGCCAGGTTCACATCGGGGGAGGGTATTCCCAGTTGCTGAAAAAACACGTCGGACATATTTACGTCGTAGTGCTGCCCGGTATGGATGAGGGTCTGCACCACGTTGTCGCGGTCCTTCAGGGCATTCAGGACAGGAGCGACTTTCATGAAGTTAGGGCGAGCTCCAACGATGTGAAAGATGTTCACAGATTCTCCAGAGAACACGAACAGCTTAATCTATTCGCGCGCAGAAGTGCTGCAATATGCGCACCGGTTTCTGTACGCACTAGGATTCCAGCCGCGCTTGCGCGGCCTGCGGCGTGGGTCGTATTATCAAAGTGCCCGACAAGAGGCGGAGTAAACGCCAGCCCGGGGTACGTGTAAGTCATTGATGGCGCTATCGTCTAGGGGTTAGGACGGAAGATTCTCAATCTTCAAACCCGGGTTCGATTCCCGGTAGCGCTACCAACAAGTCTGATGTGCAGAGAAATCCGCTCGGATTGCTCTGGAGGTTACGGGAAATCGCCGTAATTCTGCAGTTCCTTTTTTCAAACCGGACCAGAGAAAGTCTTGCTCTCAACTCCTCAGGCTAGCTTTCGGGCCTCTTTCTCTGGAGGCCAGACACGCAGTCCGGTTTCAAAGACTCCACCCAGCGAATGCAATACGATCACAAACCGATCATGAGGCGAAACCGCCCTTGACTTTTGGCTACCTTCGAGACAGCGTCCCTTACTACAGGCGTGTTTCCAGTATCAATCTGGTGAAACTTCCCACAAGCCGACTTCTGGCCGGTGGAGGGGTTCAACATTCAAGTGAAGATTGTCTTTCTGAAAACGGATTGCTTCCGGTTTGCCCGTGATCCGGGTGCTGCATAAGCGAGCAGTCCCTGATTTCCAGTTTGCCGACGATCTAGGTCTTCTCGAGCCTCGACAGTCCAGGGCGTGTCAGATGCCGGCGTACCAGGCGTAGCCATACTCGCAAGCCACAGCGCCGCAGCCATTACCGAACCCTTTCAGACTGTCTGTGACCGTCAGGCGAGTGATGAATTTTATGTTCTTGTAGCCGACTTGCCGAGGGAGCCGCATGCGAAGCGGTCCACCGTGGGCTACTGGAAGATCACTGCCATTCATGCCGTAACAGAGAAATGTCTGCGGATGCAGAGCATCGGCCATGTCGATGCTGTCCCATGTATCGGGTTCCATCGAGACATACACGACGTATCTGGCTTGGGGGTGGACCCCGACAAGATGCAAGACGTGGGAGAGAGGCACGCCAATCCACTCGGCGATGTAGGACCAGCCTTCTTCACAGGCGAGTTCGGTGATGTGGCTGCGAGGCGGGTAGCTCTTGAGGTCAGCAATCGAGAACAACGCAGGTTGATGGACCATGCCATCGATGGAGAGCCGCCAGTCTGCGAATCCGCCCGCCTGAAGGCGCTTAAAGTCTTCCGTGAGGGGCGCGAGTTCGTTCGGGAATGGACGCGGCGAAATCTTGTTTCGAGGGAATTCGCGCGCCAGTGAATGCCTCGTCAGCACCCGCTGCGAGGCATACGTCAGCGTTTCGCCGAGGCCGTAGATTCCGCCATGATCGGGAGGAACCAATCCATACTTCTGCGCGAGGTGCGCCGCCACGGCCAATCCCGATGCGCCTGCGGCCGCTGCGAGTCCGGATACGATGAGTTTTCGGCGTGAAAGGTCGATCATGTGTGCTCCTTACGCGTGCCTGTGCGGCCCGTGATCATCGCTCCGGTGCGGCTCCAGAAACCGGCCAGGCAAACCATTGCGACGTGGACAAACAGGAACAGCACCAGAGCCAGCGAGACAAAGAAATGAATCGTGCGCGCGGATTGACGGCCGCCCAACAAAGTGACGGACCAGGGCAAGGCGGAAGCAAAGGCGAGGGACATCGCGAGGCCGCTCCAGATGACCAGGGGGAACAGAACGAAGATCACAAACAGGTACGTGAGACGCTGGAGCCCATTGTAGGAAGAAGCCTCTGCCGCACTCGGCCGCTCAAAGCGCAACGGTTTTGCAAAGGAGGTCAAGAGCGCCCGCCATGAGAGATCGGCCTTGCTGGGGACCAAGTCCTTTCGGAAATGCCGTGTAAGCAGACCGGAAATTATATACAGCAAGCCTGTCAGCACCGCGATCCAGGCAGCTTCAAAGTGCAGTGCCCGGCTCCAGCCGTTCTGGTCGGGCAGCACGTAACCGTAACCCGTCGGCACCAACTTTCTTGAGGAAGGAATTGGCAGTTGAAACAACGGGGTCGTCAAGACGGTGCCCGTCTCGCCCCAGTAGAAGCGCGGGTGCGAGATCACAATTTCGATGCCGGTGACGAGCAGGGCGAAAAAGCAGAGAGTGGTTATCCAGTGCGTCACGCGGACGAGGGCAGAGTGCCTCGGCGCAAGCACCATGACTGGGCCGGTCGAAACACTGCTCGCGACGGAACCTTGCGCAGGTAGCTGTGCGGATCCCAATGTCGCCATTTTGGCCTCCGTCCGCCTAAGACTTGCCCCGGCAGGAGCAGTGTCATCCTACCACTCTATAGATACTGAGACGGACAAACCACGGAAAGGTAATCCACTCCATCTTGGGACGCAAACAAGCCAGTTCGTGAGTAGTCGGCCAACCGGAAGTTGGCCGGAAACACGCTTCGCGGAGATCAAATGGATGATGTCCTCGAATCCGACTTCTGGCCCAAATAATTTCCGGATCTCGTGACCCCGGGGCTCTCTACCGGGAGAATGATTCCTGTGGAGTTAGCAGCGACGATCGCCGACAGGTGCCCGCCTAGAGCAGGACCGCGCTCAGACTACGTAGAAGGAGTGGGGCAGTCCGTCAACAGCAGAGTGCCTGTCAGAAGCAAAGTGCAGACACATCGGAAAATCACAGCTGCCCTATCTGCATACCTCCCACTCTCTTCAGTCAGATTGTATCGTGGTGCCCTCAGCCCCACTTGCGGTGTACTCCCTGTATTGCAGCCGCTTGTCCCTTTTGGCAGTCATTTGTCATCGGTGATGAATGAGACCAACACGCTGACCTTCATCATGGAGGTCCAAGCGTCCCCCTTCACGCTGGAACACAAAATGTAGCTCATACACTACCGTCGGAGCCAACGGCAGTTGGACGCGGTGCGTGGCGGAATCGGGGTGCTATGCCTCTAGGGACCGGGTGGCGGTCCAAGTCAACACCGAATTTTGTCTAAAAACGCGTGAAGGGAAAAAGACCGGGCTGTCGTTCTTATGGATATGGACAAGGTTTGTTTGTAGAGCTAAATCGCAACGACCCTACGGGTCGCTGCACTTTCCCCGGCCTTTTTGTTTGACACGGTGAAACGCTGCCCCTCCTTCTAACACTATTTCTTAAGATGGGAGGGCTAGGGCAGATCCAGCTATGTGGGTGGTGTCAAGGCGAGGTGTTGCAAAGAGGGCTGGAATCCTAAGCAAACACTGGCGCTGGTCGAGACTGTTTCGCGTGTCTTGCGCCGCTGCAAACCTTGCCAGCTGAACGTCGACGAGTCGCTAGGATTCGGCTGGGGGCAATTCGGCTTCTTTGGGTGAGGCTCATGGCGATCTGGCTCAGGGCTGACGCCGGAGGCACTGTCATCATTTATCCGCAGCCAGTGGGATGGACGACAGAGCGTTGAAAGGAGCCGATGGGTGCCCGTTTGTCGGCGGCCATGAAAAAGACCGCGCTCACGATACGGGGAATGTGTATAGAGGGCGGGCTTCATGGTGCGCTGGTATCCCGGAAACCGAGTTTTCAGGGATGGGTGATCGCGTTATAGTCGGTACCTACCGACGCGAATTCACACGGAGGTTGCGACCTCTGGAGTGCGCCTTCCTCGCTCCTGACATCGTAGAAGCCATCGTCGATGGAAGGCAACCTGAAGGCCTAACCTGGAAAAAACTGACCCGCCACGTGCCGATGAACTGGGTTGAGCAACGCAAGCGACTCGGGTTTCCACCATCTAGTGTGGATGTCAATTGACCTCTTAAGACAAAACCGTTCTTGGGCCTGTAACTATCGTTATCGGGAAACTAAATTCCCTGATACCTCCCTGTTGACCCCCTGTTCCATTTCGACGAGTGAGGAGAGTTTTCTCCGGGAGATTGTGGTACTTAGGGAGAACCAGGGCGGGATCCTGAGGCCAGAATCTTTTAAATTCCCTGTATTATTCCCTGTTAGCAGGGAATTCTCGCAGAGAAGGGTTAGCGCGAGACTGCATGATCTACCAACCTTTCCTAGCAGCCTCGTAAATAGAGCTCTCCGCATCCGCGACTTGGGGAGCGAGCGTCGAAAGCGGTCCTGGAGCCATTGGGGGAGAGTGCGAAAGCCATGATTCGCATCCCGAGGCGTGATATTTTACACATTCTTTACATTTTCATGACAAGAGGCTCACCGGAGCCGAATATACATTGGGCGGCTCACGGAGGGAAATCCCATGCCAAGCAAAATGCACGTAGTCGTTCTTGCCGCACTGCTCGCTTGCTGCGCTTACGCCGCTGGACAACAGGTAACGGCCGTCCACACTTTCATATGCAAGAACCCGCAAGACTTAGGACCCTGCCCTGAGGGTGGTGGGGGGAACGCTCTGATCCAGGGGTCGGATGGGAATTTCTATGGCGCGGCTCAAAGGACCGGCAAGGCGCTCAATGGTCCGGCCGGCGGGTTGATATTTTCACTGACACCTTCGGGCACATTCACGACGCTGTATAAGTTTACCGCTGGAAAAACGAAAACCTACCCGAACGGGAGCGGACCGAACCGGCTCATCGAGGGACCGGACGGCAAGCTTTACGGCGATACCGGATTGGGTGGCTCGATCGGCTACGGAGTTTTGTTCCGAGTCGACAAAACCGGAAAGAAGTACCAGGTCCTGCAGAACTACTCGATTAACCCAGCTGCCGCGAACGGGTCCACGCCAACCTCCCTGGCTGCGGGAAACGATGGCAACGTTTACGGGACGACCTACTACGGTGGAAGCAACAGTTGCGGCTACGGCAACAATTGCGGAACGATCTTTCAAGTTAACGTAGCCACTGGAGCCTATGAAGTTGTCGTCAGCTTCGATTTCGCCACGAGCGGAATGAACCCAACCAATCTGGTGGTGGGTCCCGACGGGACTTTTTATGGCACCACGATCGGGGAGAACGGCACCGTCCTGTTCCACTACATCGAGACAACGGGGGAGCTGCAGACGACTACGCTGGCCTTCCCGGAGATTGGCGGTTTTCGGACCCTGGGAACTGTTTCTGCCGTCGGTCCCGGCGGAAACCTCTATGGCATCTATAGCACATTTACCGAAGGTCTTGGGCTCTTCCAGGTTCAACTCGACGGCAGCAATCTCCAGCTTTATCCGCCCTACACAAGTGACGCGGCTGTCAGTCCAGACGGATTGGTGTTCGCGAGTGACGGCAACTTCTGGATGGCCGAATTTTATGGCAGCGACGGTTCCGGCGACATCGTAACGCTTTCGCCGGCTGACGGGAGCCTGATTCAGACTCTGACGCCATTTTCACAGACATCGGCGGACGGTGGGTTACCGGTTGAACTCTTCTCTGCCACCGGTGGAGCGCTATGGGGCGTGAGCTCACTGTACGGCCAGGCACCCAAAGGTTCTTATGGAGAAGGCGTGTTGTTTACACTGACGCCGTAGCTGAGACGAACTCAAGATCAAATTTTTAACCGGGACGCAGCAAGTCGCGCAGCATGATAACCGCACATTCCGTGCACACCCCCTCCCGGCGGTGTCGAAGACGAACAGAGATAGATGTCGGGCGCGGATGTCGCGTATTGGCGCCAGGTGGGACGAAATAAAAGCTGGCGCAGATTCATTGCCCCCCCGCCGATGTCACCTCCAACAAGATTTGCATCCATCGCTTCAAGCGCCGCGGGCGAAAGAACTCGGCGCGCGAGAATGCAGTCGCGGAATCCAGGCGCGAATCGTTCGATCTGGTCTTCAAGTCTGCTTAGCATGTCGAATGTCGAACCATTCGGAACGTGGCAATAAGCCCACGCGGTATGCCTGCCTGCTGGCGCGCGTGCGGAATCGAAAAGGCTGGGTTGCGCCAGCAGGACGAAAGGCTTCTCGGCATGATGTCCATGTCGCATGGCTGCTTCGGACGCGGCGATTTCCTCAAAACTCCCGCCCAGGTGCACCGTGGCCGCTCGCAAGCATTGCGGCGCTTTCCACGGTATCGGCTGCTGCAGGGCATAGTCAACCTTGAATGCACCTGGACCGTACTTGTATTTGGCCAATTGATTCCTGTATGAGGCCGACAATCGGCCCTCTGCTAACCGAAGCAACTGAAGGGGAGTGACATCGCAGAGGGTGACATCATACTTCGGGGAGGAGTTTCGAAGCATTGCCAGATTCTCAACTCGCGTCGATGTCGTTACCGCGACTCCAAAATCGGCGAGACAGCTGCACAGGGCTCGGGTAATCGATTGCGCTCCGGCACGCGGAATCGGCCATCCGACGGAATGCAGCGCCGCCCCGAGCAACACGCCAGCAGCCGCGCTCAAAGGTTCATCCAGGCTGAGCACGGAATGCGCGGCCAGACCGGCGAAGAGAGCCTTCGTACGTGCATCGCGAAACAAACTTCGCACAAGCATTCGAGCTGAAGGCAATGCTCTCAACCCAAATCTCGCGAGTAGCCAGGGATGGCGGAGCAGGGTCAGTGAAGGCAAGGGGCCGAGGACTCCGAGAGCAAGTTCGGTCCAGTGTTCGGCGAATGGACGCATGAGGCTGCTCCAAGCCTCGCCATCCTGACCGAGCGTAGATTCGGCGTTGCGCAGATCGCGTTCCAGTGTAACCGCCGTGCCATCGTCAAACGGGTGAGCCAGGCCCGCGGGTGAGTGAATCCAATCGAGACCACGATTTTGCAGCGACAATGACAAAAAGAACGGCGACCCGGCCGCTAACGGATGGATCGCCGATCCAAAGTCGTGCAGAAAGCCTGGAAGTGTCAACTCCAACGTCCGGGCAGCGCCGCCGGGCTCAGGCTCCGCCTCAAACACATCGACTTGCAACCCCGCCTGAGCGAGAGTGATCGCCGCCGCGAGACCGTTCGGGCCAGCGCCGATCACACATCCCCGACGGATCGTTTTCGGACTCAAACTCTCCATAGTAATTAGGTGGCAGGTGGCAGGCTCAGGGTCCAAGATAATCCGGAAGAAGGGGGATTTTCCTAAGACCTGACACCTGAGACCTTAGACCTTCTTTCATGGCCATTCGACCGCACGGACCGTGCCATCTGGTTCGCGCTCGACTGTCGGTGCGTACAATCCCAAAAACTGACGGCGCCACCAAAGACCTCGTGTCCGTTTTTCGGACATCGTTGTGAACCAATATTGCCATAACACGGCGCGCACCTCGCGCGGGGGCTCATTCGGAAAAGGATTCTTCTCGAAAAGGGTGAGAACGTCGTTGTCGTTGGAAAGCAGTCGGACTTCGGTGTTGGGCACGATCGGATAGTCCCGCCATGAGCCTAACGAAGCAAACCACAGGTTCCAATCGAAGCGCGGCTGATAGGGTGCGTAAAAGCCCGGTGGCTCGGTCAGGTCCTGAGGTTTATAGCGGAACGGATATGCCACCCAGTTCTTCCCATCCTCGGATCCCTGGAACTCGATCTCGTACCGGCCACGGGTCATGATGCCAAAAAGACCGTATCGATTGGCGATCCGAAAAGGCTCAAGCGCTTCCACCGGCGCGGTTGGTAATGGTAGTGCCCAGAACATCCAGATCAACTCCACCATAGTTGCATAAAAAATCCAGCTGAGGGTTACGGCGGCCAGAGACAACTTCAGAATCTTGAACTGCCGTCCGAATTTCTGACTAAACCTGCCTCTCCAACTCCGGTTTTGTTCGAGTTGTGCTGATTTTGCCGACGCCTCCGGCTGCTTCCATCGCGGAAGAAACCGCTGCAGAAAGCGATCATCCAACAAGAGGAATCCCAACGTCAGGACAAGGTAGTTTAAAAACGTATAGTTGGCGCTGAGAATGACGCCCAGTTCCCACGGAGTCACAATAAAGAAGCACACGATGCGCCAGCGGCGCGGAAGAAACAACATCCAGACCAAACCCAGTTCGAGCGCAAGCGTCGCAAAAACACTCGACGCATGGAACCAGTGCGGCAGATGCTGCATGTACCAGCCGATCCAGGTGGGCAGCGGACCGTTCTGGTAGTACTCGTCCATTGCTGTAAAGTTGCGCCACTCGGGGTCGCCACCGATAATCTTCGCGGCCCCGGACTCAAAGTAGATGCGAAACCATTCCCATTGCAGCAGAAACAGACTGGCGCGCGATGGCGGCGAGGCCACACCGAGGCTAGGCCGGAATCCGGCCGGTGCAAAGAACAAAGCAATAAATCCGGCTTCGAGTAGCATCCCATCCGACTGATAACTGGAAAAATCCTGCGCGGCGCTAACAAACGAAAGGAAGCACACAAAACAGATCACCAGCATTCCGCGCGGCCATGCATTCAATAACAACGCGACCGACGCGCCCATGCCGATCCAGCACAGGGCGGTCAGCATATGCGGGCCGCTCGCCAGCCAAAGCAACGTCGGTACATACCACAAGACGCGCTGGCTGTAGCCAAACGATTGCCCCACAGCCCGCAGATAATCGCCTGCCGGCAGAATTCCTTCCGGCCCGATGAGCCCGCGGATCTGAAAGACGAGCGAGAAGAACGCGGAAAAATAAATACAGCCAAGTGCGCGCAAGAAGATCCAGCGTGGAATCAGGCGGTCAGAGGCGCCATGCTCCGAGTCGAATAACCAGCGGAAGGCGGCTGGAAGCCAGTCCATGAGCGTCAGCAATTATACCGACGGGACGAAAAGCAGGACCTAAGGGAACGAGTTATTTCTTATACAGTGCCCCCGCCTCATCCTCGGCCCGCTTGGCGTCTCGCTCTCGGCCGAGTGCGCGATAGGCGCGCGCAAGCAAGCGCAAAGCCTCGGCGTTTCTCGGATCAGCCTTGGTGAACGCTTCCAGATCGGGCAGCGCCCCCGCAAAATCGGATTGTAGAATTTGCGCCTCCGCCAGTCCCAGGCGGCCGTCGCTGTTGTTTGAATCCACCAGCAGGGCCGCCTCGAACTGGTCCTCCGCTTTCTTCGCGTCTTTCAGTTGCAGATAAACGTGGCCCAGCAGCAGTCGCGCCGTCATCTGGCTGGGCGCTAGCTTCAGGCTCGATTCGAGCGCATCCCGCGCGGCGGGCCAATCGCCGGACTTCTCCGCCGCCTCGCCCCATTCGAACGCGGCCGTGGAATCGTCGGGACGCAGTTCACATGCCCGCTTCAAGTGGGCGGCGGCTTTGACGAAATCTCCAGCGGCGAGTTCCAGTTCGCCGAGTTGGCGAAGCGCCGTCGGCGAGCTTGGGTCAAGCACCAGCGCTTTTTCCAGGAACTGGCGCGCATCACTCGATCGATTGTCATCGTCGGCGAGCATCGCGTTATGCAGCAGGTTCTGTACTTCGATTTTGTCTTTGGGATCGGGTAACGATTCGGCGGCCTTGGCGGAAGCGCTCTGCGGCGGCAGCTTGGCCTTCCACTTCGCCATTTCGGCCTGCATGCTCTGGACTTTGGAACTGTCGGGACCGTAAAGATTCTTCAGCTCTTTCGGGTCGGCTTGAAGGTCGTAAAGCTCGGGTCGTGGAGCTTCGATCCACTTAGTGCCGTCGGCACGCAAGGCGCGTAAAGGGGCCCATCCCCAACGGAGGGGATAGTCTGTCTCGCCGAAGAGTTCACGATTTGCGCTAGACGTTTGCTCGATGAGGGGAAGCAGCGACTCGCCGTTCAGTTCCGCCGGTGCAGCCACACCCGTTGCCGAAAGAATGGTCGGAAGGATGTCAGTGGTGCGCACTTGGGCATCAATCACAGTGCCGTGTCGAGCAGCCGCAGGCATTTTCAAGATGAGCGGGATGTGCAGCGTCGAGTCGTACAGAAACAGGCCGTGAGTTTCTTCTCCGTGATCACCGAGGCCTTCGCCGTGATCGCCGGTGATGATGATGATGGCGTTGTCATAGACGACTGCTTTTTTCAGAAATGCAATCCAGTGGGCCACTGCAGAATCGGCATAGGCAATCTCGCCGTCGTACAAGTGGTCTTTGTATTTCTCCGAGAACGGTGGCGGCGGCTCGTAGGGATCATGCGGATCGAACAGGTGCACCCACACGAAGTGAGATCCGGTGCGGTGCTTGTCGAACCAGGCTTCGGCGTGCTCGACAACCTCCATACCGCGGCGCTCGACGCGGTCCCAACGTTCTTTAGTGTCAGTCTTGGCGGGGAAGTTGTCGTAGAAATCGAAACCGCGATCGATGCCGGGAGCGAGCGTGTTGCTGTCCAGAATCACGGCTCCGATGAAGGCCGCGGTTTGGTAGCCTTGCTTCTTCAGCAATTCCGCCGCGGTTACATGCTGGGGCGAGAGAGGGACCCCAAAATCGGTGACGCCGTGCACGCTGGGCAAGAGGCCTGTGAGGATCGTAATGTGCGAAGTGTTCGTGATCGGGCTATGCGTAAACGCCTGGGTGAAACGGACACCATCGGCGGCGAGCGCATCCAGTGCGGGAGTTTCGACCTGCTTGTATCCGTAGCAACCAACATGGTCGGCGCGCAGCGTATCGATGGTAATGAGATACACGTCGGGGGCCGAGCCGTGCGGGGCTGAGCTGGGAGTGGAAATCTGGCACCAGGCCGTAGTTCCGAGAAAAGTTCCAAGGAAAGTTCCAAGGAAAGTTCCGAACAAAGCTCCGAGCAGTGTGGTCCCGACAAATATCCCGATGAACGCGCGCACTACACAAATAGCCGACCGTCGCATAAGCGCCCAGCGTATCACAAATCTTTCTGCCGACTTGAGCCACTGACGTCCACATCCGCATCTTTCATGCGATAAACTGAACTTACCGATGGCATCTTCTTTTTGTCGATTGATTCTCGTCCTGACGACCTTTTCCGCGCTTCATGCAGCGGCGCAAACTCCTGCCAAGCCAGCGTCGAATGTGGTCCTGATCACTATTGATACGCTGCGCGCCGATCATGTCGGCTGCTACGGATACAAGCAGATCAAGACACCCAACATTGACGGCCTGGCGGCCGAGGGAACGCGCTTTGATCGCGCCTTCGCGGTCGTTCCCGTAACCCTGCCCTCGCACAGTTCGATTCTGACGGGAGCATATCCCATGTTGAGCGGCATGCATGACTTTAGCGGCAACAAACTTAGCCCGCTTCAGCCAACGCTCGCATCGGTTCTCAAACAGGCCGGCTACCAGACGGGAGCGGTCATCGCCGCGGCCGTGCTGGATTCACGGTTTGGACTGAATCAGGGATTCGATTTTTATTACGACCACTTCGAATTCAGCCGCTTGGACGAAGCGAATCTCGACGAGATGCAGCGTCCAGGCAATGTTGTGGCCGATGTGGCGCTGGACTGGCTGGAAAAAGAGTGGCTAAAAGACGGCCTGGCGAAGAATCCGCAAAAGAAGTTTTTCCTCTGGATGCATCTCTACGACCCACACCTTCCCTATCACTTGCCCGAGCCTTACGCCAATGAATACGCGGCAAGGCCGTACGACGGCGAGATCGCTTTCGCGGATGAACAGGTCGGGCGGCTGCTGCGCTTTCTAAAAGAGAAAGGAATTTATCAAAACACAGTGATCGTGCTCTGCGGCGACCACGGCGAAAGCCTGGGAGAACACGGCGAAAAGACGCACGGCTTCTTTATCTACAACGCCACGATGCATGTGCCGCTGATCATTAAATTGCCGAAGAATCGCTTGCCGGGAAATGGCACGGGGCGCGCGGTTGGCGATCCGGTTTCGCTCGTCGATCTGATGCCCACGATCCTGGGCGCGGTCGGAGTGGAGATTCCTTCGCAGGTGCAAGGACGCAGTTTGCTGTCTGAGCTTCGCAGCGAACGCGATGATCGCGAACACAATGACAAAACCAACCGCGACCGCGTCCTCTATGGAGAGACCTTTCTGCCGCGAATTCACTTCAACTGGAGTGAACTGCGGGGCTCGGAGAACACAAAGTATCACTTCATCGACGCGCCCCGGCCCGAACTGTACGATCTGGTGAAGGATCCGGGCGAAGTTCACAATCTATTCACCGACAAGAGTGCGGTAGCCGAAGAGATGCGCGCCAAGCTCGTCGGCTTGATCCGCGATTACAGCGCCGGCAAAGAGTTGGCCGAAAAGACCGGCCTGGATCCGGCGCTGATGGAACGATTGAAGTCCCTGGGGTATGCCGGGTTCTCCGGGGGAACTGATCCAACGATCAGCAGCCGCGACTTGCCCGATCCGAAAGACCGTATTGCCACGTATGAGCTGATCTCCGACGCCATCTCCGACAGCCAGCATGGCCATTTTCAGGAGTCGATTGAAAAGTTGAAGAGTGTAATCAAAACCGAGCCCAACTCGGTTCCGGCTCATTATATGCAAGGCCTGAATTACTATCGTCTCAAAATGTTTGTCGAGGCGGTAGACGAACTACAGAAAACGATTCAGCTCAGTCCCGACTACGCCCTCGCCTCTTTTAACCTTGGTATGGCGCAAGCCCACGCCGGCCAGATGGATGAAGCCATCGCAACCCTGCAACGAACTCTGCAACTCGATGCCACCAATTTCGAAGCTGCCTTCAATCTGGGAGTCGCGTACGTACAGAAAAAACAACTGGAGCCTGCCGCGTCGGCGTTCCGGCAGTCGGTTACGATTTATCCCGAGTTTGCGCGTGGACATCGCGCCCTGGGCGAGACTCTGCTCTACCAGGACAAGGTTGACGATGCCATCGCGGAATTGCGCCGAGCCGTGGAGTTGGCTCCGCAAGAGCCCATCATGCACGAGTCGCTAGCCAAGGCGCTGGCTGCCAAGGGACTCACGGTAGAAGCAGAAGAGGAGACGCGGCGCGCACAGCAGCAGCAACCGGCGCCGCAATAGACGCATGTTCCGGCGCTTCTCAAATTTTGGCTCTAAACTCCTGACACCTCCGTTATGCACTGTCGCAATGACTATGGCTGCCTGTTACGCCGCTTTCGGACAGCCCACTGCGGCCAAGCCAGCACAGGCGAAAACGCAGCTGCACCGCAGCGTCCTATTGATCACCATCGATACTTTGCGCGCCGATCATGTGGGATGCTACGGCGCGCAAATGGTCAAGACTCCAACCCTGGATGCGTTGGCTCACGACGGCGTCGTGTTTGAGCGAGCGATCTCACAGGTTCCACTTACCTGGCCTTCGCATGCGGTGATCCTGACCGGTACCTATCCCTTTCAGAATGGCGTGCAGGATTTCACCGGGCAGCCGCTGGCGCCGCAATTTCGCACTGTGGCCCAGGCCTTTCAGCAGGCCGGTTACGCCACCGGAGCGGTGGTCAGCGCCTTCGTTCTCGACCGGAGTTGGGGGCTGGCTCGCGGCTTCGATTTTTACGACGATGCGTTTTCGGCGAAAACCTTCGAGAAAAAAGAGATCAGCCTGGTGGACCGTCGCGCCGGCGACAGCGTGGCGCATGCCATCGCCTGGTTGAGGAAAACTTCGAAGAAAACTCCGCGCCGCCCGTTTTTTCTCTGGCTGCATCTATACGACCCGCACAGCCCGTATGATTCTCCGGAACCCTACCGCACCGAATACCGCACTCACCCCTACGATGGCGCGATTGCCTACGCCGATCATGAACTCGGCAACCTGATGGCCTGGCTCAAGCAGAACCACCTTTATGATTCTTCGCTGATCGTCGCACTGAGCGACCACGGCGCACGGCGAAGACGAGCACGGGTTCTTCGTGTACAACGCCACGGTGCATATTCCGCTGATCGTTAAACCGCCTGCTGGAAGCGGCATTACGGCTGACCGTCGCCGTGACCCAGTGGAGACCACTGCCGTGGCCCCCACGCTTCTGCAACTGGCCGGAGTGAACGGTTCGATTAATCCGGTTCATTTGATTTATGCGCAGTTCCAGTCGCATGCGTTATTAGGCACTATGTTAGGGAACATATCAGGCAAGTTGTCAGACACGATGTTGGACAAGAATCAGGCCGGGAGTCAGACGGAAAAAGACTTGGCCTACAGCGAGACTTTTTATCCGTTCAGTTCTTTCGGCTGGAGTCCGTTACACGCGCTCGAGAGTGAGCGCTTTCATTTTATCGAGGCCCCCAAGCCGGAGTTGTACGATCTTGAAACCGATCCCGGAGAAACCCGGAACATTGCCGCCGAACAGCCCGCCACAGTCGGCGTGCTTCAGGAAAAGATGCAGGCATTTCTGGCACACAATCCCTTCACGCGCCAGGATGCGGGCGCAGGAAATCTGACTCCCGACGCACAGGAAAAATTACGTGCCCTCGGCTATTTCGGATT
>JBEKXC010000166.1:0-10267 GCA_049512435.1 Terriglobales bacterium | reverse complement strand
CGATCGGGAGTGGTGGACTATAAAGCTCCATTTATTTTGAAGCGCGACTTCTCGCCGAATTTTCCGCTGAGGCTGATGCTGAAAGATATTCGCCTGGCCCTCGATGCCGCCAAGGAATCGCGAGTGCGCCTCCCCGGCCTCGAAGCGGTGGAAGAGGTCTATGACGTTGCAGCCGAGGAAGGCCAACAGGATCTGGATTACGCTGCGACACTTACTCTGCTGGAGAAGTGGGCTGGCGTGGAAGTGAAAGCTGCGGCGAGTAAAGCTGTTTGATAAATCGGTTTCTTGGGTAGGGAATGGCTTGACAACTCCAATCATCCACAACCCAATCATCCACAAAAAGTGCGAATGAGCGCGGCGCCCGGCAATCACATCGTCGAGTGACAAATCGCACCGACAGAACCCTCCAAAGGGTATCTATTTAATCTGCCGGCAAATCCCCAAAAAGCGAAAGGAGAAGCGCGATTAAAGAGCGATCCTCACAGAGGTTCGTGAATTTCACTTTTACCGAGGGCTCACAAGAAAAGACAAAGCTGTGAAGGAGGGACTATGCATTCATCAGAAACAAACCGTAAGACGAAACGTCTTCTAAACACTTCCGCTGTCGAACCAAGATTCGGCTCGACGAAACTGGCAGCGGGTGCCCCACACATTCGCGCCTTTTGCGAATGTGTGGGAGTGTGCGCCATCCGCGGCGCTCTAACACTAGCTGTGTTTTCCGCGCTGCTGCTTATTACCGCTCTCCCAGCGCAGGCTAAAGCCAAAGAGACCATACTCTACGACTTCTGCTCGATCCCTGGGGAAATCTACTGCACCGATGGCAGTGTGCCCTCCGGCCTCACCCCTGACGCCGCTGGCAACCTCTATGGGACGACCTATGCAGGGGGGGCTTTTGGACCCGGAGAGGTATTTGAGCTTTCGCCGAACGGCAACGGAAGCTGGGACGAGACCGTGCTCTACAGCTTCACCGGAGGGGCGGACGGGAACACTCCATATTTCTCTGACGTGATATTCGATAGCGTGGGAAACCTCACGGAACTACGTACCTGGGCGGCGCTTATGGATTGGGAGCCGTGTTCGAGCTGAGTCCCGTGGGAGCAAGCTGGACGGAAACCGTCCTGTACAGCTTTGCTGGCGGGGCGGATGGTTCCACTCCGGAAACCGGCCTGATCATGGACCCGGCGGGCAATCTCTACGGCACAACTTACGCGACCCCGTGGGGAGGATCCCCAACCGTCTTCGAACTGAGCCCATCCGGAGGCGGCTGGACGAAGCAAGTGATCTACAACGTTGCTACCAGCGACGCCGCGTTGACGATGGATGCCGCCGGAAACATCTTCGGCGTCGGATATTCGACGGCATTCGAACTGTCGCCAAACGGAAACGGTGGTTGGAATCCGACTGTGATACACACCTTTCCTAGTGGGCCTAAAGACGGCAGCCTTCCAGAGGGCACCCTCGTGCTCGACCAGGCCGGAAACCTTTACGGAACGACAGCGTTAGGCGGCACCGACAACGCGGGAGTGGTCTACAAGCTGAGTCCTGGAGAGAAGGGAAAATGGAAAGAAACGATTCTGCACTCCTTTAAATGGGGCGATGGCGCCAATCCTTTTGGGGCAGTTGTGTTCGACGCGGCCGGAAACATGTACGGCACCACGAGCGAAGGTGGCAATTATGGCAACCAAGGGGCCGCTTTCAAGCTAGTGGCCCCAGTCGGCAAGGGCAGCTACAGAGAGAAGGTTCTCTGGGACTTCAACGGCTCGGACGGAAGTAGCCCGAGTTGCAGCCTGATTCTGGACAGTGCAGGCAACCTCTATGGCACGACTCAGTATGGCGGAGAGGTTGGAAGCGGCCTGGTGTTCGAACTGACTCCGTAGGACGCTCGTCAACTCGCGCACCTTAGCGCCGCAAGGTGCGCGATATTAGTCGCGCATGTTGGTTCAACCCAACCCCGTCCAGCTCTCGCTTGGGCGGGGTTTCTTTTCGGCGACTACACTCGCCCCAAGAGCCCGCGGTGAAAGTTGGGGAGCAGAAGCGGAACGCGTCCGCGTGTGCGCCTGCGGAGCTCCGTTCACGCACTGCATGTCCGGCAAAGCGGGCGTACAATCTGCTGTTCGCTAAGGCCCAAAGGAAATCATATTTTATGCCCACTTCCACTATTTCCAGTTCGCGAGTTTTGAATTCCAGCCTGGCATCCCGCATCATGAGCGCCGACGAAGCGGCCGCTCTGATCAACTTCGGCACTCGCATCGGTATGAGTGGATTCACCGGCTCCGGTTATCCAAAAGCCGTACCGCTGGCATTGGCCCGGCGCATCTCCGACGCCAACCTGCGTGGCCAGAAAGCTCAGGTCAGCATCTTCACCGGCGCTTCCACCGGGCCCGAGTTGGATGGCGCGCTGGCCATGGCCGGAGGCATCCAGTTACGCCTGCCCTATCAGTCCGATCCGGAGACGCGCAAAAGGATCAATGCCGGGGAGATGGAGTACATGGACATCCACCTCGGCCACGTCGCCCAATACGTGGAATACGGGTTCCTCGGCAAGATGGACTGGGCGCTCATCGAGGTCACGGCGATTCTCGAAGACGGGCGCCTCGTTCCCAGTTCCTCGGTGGGCAACAATCGCACGTGGATCGACCAGGCGGAGAAGGTGATTCTCGAAGTGAATGCCTGGCAGCCATCTGAACTCGAGGGCATGCACGATATTTATTACGGGATGCAGCCGCCGCCATACCGGCAGCCGATTCCGCTGGTGCATCCGGGGCAGAGAATTGGCACTCCTTATCTTCACCTTGACCCGGAGAAGGTCGCCGCGGTGGTGCTGACCGATTCTCCCGATCGCAACAGCGCGTTCAAAGCGCCCGACGAAAGCTCGCGCCGCATTGCGGGCCACATTCTGGAATTCCTCGAATGGGAAGTGAAGTCAGGACGCGTTCCCCCCTCGCTCCTGCCGCTGCAGTCGGGGGTGGGGAACATCGCCAACGCCGTCCTGCTCGGCCTCCTCGAAGGGAAATTTGAAAATCTGACTTCCTACACCGAGGTCATCCAAGACGGCATGATCGAGCTCTTGCGCAGTGGCAAGCTGACTTGCGCCTCGGCAACCGCGTTTTCTCTCAGTCCGCAAATGCTGGCACAGGTCAACGCCGAGATGGCAAACTTCCGCGATCGGATTGTGCTTCGGCCGCAGGAAATCTCCAACCATTCGGAACTGATCCGCCGGCTGGGCGTGATCGGTATGAACGGCATGATTGAAGCCGATATCTATGGCAACGTGAATTCGACTCATGTCATGGGATCGCGTATTCAGAACGGGATTGGGGGTTCGGGCGACTTCGCGCGCAATGGATACCTGGCGATTTTCATGGCTCCGTCCACGGCGCAGAAAGGGTCCATCTCGACCATTGTTCCAATGGTGTCGCACGTGGATCATACGGAACATGACGTGGGCGTGATCGTAAGCGAGCAGGGTCTTGCCGATCTGAGGGGACTGTCGCCGCGGCAACGAGCCAAACTGATCATCGACCGTTGTTCGCACCCGGATTATCGTTCTCTTCTACACGATTATCAGGAGCGCGCGGAACGCCTGTCTTTCGGCAAGCACACTCCTCACCTGCTGCATGAAAGCCTGAGCTGGCATGAACGTTACGTGCGCACCGGACGCATGCGCCCGCACGACGAGTGAACAAGAGTGAAGAAGAGTGAAAAAGAGGCCGGCTCCGAGCCGTCAGTCTCGTCCGCTTCACTCTGAGAAACTGACAGCTGAGAGCTGAGAACTGACAGCTGAGAGCTGAGAGCTCTGTCCCTACTGTTGCGGAGCAACTGACTTCAGATAGGCAACCACCGCTTCGGCATCACTGCGGTCCATGCGAAACTGCGGCATCGGAAGACGAAGCGGATTGCCGTTGGTCCAGATGCCGGTCGTCAGCAGTTTGATCATGTCCGCGTCGCTGGCGGGAGGAGTGCCGCCAATTCGCGGCGCGTTGATTGGCCAGTCCGAGCCGGGCTTCGCCGGCAGGTAGGGGACGGATCCGCCCTGGAGCCATCGCGTGCGATCGAGATTTCCGCTGGCGTCGCGCGGCGTGTGGCACTGTCCGCACACGGCTACGCCTTCGACGAGATACTTTCCACGAGCGACGCCAGGCGCCGCACCGGCTTTTTCGCTCGCACCTTTTTCGCTCACACGCTGCGAGTGATCGTTTTGAGCAAGAGCCACGCCGACCCCATTCGAGAGCAGGGCAAGAGCGATGGCGGCGGCGATTGAATAGAGAGCAAGTCGAGAGAACATTGGTCGTGAGAACATAGGTCGTGAGAACATTGCTTGAACCTTCTGAAGGCTGCGCTTGGCGATGCCGCTATTCTGTCCGGTGGGTATTGTACAGCTTTGAGGAGGACCGAGTGTTCCAGTTCTCGGCATTTGCCCAAAGCAGGTGACTTCAAACTGATCATGAGGGCATTGGCGTTGATTACGTCCTTCGATTACGTCCTTCGCATTCGTGCCATTGGTGCTGCAGGTTTTGGCGGACAGAGCCTGCCCTGAGCGAAGTCGAAGGGAGTGTCCGTCCTACAGGAGTTACTCGCAGGCGCTGCGACTGGCGGGTTGGAAGCGATCCATTTGTGCGTCGCGCTGGCTGCTGAAGCGACCGTCGGCGGTCTTTCCATACTGCTCTTCGCCGGGACAGTAGTAGAGAGCGGTATGCGGATCGATCCACACACTAATGCCCGGGTCGCCTTTAGGATGAGCCGCTGCGGGTGCAGGCGCCTCGGCGATGCCCAGCGCGACCAGTGCCCTTTCCATCGGCCCCAGCGCGGCCCGTCGCGGCGCGCTCACCGCCGGCCACATCAGCGCCACCAAGGCCAGAAATATGGCCGCTCCCAGATAGACGTCAGCGCGATGAAAACGCAGCTTCACACGCAGGTTCGCAAAGCGCCAGGAGTTAGGGGCGTCGTCGCTGTCGCTCGGGAAGGCGTCGCTCGGGAAAGAGTCGCTCGGGAAAGAATCGTCGCTTGCGGAGAACTGGAGTGGCGGAACGCTCGGGTCTGATCCCTCCGGCGCCAAGTCTTCTCGTGTCAAGTCTCGGAAAGTTTCAGGAGTCCATTCGTTTTGCGCTTCGAATTGGTTTAGCGCCGATTCGTCGAGACTTGAACTGCCGATTGCGGGATCGCGGACGGCTTGCGTCTTTCTCTCTGTCTCTGCCTCCGCGGTTTTTTCCTTTACCGTCTCCTCTGCAACCGGCCAAGCCACAAGGCGGTTGCTCGCGGAAGCGCGCGCTGAAGGCGCAAATGGCCGGCGCTCGCCCGCAAGCGGCGGGACGGTTCTTCGTACGCTTTCGCCAGGTGTGTCGGCGCGAGGTGTACCTGCGCCAGGCGTCCCAGCGCGAGGTTTTTGCCTATCTTGGCCAACCTCGGCCGGGCGTTCCGGCCAGAGGCCCTGCTCCTGGCTCTTCAGCCACATCGAAGCCCAATTGTGCTGTAGGCGTTCTCCCGGACGAAACTGGTCGAGGCTGCAGTTCTGGCAGCGTGATTCTTCTGTCAGCTTCGGAGCGCCACAATGCGGGCAAACGATATTCGGTTCCGGTTCCGGGCTGGCTTCGGATGGCGCTGGCGTTTGCAGAGCCTTTTTCACCTGATCGTTATGTTCCTGAATGGTGAAGGCAGCAGCCAGCAAGCCCTGAAAGGATTGCTCGTCCAGCGTCAGCTCCGAACGTGTCAGATTGGATCGGGTCGAACGCATGCCATTTGGGGGGGAGAAAGATAGTCCAACTCCCACCATTGTAGTGCAAGTCGGGGCAGTGTGACACGAAGAAAACGGAGGGCTTTTTGGGAGGGATTCCCGTATAGGAGCGCCATTATGGAAGTGCTTCATGAGAATGATCCAACCCATCGCGAAGAAAAGTCGAATCCCTAACTGTAACTCTATGGTTTTAACAGGCCTTCTCGGGAAGCGAAGATTTGGCGAACCGCTTGCTTCTGTTTACGGCGGGTCGCGACCCCAAGAACTGAACTGAAGGAGCGGACGAAAAGCCGAAAAATCAATGATTAACCTGAATGAGATCAAGATAACGCCACGTGACCAGCAAGTGCTACGCCTGCTCGTGCAGGGATGCAGCAACAAGGAAATCGCGAGTCATTTGAACATCAGCCCGCGAACCGTCAAACAGCATCTGCGCACACTGTTTCTGCGCGCAGGGATCAAAGAAGGCCGGAAGCGAGTGAAACTCGCCACCGCCATGTTCATCAAGGAGCAGGTGCAACCATGCAACCCCGTGATCGGCTAACCGCCAAGGAAATTCAAGTCGCGACCCTGGTTTGGCAGGGTCTCACCAACAAAGACATTGCCCGTGTCCTCATCACCAGCGAGCAGGTCGTAAAGAACTACCTGCGCACCGCCTTCGACAAGCTGGGCGTGTGGACGCGGCTCGAACTAGCGCTTTACGTCGCCAGCCACGGCGGAGCGAACTGGCATGCGCAATTGGGCAACGGGCTATTATCGCCGGCAGCCGCAGGCTGGAGCGTAGCTGCAGGCAAGGAAGGCCCTGCCATGGCAGAACCGGAAAAAAAGACGGCGGCTGCGGCCTCCGGTGGGAATCGCTAGAAATTGCGTATCCAGCGGCGCGTGCGCATCGGGCTCTAGGTCTCAGGTCTCGGGTGTAAGGTCTCAGGAAACCCCCCTAGACCTGAGACCTTTTGCTCGGCAACGGAAACAGATTTCACACCGCTCGCACTCCTCCGCAGCTCACGCCAACTGCCGGAGTCTGGGCTGTTGGACTAAGCAGCTTATTTTCATAGAAATACAAACCCATCTTCTTCCCGACCTCGAGCCCTTCAAAGACGCCAGTTTATCCCGACCTCGGTACTCGAATTGCTTGCTCACCCCCGGACTCGCTCGTTCCGGCTCATAAAGTTCTGTGCTGGATTCGTTCAACGGGTCATCCTTTCACAACCAGACTGGGGTGGGTATGGCTTACAAAGATATTTTCTGGATGGCCTGCGACTCGACCGAGCCATTGCGCGCCGAATACGGGCCGTTCCATACCCGGGAAGAAGCGGAACTCGAAGCCCGCAAGCTCGGCTTTGGATACCTGCTGCGCTACGAGCACATTCTCGGTCCCAATGAAGAGATCGAAGAAGTGCGCTGCGTCTTCCTCGAACTGCAAAATCAAAATCAAAATGAAAATGAAAATGCGCAGTCCCCGGTCAGGCCAGGAGTCACCTTTCACACCCGGTGTGCCAGTTGCGGTGAGACCGCGACCCACGAGCGCTCGTGGCAGGCGGAAGTCTGGGCCGACATCCACGAATTCGAACACACCCGCCACAAAGTCAGACTCTTCGAGCACGCTCGCGGCGAAGGTCTAAAAGAAATCGCCGACTGGCGCGGCCACGCAGCATAAGCGCAAGAAGCTCGCAGCTCTCAGCCATCAGTTCTCATCTCTCAGCCAAAACCGAGTCACGTAGGGACAGCCGCCCTCGGCTGTCCACCTTTAACTTCTAACAAAACTCTATCTTCAATCCACGAACTGTCTGACCCCCGTTTCTGGGCAAGTGCCAGGATACTCAGCGAGTACGCATTGACCCGCCGTAACTTGGCCCTTACTATGTTTGCGCACAACAAAGATCTGCGCACAACAAAGATCTGCTCACAACAAATGTGTGCTTCTTTGGTCGCCAACCCATGATTGCCAAACGCACCATCGCAAAACCATGATCGGCCAAACCATCTCGCACTACCGCATCGTGGAGAAGTTGGGCGGCGGCGGCATGGGCGTCGTCTACAAGGCCGAGGACACGCGGCTGCATCGCTTCGTCGCCCTCAAGTTCTTGCCGGAGGAAGTTGCCCGTGACCCGCAGGCACTCGCCCGATTCCGGCGCGAAGCCCAAGCCGCGTCCGCACTGAACCATCCCAATATCTGCACGATTTATGACATTGGCGATCAGGACGCCCAGGCGTTCATCGCCATGGAGTTTCTGGACGGTACGACTCTCAAGCACCGCATCGCGGGGCGTCCGCTGGAGACGGAACTGATTCTAGCGCTCGCCGTCGAGATCGCCGACGCGCTCGACGCCGCTCACTCCAAGGGGATCGTCCACCGCGACATCAAGCCCGCCAACATTTTTGTGACCGAGCGCGGGCATGCCAAGATTCTGGATTTCGGGCTAGCGAAGCTTTTTGTGGAACCAGGAGCCCCTGTCGACGCAACCGCTACCACCCTTAGCGACGAGTCCCATCTGACCAGTCCAGGTTCCGCCATTGGAACCGTCGCCTATATGTCGCCCGAGCAGGCGCGTGCCAAGGAACTGGATGCCCGCACCGATCTGTTCTCCTTTGGAACTGTCCTCTATGAGATGACCACCGGCCAATTGCCATTTCGTGGCGACAGTACAGCCACCATTTTCGAAGCGATCTTGAACCGGGCTCCGGTAACTCCGGTGCGTCTGAATCCCGACGTGCCGCCCGAACTGGAACGGATCATCACCCAGGCGCTGGAGAAAGATCGCAACCTGCGCTACCAGCACGCGGCCGATATGCGAACCTCCTTGCAGCGCCTAAAGCGGGATACGGAATCCGGTATGTCCGCGGCCGGGAGGGATACCACCAGCCTGCGCGCACCCGATTCGACGAATCTGTTTGCCGGACCCAGCAAGTACATCGCACTCGTCGCGGTAATTGTTCTAGCCGCAGCAGGCTACTTCTACTTCATCCTCAGCGCAGCCAAAAGGCCCGTCTCTGTGGGGATTACGACCATCCCGCCCGATGCCGTTGTCACCGTCGGGGCCGAGAAGTGTCGCGCACCGTGCGATCTGCCCTTGCGGCCGGGAACGTATGAATTGCGAGCCGAACGCGACGGCTACGAGCCGGTCACACGGCAGGTGTCCATCGCCCGAGATACGAAGTCATTGCCGACGGTAAAGCTCGACCAATCGCCAGTGCCAACCGCCACTCCAACTCCACCCCCGGTTGTAATCGACCAGGGTACCTTGATCGTTCACACCAATGTGGGTGGGGCAGAAGTCTACGTCGATCGCAATCTAAAGGGGCTTACCGACGTCGACAAGAAATTTGAGGGTAAGTTCGACGTAGGTAACCACGAAATCGTTCTGCGCAAACAAGGGTATGCGGATTCGTCGGAACAAATCGAAATTGCCAAGGGAGCAATGTCCATAGTTACATTTAAGCTGGCGGAACAAGCCCAAAAACAGGCATCGCCCGCGCCTGCTTACCTGCTCGTGCAGGCCCCGCCCGGAGCCAGCATTCTTATCGACCAGGAACCTCGCGGGGCAGTTCCCCCGGAAGGCCGGCTGCTGCAGAAAGTGGATCCTGGACGCCACACTATCGAAGCAAAACTGGATGGCTATGAGCCGTGGTCCGGGAGCGCCATCGCAGCATCAGGCAAACAGGTTTCGGTCTCCGCTGAACTCATAGAAATTCCTAAGCCGAAGCCAGTGATTTCCTTCTTCACTCCGAGCGCATCCTCGATCCAGCAAGGCCAGCCGGCGCAATTGAGCTGGCAGACGGAGCATGCCGACGAGGTCTCGATCGACGGTGGCAGCGTCGAAAAGAACGGCTCCAAACAAGTCGAGCCGATCAGTCGAACCACGTACACCTTGATGGCCAAGGGTCCGGGCGGGACCGATTCAAAGCAGGTGACAATCGACGTGATTCCCCCCGCTGCACCAGCGGTGACGGCGCCGGCGACTGCGACAACGACGACTGCGCCAGCGACGAACGCTCCGGCGGCTGAGTCAACGACGACTCCAACTTCCGAGGCAAAGCAGTGCATCGACAGTTTTAAGGCTGCCTACGAACTCAAGAGCATCAACGAATTGACTAAGGTCTGGCCTTCGTTAGCCGGCAACGCTAAAGAAAAGAACGCGCTCGAGGCCTTCTTCAAGTTAACGCAGAAGGTAGTGCTTCAGGAACAGTGTGTTGAACCTCCTTCTATCTCAGGAGATACGGCGCACTATCAGTGCAGTGAGACCGTGACCAACATTAGTAGCGGAAGGGCGCACAGGTTCCAAACGGGGGCCGTTAAATTTGTTTGCAAGAAAACCTCGACCGGCTGGATCGTCGCCAGTAAGGGCGTAAGCAAGTAGAACGTGGCAGGCCAGACTCGGCTCGATCTCACCGGATAGTTGGGTGTGCTATAAGACTGTCGGCACGTTTTACGGGAGGTAATCCATGCAACAGGAGGTTACTAGTTTTCAGCAAGAGTACCTTGCAGAACTTGAGATTGCTGAAACACAACTTCTTGCGCTCGCTGGCGCTGTTCCC
>JBEKXC010000165.1:0-10281 GCA_049512435.1 Terriglobales bacterium | reverse complement strand
TAAAGCATGTTCGGTCCGCGCTCAGGTCCTCCGCCGCATGACCGTGCGGAGATGGTACTGCGAAGCTCGTACAGGAACATGCGTTCACGCCATTCATACGTCCATAATCTCACCCAGAACTACACGGGCGTTACTTGACTTACTTTGGTAACTAGCTTCAAATGGGATGCAGCGATCCCCCACGCCCGCTGCTCGTCAGGGAGTTGGGCTAATGTCGGAAAAGATGCCAGCAACGCGAGAATTCACTATGCCGCGTGACCTCAGTGGAATCTTAAAGGACGCCCCCCCCGGGGCTTGGGTGGCTTTGTCTCACGACAAAACGCACGTTGTAGGCACCGCGAAATCCATCGAAGCAGCCTCCTTGCAAGCGCAGTTTAACGGCGAAAGAGACCCCGTTTTAATAAAGATTCCGCTCGAAGATGAAGGAATGGCCGCTGGCGTAAAATAGGCCCGCGTGAAGTTCACCTACACAAGAGCATTTCCTTACACCCCTCCACGCCCCTACCTCGACATTGTTTTGCGAAATGGCTTCGCGACCACAAAATTGATAGCCCTCGTAGATTCGGGGGCCGACTACCCGATATTCCCGAGCGAAGTTGCTCGCAGCTTGGACATCAATCTGAGTAAGGCCCCTACGTGGCCATTTTCCGGAACTTCCGGGAAACCACAAGAGGCTAAATTGGCAGAGTTGTTACTCACAGTGCTCCGCGAAAATGGCTCCGATCATGCATTTCAAGAAGCCACAGTGAAGTGCGCCTTTTGTGATGATTTCAGTTTGTCTGGAGTGCTAGGGCAGAAGGGATTCTTTTCCACTTTTAAGACCACGTTTCATCAGCCGGATAATTGGTTCGAGATCGATCCGTGGGACTCACGTTTGCGGCGGGATTAACTCCTCCGGTTTCTTCATGCTGATCTTCACGTCCCCGGAATTTACATTCTTCGCAGACGAGGCGTGGATGTTGATGCTCTGCCGCGTGAGATCATCTTAAGAGGGGATACTTAAACGATGGGCGCCGCGCGCGGAAATCCGGTCCCAGAGACGGCCGAGCACCTGCGATGGATCGACCACTACGCCGCAGTTTTAGCTGGTGCCAAATAGACCGTCGTTCGCGTTCGCTTGAAGAAACGCTATCAGCACTCCAGACGCGAATAGCGAAGGGCGAACAGCCAAACGGCTTACGCCATATAATTAGTCTGATTAAATTCCCATGGTGCGTGACGGTTACTTCTATGGTGCCGGATGCCTGCTGGCTGCAGGCGTGATCGCGTGGCTGGCGGCTTGGCCTTACGCGGTCCCGTTGTTGTTGCTGGGGGCGTTCTTTCTGTGGTTTTTCCGTGATCCCGAGCGCCAGATTCCCGCCAACCCCGGTGCTGTGGTCTCTCCCGGAGACGGCAAGGTGACCGATGTTTCTCTGGTGACCACTGGCGGAACTCCGCGGAATCGGATCAGTATTTTTCTTAGCGTGTTCGATGTGCACGTGAACCGCTCGCCGATCGCCGGCGTGATTCGCGAAGTACGCTATCAGCGCGGCAAGTTCCTCAACGCCATGGGGGCGCATTCGGCGGACGAGAACGAGCAGAATATCGTTACCGTGGAAGGCGACGGTCGTACCGTAATATTCAAGCAGATCGCCGGCTTGATCGCGCGCCGTATCGTTTTCGATTTTAAAGTGGGAGATCATGTAGCTCGCGGTGAGCGAGTTGGGCTCATCAAGTTTGGTTCTCGGGTGGATGTTTTGTTCGATCCGGACGCCGCGATCCAGGTGAAAATTGGAGACCGCGTCAAAGGAGGAGCGACCGTACTTGCCGTATTACTGGTGAGGCAGCCAGTTCCGGCCGGCACGGCCGCCGAGCGGGAGGCGCACTGAACGAGGCACATTGAACATGGAAGAGCTGACTCCACATCGTCGCGAATCGGACCCTGGCCGCGGAAAATTGCGCAAGGGCATGTACATCCTGCCTTCTTTGTTCACCACCGCCAATATCGCGGCCGGGTTCTACGCCATTTTGCAGACCGTGCATGGCAGCATGCTTGAACCCTGGCACATGGATTTCGCCGCGAAGGCCATTGGTTTTGCCGTGTTGTTCGATGGTCTGGACGGTCGCATCGCGCGCATGACCCACACCGCCAGCGATTTTGGCAGGGAACTCGATTCGCTGGCCGACGTCATCACTTTCGGCGTCGCCCCGGCGCTTCTCGCATGGATGTGGGGTTTTCATTTGTTGCCGTTTGTCATCGCCCCGGACCTGCGCTTGAAGATTACTGACCTGGGCTCGGTGGCCTGCTTCGCTTTCCTGATGGCGGGCGCCAGCCGTCTGGCGCGCTTTAATATTGCGAAAAACCCCCAGCCTTCGAATCCGGGACGCCCAGGGAAGAAATATTTCGTGGGCATGCCGATTCCCGCCGGCGCGGGAGTGATTGCGGCCATCGTTCACTTCTCCGCGGGAGAGCCTGTGACTTCCTGGTGGACGGCGCTGAGCTGGTTGTTGATGGTCGTCGTGATCGGTTATCTGATGGTCAGCACCTGGCGTTTCTACAGCTTTAAAGATATTGATTTTCGTTCGCGCCATCCCTTCCGCTTGATCGTGCTGTTTGCCATCGCGATTGCCTCGATCTGGTATTTTTCGCGGCCGACACTTTTCATAATCGCAATTCTTTATATGGCTTCCGGCATCCTGTGGCGCCTGCAGTGGATCTTCCATCGCAAGACTCCTCCTGCACCTCCACCGTATCGGGAGGCATCTCAAACTCCATGAATCCTCTTTCCAAGACTCCCGTGGCTAAGTCCGCTGCCTCGCAGGCTGATCTCCGCGGCACGAACCTTTATCGCGTGGCGATTGTTGGAGCGGCGTCACTCAAGGGAAAAGAAATTGCCGAAATCTTGCGCGAACGGAATTTCCCCGCTGTCGATGTCCGGTTGCTCGATGACGACGAGTCCCTCGGCCAGTTGGAAGCCGTGGGCGACGAGATGAATTTTATTCAGAGCATCCGCTCGGAACAGTTCGAGCGCTTGGACTTCGCCTTCTTCGCTTCCGACCCGCGCTCCACGCGCAGCAACTGGAAGGCGGCGAGCGACCTGGGCGATACCATCGTGGATCTCTCGTACGCGCTGGAAGATGAAGCCGGAGCATCGATCCGCTCGCCCTGGATCGAGCGCCAGACCGGCCAGCCCATTGCTCCGGAGTTGCAGCCCGGTCCGGTGGTGGTGGCCCATCCCGCGGCTACAGTCCTCGCGCTGCTCGCCCTACGTATTGAGAAGATCTGCGCCAAGGCTGGCAAAATCGAACGCATGATCGCGACCGTCTTTGAACCGGCGTCGGAGAATGGCCAGAAGGGTATGGACGAACTGCACGAGCAGACGGTGAATCTGCTTTCCTTCCAGGAATTGCCAAAGAATGTATTCGACATCCAGGTAGCCTTCAATATGGTGGCGCGCTACGGACAGCGATCTGAGTTGGCGCTGGAAGCGGTGTCACAGCGGATCCGAAAGCACTACCAGCGGATTGCCAGCGGTGCAGCCGTGCCTGCGTTGCAGGTGCTGCAAGCGCCGGTCTTCCACGGGCACGGCTTTTCTGTGTACCTGGAGATGGAGAAGCCAGTCGCCATCGCAGATTTGTCGGAGGCCCTGAGGGGAGAGCACGTGGTTGTAAGCGGCAGCCCCGAAGATACGCCCACCAGCGTAAGCGCCGCCGGTCAAGGGGACATCCTGGTCACGCTCACCAGCGACGCGAATCACCAGAACGGCATATGGCTCTGGGCAACGACCGACAACTTGCGCGTTGCCGCTTTAACCGCAGTCGAATGCGCCGAAACCATGACCGCATCCCGGCCCCTGGGTCAAATTCAATGAGGGCAGATTCCATGAGGTCAGATTCAATGAGGAGGTGGGTGGCCGCAGTGGCGCTCGCAGCGTGCCTGACGTCGTCCGGCTGTGGCTACCACACCGCCGGAAACGCGATCGAACTGCCGCAGAATATTCACAGCATCGCGATTCCCGGCTTCGTAAGCCACAGCCAGACGTTTCGCATCGAGCTACTGTTAACCGACGCCGTCGTGCGCGAATTCAACGCCCGCACGCAGTACCATGTGGTCCATGGAACGAATGACGATGCGGATGCGGTGCTGAAGGCGACGGTCTTGTCGGCGTCGGCTACGCCGCTCGTTTATGACTCCACCACCGGGAGAGCCGTCAGCGCGCTGGTCACCGTGAGCATACAGGTGACGTTGACCGGCCGTCAGGGCAAAGTGCTCTTCGAGAATCCTTCGTATCTTTTTCACGATCAATACGAAATATCGAGCGATTTGCCCAGTTTTTTTCAGGAAGATTCTCCCGCCGTCGATCGCCTGTCGCGGGATTTCGCGCGCACCCTGGTAGCCAATATCCTGGAGGCCTACTGAGGTTGGAGGAATACTGATGTTGGAGAATTTGATGCTGGAGAAAAACTGATGCGCGCCTTCAGCCAAGCCGACCGCTTTTTCTCCGAACTCGAGTCGCGCAAGCTGAAGCCCGCTTATGTGCTGGTGGGCGATGAAGCGTTTTTTCGCAAGCGCTGCCGCGATGCCATTCTCGAGCACCTGGTCGCGCCCGACTCGCGGGACTTCGGCTTGTTTGAGTTCGATCTGGCTGAAACGTCGCTCAATGAGGTTCTGGATCGCGCCCGCACTCCTTCGCTGATGGCTCCATTCCAAGTCTTCTTCGTGCGCGGCGTGAAGACCTTGTTTGGCCGCGGTTCAAACGAAGAAAAAATCGGAGCCATCGCAGCGTATTGCAAGAATCCCAATCCCGACGCGTTGCTGGTGTTTGTGGCCGATCACATCAGCATTCCCGCCGACGCCCGCCGCATGGAGATGACGGACCGGGACCGCTATCAGAAGATCCGCGAAGACCTGGGACCGTTCTGTGGCATTGTCGAGTTGTCTCGCGTGGAAGAAGGCGAAGCCGTCCGTTGGATTGGCGAATACTGCGCCACGCGTGCCGTCAAGTTCGACGCCGATGGCGCCCGCGAATTGGTGGATGCCCTCGGCGGCGACATGATGATGGTCTCGAACGAACTGGAGAAGCTGATTCTCTACGTCGGCGAAAAGAAAAAGATCACGCTCGGCGATGTTGAGACCATGGTGCTCGCCGCGAAGCAGCGCTCGCTCTATGAGCTGACCGATGCGATTTCTTCCAAAGACCGCGTGCGCGCGCTGGCAGTGCTCGACGCATTACTTTCGACCGGCGATGGTGAAGAGGCTGCCATCGGCCATCTCTACATGTTGGCCAAGACTTTTCGCCAGATGCTGGTCATTCTGGAGCGAAACGTGCGCGACCAGCGCATGCTGTGGGCGGCACTGTGGCAGGGCTTTCGCGTTCCGCCATTTGCGGCCGACGATATCATCCGGCAGGCGCGGCGCTATAAATCAAAACGCGAATTGACCCGCGCCATTCGCCTGGTCGCAAAAGCCGATCTGGCGCTGCGTTCGAATCCTCCCGGCAAGCGGCTGGTTTTAGAGAAACTGGTGCTCGATCTCGCCACCGAACCCAAGCCCGAGGTAGCGGGCGGATGGATGCAGGAAGAACTGCCCGTGTAGAGACGGAGCTTGCTCCGTCTTGGGCCGAAATGGACGTTGAAGCCTATCTCCGCCGCATTCGTTATCAGGGCTCACTGACTCCTGGTATCGATCTCCTTCGCTCCCTTCATCGCGCGCATCTGTTCACCGTCCCGTTCGAAAATCTCGATATCCACCTCCGACGAAAAATCGTCTGCGACGAAAGCCGCATTCTTAACAAGATCATCAACGAACACCGCGGCGGTTTCTGCTACGAACTGAATGGAGCCTTTGCCGCATTGTTGCGAGCCCTCGGGTTTCGGGTAACGTTACTCTCCGGTCGCGTTGCTCGCGAAGACGGAAGCCTCGGACCCGAATTCGATCACCTGACCTTGCGTGTCGTTCTGCGCGACGATCTGCGTGTCGATCTCGAGGAACCGTGGCTGGCCGACGTAGGCTTTGGCGAGTGCTTCCTGGAACCGCTACGCCTCGAGTCGCAGGCGGAACAACCTCAAAACGGGCGCGTCTATCGTTTGACATCTCGTTTGATATCTCGTTCGACATCTCATCTGACATCCGCCGATAACGGGTTCAGCCTGCAGGTCAGGGTGGAAGACAAGTGGAAAACAGAATATGCGTTCACTCTCCAACCGCGCGAACTCTCCGATTTTGCGGGGATGTGCCACTATCACCAGACCTCACCCGAGTCGCACTTCACGCGCCAGCGAATCTGTACGCTGGCCACTCCCACAGGTCGGATTACGTTGTCGGATAAAAAGTTGATTGAGACAGTTGAAGGCTCGCGCCAGGAACGACTGCTCTCCAGCGACTTGGAATGGAGCGCACAGCTGCGCGAGCTGTTTGGAATTGTTTTGCCGGAGTCAGACATACGCAATGAGCTTGCGCGGCCCGTGGGCAGTGACCAAGCCTCTCTCAATCGAATTTGAGAAGAGGAAAAGCATTCAGTACATCATCAGCGAGAGAATATATAAAATTGAAGTCGTATTTTCTCCCCAGTTTCGGCTCCCCGTAGCGTCCATGGGCAAGGTAATGTCGGAATTTGAAGGCACCGCGCAATTCTCCAATCAACCAAGGCCCCGGTGCAGATAAGTTTTCCTTCCAACTCTCAAAAATGTCGTCCAACCTAGGATCGCTCCTTCGATCCTTATAAATTACGCGGAAACTTCTGGAGAGGCTATCTTTCATCTTCTTCTGGCACCGGTACAGATAATCGATACGAAAGGCAGCCTCCAAAGCGGTCAAGACAAAGAATGCTGATCTCACATCGGTCTCTTCGATGCGAGCGGCAAGAACCTCGCCAAGGGGACGGCCGAAATATCGCGTACTGATGAAACTCGGAGAGGTCTTGCTAAAGTACTTCAATGAAGCCACCACGTCATTGTGATATTCGGCAATTTCTACGATAGCGTTGCTATCCATTAGCCACTTCCATGATCAACTGGAAGAGACTTTGTTGCGTGATCTCTATAAATCTCCTCTCCGGGGGGCGCGTGACAATTCTCCACTCCCATTTGATCTCCCGCGGCGATTCGGCCGGGGGAACGGGTGGTTTTCCACCATAGCCGATGCTAACGTGAACTATTGGTGTGGGTCCTGGTCTCTTGCTATCGACCAAAAGCAGTTGTGCCTTCCCAGCTGGCCCGATCACGTCAACACGTCCCTTGGATCCGAGGAATAAAGTACCGATGGGTTCAAGAACCACGCTTTGGCGCCCGATCTTCAAAACCATCTCTTTGGCAGCATACGGCCCAATATTCTCTTCATTTAACTCAACGGGTTTATATTCGAGCTGTATCTGCCCAGAAGAAACATACTTGCGCAGTAGAGACTCGACTTTCTCATAAAGCTTGTCGAGATAACCGAGCCATTGCTTGCGTTCGCCGTCCCAATCCACTGGAGCCACTTCAGAGGCCGCTTCCTGTTCACGCTTGACGAATTCATCGAATTCCTTGGTATCCATTTGGCCGCCTTTTTTCATTTTGCCGACAATTCTCTCAGACTGTCTGGATAGATACTAATCCTTTCACCTCAGTCCGCAGCTTCTTTGAGCCGAGAAGCATCAAAGATCGCTGCCGCAACCATGCCCAAACGGATCTTCGCAGAAAGCCTCGATCGTTTAGACTGAAGAAGCGTGTTTTTCTTCCTCCTCCGGCATCGCCCCGCTTCGATTGGCACAATGCTGCTGCTTGCCCAATTTTGCCTGACAGCGGTTTGTCTGGCAGCGGATCCTGCGGTTTCGACCGCGTTTCGTCCTGCTGATTTCCGCCCTACTGATTTCCGCCCCAATGATCCGCTGAATCAGGCGGCCTTCGAGCACTATTACAACCTCGACTACGACGCGGCGATCCAGGATTTCGAGCGCATCCTGGTGCGTCATCCGAACGACCCTTTTGCCGTGAACCACCTGCTCTCCGCGATTCAGGTGCGGGAACTCTATCGCATGGGCGCAATGAATACGGGCGATTACTCGAACGACAACTTCATCGGACTAACTCATCGTCCCGCCGATCCCGCGCAGAAGGAACGCATCAAGCAACTGGTCGAGCAAGCTAAGAAACTGGAAGAAGCCGAATTGGCGCGCGATCCGAACAACGTCGATATGCTCTATGCCCGCGGCGTGACGCGCGGGCAGTTTGCGCTCTACACCGCATTGATCGAGCGCGCCTGGTTTTCCGCTCTGCGCAACGCGGTGGGCGCGCGCCGCGATCACGAGCGCGTCCTCGAGTTAGATCCGCAGTACACCGACGCCAAGCTCGTGGTGGGAGCCCACAACTACGTGATGGGAAACCTGTCGCTGGCGGTCAAGGTCGCCGTCGCGCTCGTCGGATTGAGCGGAGACAAGAATAAAGGACTGCAATATCTGAACGATGCCTACCACGGCAACGGCGAAACCAGCGTGGACGCCGGGATTGTCCTCATGGTTTTCCTGCGCCGCGAACACCGCTATGACGAGGCTCTGCAGATCGCCGGCGCGATCGGTCCGCGCTTTCCGCGCAACTATCTTCTGCCGCTCGAGGAGGCGAACCTGTTGCGCGCGTCCGGCAAGGATGGCGAAGCCAAGGCCGAAGAGCAGTATCGCCGCGTCTGGCAGAACGGTCGCGAGGGAAAATACGGCAGTCTGCATTACGAAATCGCGGCCGTCGGATTGGGCGACCTGCTGCGCAGCCAGAAAAAATATCCGGCTGCGGCTGCCGCGTACGAACAGGTGAATGAAGTCAAGGGCGCCGATCCGGAAGTGCTGCAGAAAGCGAACCTCGGAGCCGGCGAGATGTACGATCAGCTGCAGCAGCGCGACTTGGCAGTGAAGAAATACGAGGCCGTGGTCGCCACAAATTCGGGCAATGCCGAAGCCGACAAGGCTCGGAAGAGAATGAAAGACGCATACAGGGAGTAGAAGGCAGCGCTATTGAATCATTGAGACATTGAATCATTAAGACATTGAGATCGATGATTCGATATGTCAATGATTTAATGACTCAATCGCTCAATGACTCAATATACTTGCAACCTTTTTCCCCCAATCATCGTATTCTATTAAAGAGGGACACAACCATGTACTGCAACGCCTGTGGCAAGACCATCGCTGAGGACGGCCGTTTTTGCTCTCACTGCGGCAACGTGGTGGGGATTCCGCCCCAGCCGAAGAAATTGATGCGCTCACGCACTGACCGGAAAATCGGAGGCGTTTGTGCTGGGCTGGCGCAGTATCTCGACCTCGACACTTCGCTCGTGCGCATCCTCTGGTTCTTCATCACTCTCGCCTGCGGAGTCGTCCCCGGCATCGTGGCCTACATACTCGCCTGGATCATCATTCCGGAGGAACCGCTCCTGCTGCCAGTTGCAGCGTCGCAACATCCCGTAACCGGTTAGCTGTGGAGACGGGGCTTGCCCCGTAAGCGCCAACTTAAGGTATTTGCGCTTGAGACGATCCCAACTTCCCAGGAGCCCGCTTTCTGGACAGCTTCCGAGTCCGCGGCCAATTCG
Organism: Terriglobales bacterium; assembly: GCA_049512435.1. Taxonomy (GTDB): domain Bacteria; phylum Acidobacteriota; class Terriglobia; order Terriglobales; family Acidobacteriaceae; genus Acidiflorens. The sequence goes on along the minus strand of JBEKXC010000165.1, from coordinate 743 downwards.
CCTGGGTCAATGAGTTCGAGTTCTATGGCGATTTATCGCCAACCGGTAGGCGGCCGTGGTCTGCGACCGGTGTTATTGACAATCCCTCAAATCTCTCTTAGGATGCCGCTGGTAAATAGTCTCGTCTCTCCGAAGCTCCCCCCTTCAGTCAGCCCTACACCCCGGAGGCGAACTTGAACCACATCTTGGACGGGCTACGAGTAGCAGTCCGCCAAGACATGGAGGGCTGTATGAAACGGACCCCGCCTCTCTCCTCGTTTCTTTTTCCAACCATTCGCAGCTGGGCATTCGCGACAGTCACTCTTGGTTTGATTCTCACACTCGGCCTCGCTGCGTCCGCGCAAAGCGGTCATGACCCGCGCGAAAAGGGGGTGGCGACCGCGGCGGGCAGCAACATCGATACGGACACAACATTCCAGGCCGCAGTAAGCTACGGCTCTGGGGGGTTTCAAGCCAACTCAGTCGCGGCGGCCGACGTGAACGGAGATGGCATTCCCGATTTGATTGTCGCCCACGCATGCGAGAGCAGCACGAATTGCAACTCTGGCGGGGTCATCGGCGTTCTGCTCGGCAACGGCGACGGGACGTTTCAGCCAGCGGTCACCTACAGCTCGGGCGGCGATTACGCCACTTTTGTAACGGTGGCGGATGTAAATCAGGACGGCAAGCCCGATCTGGTGGTTACCAATGCAAATACCGGATCCGTTGCCGTGTTGGTCGGCAACGGCAACGGAACATTTCAG
>JBEKXC010000164.1:0-10303 GCA_049512435.1 Terriglobales bacterium | reverse complement strand
TCGTTGAATTCGACGGTGTTCATAAATCCGGTGACGAGCGGCAACATGCCGATGACGGTGTCGGAGGCATCGAACAGAGGCTCCTGCGTTTCCTGCAAGTCTTTGTTGTAGGCGAGCGGCAAGCCTTTAACGAGAGTCTGGAGCGTGGTGGCACATCCCATGACGCGCGCCGCTTTTCCGCGCACCAGTTCCAGCAAGTCGGGATTTTTTTTCTGCGGCATGGCGCTGCTGCCGGTGGAGTAAGGCTCGGGCAGCTCGACGAATCCGTAAGCGGGAGTGGAGAACAGGATCATCTCTTCAGCCCAGCGGCTGAGGTGAAGAGCGAGCAAGGAGAGTGCATCGACGAACTCGATGGCGAAATCGCGGTCGCTGGTGGCGTCGATGCTGTTCGCCGTCAGGCCATCAAACCCCAGCTCCGCTGCCATAGCTTGACGATTGAGGGTGAGCGTGGCTCCGGCGACGGCGCCCGATCCTAGCGGACATAAGTTTGCGCGTTTGCGGCAATCAACGAGGCGAGCGGCGTCGCGGAGAAACATTTCTACATACGCCAGCAGCCAATGCGCGACCAGAACCGGTTCTGCCGGCTGCAGGTGCGTGTACGCGGGCATAGCTAGTGGAGAAGACGCGCTGCCCGCGGCATCAGCGCGAGCGAGGATTGCCTCGATCCAGTCGGCGATCAGGTTTTGCACGGTGTCAATACTTTGGCGGACGAAGAGGCGGAGATCGGTCGCGATCTGTTCGTTGCGGCTGCGGCCAGTGTGGAGTTTGTAGCCGGTGGGGCCGATCAGCGCGGCGAGTTGCTTTTCTACGAAGTGGTGAACGTCTTCGGCTTCAGGATCGTTGAGAAAGGCTGGTTCGGATTCGGCGCGACGGCCGATTTCTCCCAGAGCTTTGACGATTTCGGAAAGCTCCTCGGATGAGAGGACGCCTGCGTGTTCAAGAGCGTTGGCGTGGGCGCGGCTGGCGGCGAGTTCGAAGGGCAGCAGCCGTTGATCGTAGGGAAACGAGCGCTGCCATTTTTCAAATTCGGGGTCAAGCGGCTGCCGGAAGCGGCCGGACCACATTTTCATTGTGCGACCTCTGTGGCGCTCATCGGCGAGCTTGCTAGGGCAAGGAAAGCAGGTCCTTCCCCTTCGACAAGCTCAGGGTCAGGATGACAAATTATTTTGAGACGACAATTCATGCAACGTGTCCGCGGCGCGACCGTGCTCTGCCTGGGCGCGACAACGGGAGGGCAATCCCAGGATGCGGATGAAGCCTTCGGCATCCTTCTGATCATAGCTTGCTGGATCGTGGCCCGCACCCATGGTGAATGAAGAGAGGTCGGTGCGGTAGAGCGAGTAATCCGATTTGCGGCTGACCACGCTGACGTTGCCCTTGTAAAGCGATAGCGTGACCGAGCCAGTCAGATTTTGCTGCGTGGTTTCTACGAAAGCGTCGAGCGCTTCGCGCAGCGGCGTGAACCACAGGCCGAAATAAACGAGCTCGGCATACTTGAGCGCGACATGCTGCTTGAAGTGCAACAGGTCGCGATCGAGGCAGAGAGCTTCGAGTTCGCCGTGGGCGGCGACGAGGAGCGTGCCTCCGGGAGTTTCGTAGCAGCCGCGCGACTTGATGCCGACGAAGCGATTCTCGACCAGGTCGATGCGTCCGACAGCATTGCGTCCTCCGATTTCGTTCAGCAGTTCGACCAGCGACACGGGATCGAGAGCTTGGCCACCGACCGAGACGGGAACGCCTTTTTCGAATCCAATTTCAACTTGCTCTTCTTTATCGGGAGCTTCTTGCGGAGACTTCGTCATCTGCCATGTGCTTGCGAATGGCGCGCTGCCTGCGTCTTCGAGTTCTCCGCCCTCGTGGCTGAGGTGCCACAGATTGCGATCGCGGCTGTGGATCTTCTCACGGCTCGCGGCGACTGGAATGCCGCGCTTCTCGGCGTAGTCGAGACAATCTTCGCGCGATTTCAGATCCCACTCGCGCCACGGCACAACCACTTTCAGCTCGGGAGCGAGCGCCTGGTAGGCCATCTCAAAGCGGACTTGGTCGTTGCCTTTGCCGGTGCTCCCGTGGCCGACGGCCGAGGCGCCTTCGCGCAACGCGACTTCCACCTGATGTTTCGCGATCACGGGGCGGGCGAGCGAGGTGCCGAGCAGATACTTGTTTTCGTACACCGCGCCCGCTTTGAGCGCGGGCCAGACGTAGCCGGTCAGGAATTCTTCCCGCAGATCTTCGACTACCACCTTGCTGGCTCCGGTTTTGTAAGCCTTATTCACGACCGCCTCAAGGTCGTCCCCCTGGCCGATGTCGGCAACCATGGCGATCACCTCGTAGGCGTAGTTTTCCTTGAGCCAGGGAATGATGATGGAGGTATCGAGGCCGCCAGAGTAGGCGAGAACAATTTTCTCTTTATTAAGCAAGTCTGGATTAAGCAAGTTTGGTTTAGGCATGCGCGCTCCTCCCTTGGAAACCAGCCGGGAAGCGGCCCACGCCGCCGCCCAGCATCCATACGAGTATTGCTTTCTGAATGTGCAGACGGTTTTCCGCCTGATCGAAAACGACCGAGTTCAGCGAGTCGATGACCTGGTCGGTGACTTCCTGGCCGCGATGCGCGGGCAGGCAGTGCATGAAGCGGGCGTGTGGCTTGGCGAGTTGCATGAGCGAAGCGTTCACCTGGAAAGGAGTGAAGATGGCGGCGCGTTCTTCGGCTTCGTCTTCGTGTCCCATGCTGGCCCAGGCATCAGTGTAAACAGCATCGGCTCCGGCAACAGCTTTGCGCGGGTCGGTGAGGATGCGGAGGGTTGCCTTAGTTTCGTCCGCAATGGCGTTAGCCATGGTGACTATGACGGGATTGAGGCCGTAACGCTCAGGCGTAGCAATGGAAACTTTCGCGCCTACCGAGGCTCCTGCCAGCAGCAGTGAGTGCGCCATGTTGTTGCCATCGCCAACGTAGGCGAAGTGAATTTTCCTGAGATCGCCGAAATGCTCTTGCAGGGTGAAGAAGTCGGCCAGAGCCTGGCAGGGATGTTCGAGTTCGCTGAGCGCGTTGATGACCGGAACGCCAGCGTAGGTGGCCATCTCTTCGACTACAGCATGACTGAAGGTGCGGAGCACGATCAGATCGATCCAACGTTCGAGGTTGTGGGCGATGTCGTAGAGAGACTCGCGGGCATTGAGACGGCTGGCGGTTTGGTCTACGAAGAAAGTGCTGCCGCCCAGGCTGTCCATGCCGGCCTCGAAAGTGAGGCGGGTGCGCAGGGAGGGCTTCTCGAAAAACATCACCATCTGCTTGCCGGCGAGGACGCCGCAGAAGTCCGCGGGGCGCTGCTTGAGCATGGCGGTGAGGTTAAAGAGCTGGAGGATCTCGGCGGGGGCGAGGTCGTGGATGGAGACGAGATCGCGGGGCGCGACCGGTTCCGGCAGCAGGTTCGGCGGCTTCGTCTTCATGGCGGGTAAATTCATCAATGCCATGGGGTCGGTTCTTGTATGCATTTCGTAACACTCCGTAAATCAGGTCTTAGGTCTCAGGTGTTAGGTCTTAGGAAAAGCAAAACCTGGGACCCAACACCTTCTTTCTCACGACAGATCTTTAATACGTTTCGCGAGCGCTTGCGCTTTCTTTGTGTTGGTGGCGACAACCAAGACGGTATCGTCGCCGGCGAGTGTGCCGACGACCTCAGGCCAGTGCGAGGCGTCGAGCGCAGCCGCCACGGGCTGCGCGCTGCCGACCGTCGTTTTCACCACGAGCAGGTTCTGCGCCTGACGGATTTCAACGACGAACTGGCGAGCAAGTTGCATCACCGAGGGCAATACGCTGTCCGGGCCCAGGCTGGTGCCGACCCGCCGATAACCCTCGGGACCTTTGACCAGCTTCAAGTCGTGGATATCGCGGGAAAGAGTTGCCTGGCCGACGTCGAAGCCTTTGCGCTCAAGCTGGTGCTGCAGGGAGTCCTGGCTTTCGACAGGCCCGTCGTCTAGAAGGTCGAGAATCGCTTTGTGACGCGCTGTTTTCGACATGAATAAAAATGCAGTTCAATGCATAAGTATCCATTTAGAGGGCGGGCGCTGTCAAGCGGGAAATCATGTAACTCGAAGAAGAGCGATTACCACAAGGGACGCAGAGGAACACAAGGGAAACGAGGTTTTTGCTGAGTTCGGTCTTCCTGAGTTCCCGTGCGGTTAAGACGTTACTGCCGCGCAGTGCTTGCCGGAATCTGGAAATCCACGCCACGGTCGTCGTTGGCCTTACGGGTGGCGGGGAGATCGAGGTCGGCGAGGAGGATCTTCTTGGTGCGGTCCGCCGCGAAATCAAAAAGCGTATCGCCCACGATGGCGTAGTTGAGCACGTCGAACTGGTGCCCGTCTTTGAAAATCAGAACGGTCGAAGGCTGGGCGGAGACAGGCTCTTCCGCGTTGGCGTCAGCCATCGGAGCCGAATCGCGGATGCGCTTGCCGGGAGGAGGCGGAACCGAAGACTGGCCGGGATTGCCGTCGAGTGAGTCATCATCCATCCCCGGATCATTCGGATCGGCGTATGGGATGTAGGCCGGCGCGAGGACGCCGATGGCAACCGAGCCGTGATCCCGGTGATGATGGTGCCCGGATTTCAGCGGTGGATTCGGATTCGCTGGCCAGAAAAAGTTGGTGCAGCAGTTTCCAAACATAGGTGAGCTGTTGCCGAAACCGATTGAAGTAACTGACGGGGGTACACCATTGAGGAAGCGGCCACCGAAACCAATTGAAGTGACCGACGGCGGCACGCCGTTAACCTGAGCGCCAAGAGGCAAGAACGCAACGACAAAGAACGCCACCAAGACGAAAAGCAGGAACCCGGATCGCATACTGGCCAGCATGGAAAGCCTCCCCCGCCTAGGGTACACCAAATTCAGGCCTAATCACTTAGAACTCCCCATGATTGCGAAGGTTGCGCGAAAAAAGTTGCGAAATCGCTTTAGGCAGAAGTTCGCCGGTTAGGCCGCGGTGAGCGGTGCGCGGGAAGTGATTCGGCGCAGTTCGAGCATGCGGTGGCGGACATAGCCGTCCTCGGTCAAATGGGCGGAAGCATTGGCTTTACGATTGCCGGCCACCATCTGGTCGAGCGGGCGGCGTTCGGGAAATTGCGGGTCGAGTTCCCGGCAGAATTCACAAGGCCGGCTGGAGCGAGGAGTGTCGAAACGATAGATGACGCCTGGATCAATATGTTCCACGAAGAGCCGCTCCTCGGAGGCGAACGGATTCGCCCGATTTGTGAGGCAGAGTCACAATTTCCTGCTTTTGGCTGATAACTCGATTGTGGACCGACGCCTTTGTACTATAAAGGGTGGGACCTGCACAAGCCCACTTTTTATTGTGGAAATCTTTTGCTTTGGAGATCGTGTGAAGCGCGCCGATGCCAATCTGAGTACCGTGTTCCTTTTCGACGTAGACGATACGCTGCTCAACAATGATCGCGTGGCAGAAGATCTGAAGCAGTACCTCGCGAATAAGGTGAGCCGCGCCGGCGCCGAACGCTATTGGCAAATCTTCGACCAGTTGCGCACGGAACTCGGATACGCCGACTACCTGGGTGCGTTGCAGCGTTATCGCCTGGAGCGGCCGCGCGATCCGAAGCTGCTGGCCGTGTCGCATTTCATGATCAATTATCCCTTTGCCAACCGGCTGTTTCCGGAGTCGCTGGATGCGGTGGAGTACGCGAAGCGGTTGGGGCGGGCGGTGATCCTGAGCGACGGCGATGCAGTTTTTCAGCCGCTGAAGGTGGAGCGCTCGGGCCTGTTTGAGATTTTCGAAGGCCACGTCTTGATCTACATCCATAAGGAACGGGAGTTGGACGACGTGGAAGCCAAGTATCCCGCGGCGCACTACGTAATGGTGGACGACAAGGTGCGCATTCTGGCAGCGATCAAGAAGCATTGGGCGGCGCGGGTAACGACCGTGTTTCCGCGCCAGGGACACTACGCGCTGGATGCGGCGCTGGTGGCCGAGTATCCGAAGCCAGATATCACGCTGGAGCGGATTGGGGAGCTACAGGAATATTCGCTGGAAGAGATTTTGGCAGCCGCAGGGAAGTGAACGCCTACTTCAGGGGCTGGGCATCGAGTCCGGTGCGTTATCATTCGCTGCGTTGTCAACCGCTGCGTTATCCATCGGTGCGTTGTCAATCGGTGCCTGCGACTCCTGCTCCGGCTCTTCCTCTTCCTGAGACGCGCCGGTTCGGACCAAGTCTTCCAATTCGCGGTTGAGCTTGGCGCGGCTGGGCTCGGGCAGGTCTAAGAAGCGAAACGGCTGGAGGCAGCCCTGGGTGGCCCACATGGGAAACATCATTTGCGCACGGCAGCGGATACTGGTGCAGCCCAGGTGGAACAGCACTGTAACCCGGATGCCTTCGTCGAGCGGATGTTCGATGGAGAGCAGACCTCCGTTAACGGAGACCTGATTCATGCGGCCGCGGATCTGACGGCCGTTTTCGAGCAGCACCAGGGCAAGGATGGAACCGCCGAGCTTGACGCGGGTGCCCCGTTGTCCTTTTTGCGTAATGGCAGGCATTCTCGATCAATTCTGCATCAGGTGGCGGTAACATGGCAGATTACGAAAGTCAGGCCCTTGGTCTTGGGCGCGTTCCCGTAAAGCTGGGGCCGTACTGCGCAGGGGAGACGGCGCCACCGCTTGGAGCGAAAAGCGTCATGTGCAGTGTCACGGTAGTACAGGGTCGCGATTCTCGACGGTAGCACGAACCAGCTCCACCAGCTCTGGAACGATGGCATCAGGGAGTTGGTAGTGCGTCAGGCTCTCGCAGAGGGCGGTCATATCTACCAATCGCGCGAGGCGCCGCCATTCATGGGGCAGTCTGCCACCAGCTTGCAAATATCCGTCTGAGAAATGCGGTTCTGCCAAAGCGCGAGTGTTGTGCTCGTAACGGAGGAAATGCCCGAGGTCGGCCAGCGGAGAGCCGGAGATGGCGAACTCCCAGTCGAGAACAGCGGCCACGGACCAGCGGCCGTCGTTGCGCCGCTCGTCATTGCGCCGCACCAGGAGGTTGCGTTTGCCAAAATCGCCGTGGACGAGGCATGCCTCATGGTCCAATTCCGCCAGTATCGGGGCCGACGACCACACCAGGGCATGGATGGGATCCCGCAACTCCGCTGACATGCGCATCTTCAAGTTCGTTGACGCGAGGCACAAATCAACAAAGCGCGGTGTTGGATCCGCTCCGTCCAAAAGTGGTGCGGTGACGGTTGGTCCCGGAGCGATCCATCCTGACCTCGGAAAGGTGACACGTCCGATCGCGGCCAGAGTTTCGCCAGCGGAGTATGCTGCCTGAGCGATTGCGTCGATATCGCCGCCGCGTTTGAGCTCACGGAAGCCGATGCCTTCGACATAGCGCATCAAGGCAAATGGCGGAAGCCCGTCCAACCCGTCCGGCTCAGCGTGGATGACATCTGAAACTGGAACCGAGCTACCGACCAGCCGAATCAAGTCAACTTCTTTTTGGCAAAGCGACGCATCGTGCTCGTAGATGCGGACCACGATCCACTCGCCGGTGTCGAGTTGAACCTTAAAATTCGTATTCCGGAAACCATCGGTGAGCGGCTGCATCTGCAAGACGTGGCAGCGCGGAAACGCGGTGCGAACCAAACGCTCGAGGAGCGGTACGGCCAGAGCCTGCCGCGGCTCCGCTCGAATCCAACGAGCTTCAGCGGGAGCGCCGGGAATCATGAGGGGTTCCGATTAGTGTGTCGCAGTTAGTCCGCTGCCCGGTTCGATCCCTTTGTCGTACATGGCGCCATAATCCAAATATTGCGAGACGGGGTTATCCCAATAACGGATCTCAACTTTCTCGACTTCCCCATTCTTGCCAAAGCTGGCGGTCAGGTGAGCGTTCACGCCGGCGAAATAGGTTGGCAGATTGAGTTTCCGATAACGCGCCAGGATCTGGTCGCGTAGCGCGGGATCGAAGTGGACGCCGTATTTGTCGACCAGCTCCTTGATGGCGTCGTAGTCGCCTTCCGCCTTGATGCGCATGAGTTCGGCCAGAAGCATGCCGACGCCCTGGCGCATCTTTTGATAATCGACGACACGAACGTAGGTCTTAGCGTTATCGTTCTCTTTATCTTTGCGCGTGAACTGTTCGATGGAGCCGGGAACTTTGTCGGCAATGTAGTGCGCAATCAACTGCCGGTCGCGCTGGTGGTCTTCTTCAATCGTGTCGCCTTTGGGCATGCGCCGCAGTTGCGTCAAAGCAACCAAAGCCGCGTCGTCGTACATCGCCCTGGCCACTTCCTCCTGGTTTGAGATCAGGCCAAGTTCTTTCAGCTTGGGATCCCATACGTTCCAGAGCGCCATCAAGTCGGCGCGCGCTTCCTCGAGCGTGGAAAAATATTCTTTCAGGAAGGGTTGCGCTCCGCCCCTGACGCGCTCGCTCAGCTTGCCGGAGCCGTGGCCGATGACTTCGTGCAAGGCGGTCATCAGATTGTTCGCTTCCGTACCGTACTTCGCGTTGCGCTCGACCTCGGCGGGGCCGGCGGCGAACTCCGCGATGGCCGTTTTGCCGGTGGCTTCGTCCAAGGCGCGGTCGCTTCCGGTAAACAGAAAATTCTTCGCACCGTATTTCTCGTGGATTTCGTTTTCGTTCGGCAGATTGTCGCCGATCGTGGTTACGCTGAAATCGCCAGTTTCGATCAGGGTTTCGACGGCTTTCACCACCGGAAGTTTGAACGACGTGAGCTTGTACTTCGCGTCCCAGGGAGCCTTTTGTTCGAAATAGGCGGCGTTTTCCGCCAGTTTCTTCATGGCGGTGGTGACGGGCTTATCGGTGATGGTGACAAAACTCTGCGAGCTTCCTTTGGCGCCGCGGGCGTCGCGATAGACCTCGATGAAGCCGTTGTCAAAATCCACGGTAGCATCGTTCTGCACCCAGGCGGTACCGAATGCCACCCAGTCTGCGTAATCGCCGGTCTGATAGAAGCGGATGAGATGGTCAATCGCCTCGGCTTGCCCGGGCTCGGCATAACCGCGCGCTTTCTGGAAGCATTCGTTCGCGCGCTTCAGGAACGTGGCATACAGTCCGGGAGGGATTTTGCCATCAGGCGTGCCGGCGCGGTAGACGAGTTCGGTAAGTTTGCCGTCGGCGCCTTTGACCACTCGCGAGTTCAGTGGATACTTTTCTTGAAATCCATTCAGGTCGTCCAGGCCGAGGCCTGGATAGAAAGTGTTGGAACTGGCCTGGATCGTGTCTTTTCCGCCGACCGGACTTTTGGCGGTCGTCATTGGTTCAAACGTGGAGTCGAAAAGCGAGACGCGCAGTGCATCCAGCTCCCGCGCCAGCTCCAGCGGGGTTTGAATGGGCGGCAGATCGGCGTAGGCCGTGCGGAACCCTCCGTTATGCTGAGCGGACATCGCCGCTGCTTTCAGCTGCATAAACGTAAAAGGGGGCAGAAATTTCTGCGACGTCAGCTCGTTGTGATTGCCGCGATTGGCCCAAAAGAGTTTCGCGAATTCGGATATCTTCACTAGCGTCCTGGGATTGATTCCCTCCGGATGCGCCATGATTTCCTCGAGCAGGCGCTTCTGCCGCAGACCATAGGCAGACAACTGATCGTAAATAATCGGGTCGATGGCGATCGAAGCCTGGGTTAGCCAGTACGCGAGGGCCCGTTGCCGTGGCGTCAGCGCCTGAAAGCTGGGCGCGTGCAGTTGTATGAACGCCGTGTTGCCGACGCGCTCGACCACGATGTCGCTGGGTTTATCCGGTTGGCATATCGCCGGGGTGGCGATGGCGAGTAGGCTGAGCAGGAGCAAATGCGAAAAAAAGAGGGCGGAATTAAACGGTTTCAAGGGTAGCCTCCATGAGGTTCGGTCCTCGCCGGACCAAACTCCGCAGGCTATCACAAACCCGGCCAGCGGGGGCGGGGAATGGCGTCCGAGAATCTCGGTCTTGTTCGCGGGGTATTAACCACTTAGGGCGATCATTTTAGAGCGATCATTGACTTGACTCGCCCGTTGCGAGCTCTGGGCGGCACGGCTGAAGCTCTGCCCTTCTGGTTCGTGGAGGGGTCTAAATTTCGCCACGATCAGGAGCAGGTAACGGGCCGGTACGCCTTAGTCACAGCCTTTGCCACTACTTGCTCAAGCGCTCGGCCGCGTTCCCGCCGCGCCAGGACGGGGCGGAGCCCCGTCACCACACATGTTAGAATTGTTATTGTGATGCTTGGGGCCGATGCTTCCTGATATCGACAAATTACTCGAGCTGCAGACGGCGGATAAAGAGATCCGCAGGCTGCAGGACGAAGTTGCCGCGCTCCCGAAACGC
>JBEKXC010000163.1:0-10327 GCA_049512435.1 Terriglobales bacterium | reverse complement strand
AGACGGCGCCATTTCCGGTCGCGCCGCCTCCGTAAGCGGTTCCATAAAGATTTCCCAAGCTGTCGAATATCAGGTTAGAGTAAGTCGGATTCGCCCCATCCGCCCCTCCGGTAAAGCTGTAGAGCACGGTCTCATTCCAGCCGCCGCTACCGTTTGGCGAAAGCTCGAATACCGTTCCATATCCAAACAGCCCCCCGCCGTTGGTCGTCCCGTAGAGGTTACCAGCACCGTCAAAAATGAGGCTGGACTGCGGGCCGGCGCCATCGCTGCAGTTGGGCTGGGAGCAGAAGTTGTAGAGCACAGTCTCGCTGCCTGTTCGTTTCTTGGCTCCCACAGTCTCAGTTTGGGCCTGCGCTGGGAGAGCGGCAATCAGGATCAGCGCGGAAAGTACAGCTAGTATCAGGGCGGCGCGGATGGCGCACACTCCCACACATTCGCAAAAGGCGCGAGTGGGTGGGGCACCCGCTGTTAGTTTCGTCGAGCCGAATCTTGGTTCGACGTTGGAAATGTGCAGAGGGCTTTTCGTCTTACTGTTTGTTCCTGCTAAATTCATAGTTCCTCCTTATAACTTTGTCTTTGTCGCGAATCCTCGGTTCAGTAAATTTCCCTGTCGCTCTCCGAGGATCGCTCTTTTATTGCGGATCTCCTTTTCGCTTTTGGGGGATTTTCGTGCAGATTAAATAGATACCGCTTGGGGTATTCTGTCAGTGCACTTTGTCACTTGGCGGTGTGATTGCTGGGGGCCGGAGTGTTGGTAATGCAGTCGAAAGCAGGTCCTTCCCCTTCGGCTGTGCTCAGGGCAGGATGACAAATTGCGATTCCGAGGAAGTTGCGGCATCGCTAAAGCGATACCCTGATACGAAACCTAAGTTTTCTCGCAGCAGCAAGCCGCGCCCACTCATTCGCAACAAGCGCGAATGAATGGGGCACCCGGCCGGAGGGAGATTGAGGAGCCCTATTAAGGCTTCGCGGGCGAGACGCCCGCCCCCCCACTCGAGCGACGCTAGTCTGGCCTATATTTTCTCGAAGAAGTGGGCAGTTTTCTTGCCGGCTTCTTCGGTGTAGTAGACGGTAACGTGGGCGGATTTCTCGGTTCCCTTGGCTATGTCCTTGCCCGCGTCGTCCGCCGCGTGACCGGACAGCTTAAATGTTTCCTCCGTACCATCCGCGGTTTTAACTGCCACAGTCTTGCCCGCGCGATCGATGTGGGTGATGGCTCCGTCTACCGACTTGATTCCATCTTTGCCAACGTTATCGACCTCGGCCGCTGTTTTCTCCGTGCCCTTTTCGGTGTAGTGCGCAACTACTTCTGTGCCTTCCGTGAGTCCGTGGAAGGAGTCTTTGGCGCCCATGGCGGTTTCATGGACACTGGCTTTGACGCCATGGACAGTGGTCTTGTCGGCAAATTTGATGGTATGCTCGGTGCCATCCTTGGTCTTGACGACCATTGTCTTGGTGGCGGAATCCAACTTGGTAATGGTTCCGTGGACGGCACTGACCACGTCCTGTGCGGCCCAGCCAAACGCGCTCAGAAGCAGAAATATCAGCGATGCCCGGACAATGTTTTTCATTTTCTAGTCTCCTTTTCTAGTCTCCTTAGAAATTTGGTTGGAATTTGCTCGAAAACAGGCTAACTCATACTACGGTTTCGCGCTAGGAGGCTGCTGGAAAAATCGCAGGTCGACGGCCAGCCCCTAAAGGGGCGTCCGATTCTGGGCAACTCGCGGTATCGCTGAAGCGATACCCTGATACGAAACCGGAGTTTTTCCGCAAACGCTGAAGCGATATCCTGATACGAGGCTCGGCCTTTTTTTTCGCAGCCTGCTAAATCTTCTGCAGTCTCTGGACGTCGTGGACGCCGGGGATTTGGCGGACTCCATCGATAATTTTCTGGAGGTGTTTGAGGTCGGCGATGTCGAGGACTACGTCGATGCTGGCTTGGCCGTTCTGGCTGCGGGACTCCATGCTGCGGATGTTGGTTTTGGTGTCGCTGATGACGGCGGTGATTTGTTTGAGCATGCCGAAGCGGTCGTCACAGGCCAGCGTGAGTTTTACGGGATAAGAAACCGGCTGGCCGTCTTTGTCGCCGGCCCACAGCACGTCGATGCGGCGGTCGGGTTCGTAAAGAAGATTGGTGACGTTCGGACAATTGACGGAGTGCACGGCAACGCCTTTGCCGCGGGTGACATAGCCGACGATGGCTTCACCGCGAATCGGGTTGCAACAGCGGGCACGATAGACGAGCAGATCGCCTTGGCCGCGGACGACGATGGCGTTGGCGTCTCCGCCTCCGAAAACGCGGCGGACGGCGCTGGTGAAGCCGTGGGATGCGGCGTGCTCTTCGGTTTCGGACATCGGTTCAGCGCCGGCGGGGGCGAATTTCGCGAGCACCTGGCGGGCCGAATATTTGCCGTAGCCGATGCCGGCCATCAGGTCGTCGGGACGGCCGAGTCCGTATTCGGTGGCCGCCCTTTGCATGTCGGCCTCTTTAATTTCCTTCAGCGAGATGCGGTATTTGCGCGCTTCTTTTTCAATCAGCTTTTTTCCGATTTCAATGGCGCGCTCGCGCTGGTGCACGTTCAGCCAGTGCTTGATTTTGTTGCGAGCGCGCGAGGACTTGACGATGGCGAGCCAGTCGCGGCTGGGCTTGTGTCCAGGCTGGGTGATGACTTCGACGATGTCCCCGGAATGGAGTTTGTGGCGGAGGGGAACCATGCGGCCGTTGACCTTGGCGCCGGTGCAACTGTGTCCGACCTCAGTGTGAATGGAGTAGGCGAAGTCGATGGGCGTGGATTCGCGCGGCAGGACGAGGACTTTTCCCTTGGGCGTGAAGGTGTAGACCTCTTCGGGGTAGAGATCGACTTTCAGTGTAGAGAGGAATTCGTTGGGATCGGAGACGTCGCGCTGCCATTCTACGACCTGGCGGAGCCAGGCGAGGCGCTGCTCGTCTTCGGCGGAGACGGGGCCGTCTTTGTATTTCCAGTGGGCGGCGATGCCTTCCTCGCACATCTTGTGCATTTCTTCGGTGCGAATCTGGATTTCGAAAGTCTCGCCGGTCTCGGTGATGACGGAAGTGTGCAGCGATTGATAAAGAGTGGGGCGCGGCATGGCGATGAAGTCCTTGATACGGCCGGGAACGGGACGCCAGAGGTTGTGGATGATGCCGAGAACGGCGTAGCAATCCTGCACGGAGTTGGTGATGACGCGCATGGCGAAGAGGTCGTAGACCTGATCGACGTTGATGCGCTGGCGCAGCAATTTTTTGTGAATGCTGTAGAGGCGCTTGATGCGGCTCTCGACGCGGCCGGTGATGCCGGCTTCTTTGAGGCCGTCGCGCAAAACGCCTTCAACTCGCGCCATGAAGGCTTCGCCCTCTTTGCGGCGCGACTCGACGGCTACGCGGACCTGTTCGTATCCGATGGGATCGACGTATTTGAAACCGAGGTCTTCGAGTTCGCCGCGAATCTTGCCCATGCCGAGCCGGTGCGCGATGGGAGCGTAGATTTCGAGCGTCTCTCTCGCGATCTTCTGCTGGCGCTCGGGATCGAGATGCTCGAGGGTGCGCATGTTGTGAAGGCGGTCGGCGAGCTTGATGAGGACGACGCGGATGTCGTCGACCATGGCGAGCATCATCTTGCGGAGGTTCTCGGCTTGCGCTTCTTCGCGGGAAGAGAAATCGATCTTGCTGATCTTGGTTACGCCTTCGACGATGTGGGCGACCTGTTCGCCGAATTCCTGGCGGATTTCAACGGTGGTGACCGAGGTGTCTTCGACGGAGTCGTGGAGGAGGCCGGCGGCGATGGAAACGGCGTCCATTTTCATGTCGGCGAGAACGTTGCCGACTTCGAGCGGATGTACGAGGTAGGGCTCGCCGGAAGCGCGGTGTTGTCCAGCGTGGTGTTTCTGGGAGAATTCGTAGGCTCTTTTAACGAGGTTGAGATCGTCGTTGGGACGGTTCTCGCGCAGCTTTTTCATCAGCTCGCGGAAGCGGGTGACCGTGAGCACGTTGGTCGCGATCTGTTCGCGCAACGTCGCCATGATCGATTTTAACTCACCGGTAGAGCTATTTCACCGCTGAGACGCCGAGGTCGCCGAGAAAACCTTGGGCTGGTAGAGTATGGGGGACGGAGCTTCTTCGCCCATGGTTAGTGGCCCGGCTACGGGCACGCGGGCGGGGGCCCCCTCGGCTACGCTCAGGGCAGGTCCGCGCCACACTTGCTTCGGGAGGCTTGGCTTGGAACGGGTATTGGTTACTGGGGTTTCGGGGCCGATTGGTTCGGCGCTGCTGGCTTCGTTCGAAAGCCAGGCCACGCAGGTTGTACGGCTGGTGCGGGGACGCGCTCAGAATGCGGCGCAAGTTTCGTGGGATCCGCTGGCCCCAGTGTCGCCCGCGACGGTGGAGGGATTCGATGCGGTGATCCACCTGGCAGGAGAGAGCGTGGTGGGACGCTGGACCAACGCAAAGAAGAGTGCGATTCGCGACAGCCGCGTGCTGGGAACGCGCCACCTGACTGAGGCTTTGGCTCAGTGTGCGGCCAAGCCGCGCGTGTTGGTGTGTGCGTCGGCGATTGGGTTCTACGGGGATCGGGGGGATGAAGTTCTGGGAGAAAAGAGTCCGATTGGACGAGGATTTCTGCCCGAGGTTTGTAGCGAGTGGGAAGAAGCCACCCAGGCTGCGGCCGAGGCTGGTATACGGGTGGTGAGCATCCGCATTGGGTTGGTGTTGAGCGCGAAAGGCGGGGCGCTGGCAAAGATGCTGACCCCGTTCAAACTGGGACTGGGCGGGCGAATTGGATCTGGCCGGCAGTGGTGCAGTTGGATTCATGTGGACGACATTGTGGGAGGAATTCATCACGCGATGGGCACGGAGTCGGGCGCTTCCCAGTTGAGTGGTCCAGTGAATCTGGTGGCCCCCAATCCGGTGCGGAACGCTGACTTCACAAAGGTGCTGGCGTCGGTACTGAGACGTCCGGCGATTTTTCCGGTGCCGGAGTTTGTTCTGCGGGTGGCTTTCGGGAAGCAAGCGGCGGAGGAATTATTGCTCGCGAGCCAGCGGGTCGAGCCGGGGAAGCTCGGGGCGAGTGGCTATATGTTTCGTTTCGGCGAGTTGCGGGCGGCGCTGGAGAATCTGGTGGGATAATTCTTTCATTCGTTGGCGTCATCACCGAGCGTGATCGTCGTCACATCAAGGCTGTTCCTGGTCTGCGATACTAAATCGGCATGCTGAAGAGGTCCATTGCGGCGACGCTCCTTGTGGTCATGGTGGTTTGGGCAGAAATGGCCCTGGCGCCGATGTTCTTGATGCATGCCGGCCACGTGCATGCAGCGCGTGAAATGTCTGGGCAGATGGCCGCTCACCATCACGTTGCGCCCGCCAGCCAGCGCCATCCGTGCTGTCCGGCGCTTGGCAAGACTGAGAACACAGCTGGGGTCGAGTTCGCTGCCAGCAGCCTGCCCTGCCAGGATGAGCATCGTTGCTGTTTCCAGCAAGGGCCGCAGAGCGTACCCGCGCCTGTGAGTGCCCGCCTTTCGCAACCGATCGCCCCGGCGGAGATTGCCGAACGCAGCCCGGCTCAAGCAGAGTGGCACGTTCCCCCGGCGACTGCGGTTGCGCTTGGTCCTCCACCGGGCCAGTTTGGAATGGTTCTCCGGGTTTAGATTCCTTCCTTGGTTCTTAGTTCTCAGTTCTCAGTTCCCAGTTCTCAGTAAACCCCAACTGCTACCGTTGTTTTCTGAGAACTGAGAACTGGGAACCGAGAACTTTTCTTCGGCGGCCGTCAAGTTCGCCGCACGTCTCAACTGTTCTTATAACTTTGATAAGGAGCTTTTATGAAATTCAAATTGATTGCTTTGATCCTCACCCTTGCCCTGTCGCTGGTTGGCTGGGCACAGGAGACGCCGGCAGCCTCGGCGGCTCCGAACTCGACGCTGGCCCCGCAAGCCGCCCCAGAAACCAAAGCGTGCTGTCATCACAACATGGCCGATATGAAAGATGGCAAAGGTTGCTGCCAACACGCCGCGGCCGATGCCAAGGATGCCATGGCCTGTTGCAGCAAAGACAAGTGTGAAATGAAGGATGGCAAGTCCTGCTGCCATGGGAAAGACCTGAAAGCGGCGATGAAGGAATGCAAGAAAAACGGCTGCTGCAAAGACGGTAAGTGCTGCAGCGGAGGCAAAAGTTGCGGAGAAGCCAAGGGCGACAAAACCGCCATGGAGTGCTGCGGCGGCAAGTGCGAACGCCATCAGCAAACGACAGCGGGGAGTTAGCTCACCCAGTTCATTAGCGCCCCGGTCGCTCGACGGCCGGGGCTTTTCTTTGCCTTGAAGGTTCGTCTGGCAGTTTCTACAAGTGGCGCGCACGAAAAAGGCCGGACGGTTTTGCCGTCCGGCCCACTTGCGAGAGGTGAGAGATTACTTGACAGTTACGCTTACGGCAGTGGAGGGAATGCCATTGGTTACGACCTCCAATTGGCTGGCTCCTGTCTCGATGTCAGCTTTAGCGGGAAGCTTGAAACTCGCGCTGACAATCTGGGAACCAGTGGCCACGCCCATCGAGCTGGGCTTATCGGTGAGGCAATAGAACACATGCCCGGTTGCGTTGTTGATGATGCGCACCAACGGATAGTTGGTGGCAGACTGGTCGTCGTCCCCGTAGGCACCGGCCTGCGAGAGTCCGTTCAACTGCGTACCCTCGATAGTGTAGGTCGCGTTGGGTTTGAGTGTCGTAGGAACGCTGGTGATGGTAGGCGCCCATGACGACTGCGGGCTTCCGGAGGAGGTATAGAGCTCAACGTCGGTGGAGAAATCGGTGAGCAAGATCTCACCGGTCGGCAACACCAGCATATTGCCATAGTAAGAGCTATCGTCGGGTGCGTTTGGAGTGCCCGGCACCGAGTTCCAGGACGTGCCGTTCCACTCGAAGAAGTGTGCGCCGGTGTTGTACACGCCGGGGCTGGTCATGACCAGCACGTTTCCACTCGGAAGGAGAGCGGCGGGACCGTCGGCGATATCCAGTTGCTGACCGTTGACTTTGGGAAAGTCCGGGCCGGCAGACCAGGTTGAAGTGATGGAGTCAAAAATGGCGTTGTGGCCGGTTGCGCCCGTGGCGATAACGGTGCCGTCGGGGCGGAGAACCGCGGGGCCCAGTTCGTGGGAGGAAGGATCCTCAAGTTCAACAATGGTGCTGCCGGCGGAAGACCAGGAACCGGTGGTCGGATCGTAGAGCTCGGAGTTTGTGTTGGGGGCGTCGTTAGCATCCACGGTGAGCACGTATCCGCTGGGCAGCAAGGTCCAGCCTTCTTCATCGTTAATGTCATACTTGCCGGTGCCGGTGGAAGTCCAAGTCAGGTTCGCGGCATCCAGCAAAGCTTCCTGGGTGGTGCAGCAGTTGGCAACCATAAAGGTGCCGTTTTCAAGAATCACGCTTTGCGCATCGCCGACGCTGGTCCAACCCGACGGCGCCTTGAGTTTTTTCCACTTGTTGGTTTTCGGGGTGTAGATGGCGCCCAGGGTCGTCCATACGCCTACGCCATTGTTGTATTCTCCACCGAGAACAACCACCCGCGTGTCCGGCAGTACGGCCGAAGCGAAATAGAGGGGAGCGTATCCCGAAGGAAGCGAGGCCAATTGAGACCAAGTGCCATTTTGATAACTTCCGTTGATATCGGGAGTCAGGGCCCACCAATCCCCAGCATCGGCGTCGTGCACCATAACCTTGCCGTTGCTGAGAAGGAGAGGATTACTTGCCGAGATGGTTGGTTGATTGTTCAGCGGGGTCCAACTTTGGGCGCTAACGATGCCTAGCCCGGCTAGCAGAACCACACAGGTGACAGTGACTGCGCGCAATACTCTCATATTTATCCTCATCTTAAATTTTCACGAATTTCTGGATTGCGTTCTATTCCAAGCAGGAGGCCGGGCGTGGTCGGGGAGCCAGCGAACCGAACCTAATCAGCGGAGTTTACCACCGAATACCGAAAGCGCAACATGTGATTCCGTGTCGTGCCATCACTCTTAACTTGGCGCTGAGGCCAATGTGCAATAGTTTGCATTTTATAGGTGACGACTTGCGGTTGGCTCAGGGAACAGAACTGTCGGGAATTTCTGTCTGGCGCCGTTCTATTCTTTTCCTTCTTCTTTCTCGTCTGCTGCCTCCGCGGATCGGACGTGGGTGCGGGTGATACGGTCATGCCAGCACAATCCGTTCTGATCAAGAATGCACCAGAAATACCCAAGTCCAGCGGAGAACGCGGAGAGAAACGACGCGAGGACGCGCCAGCAGCGCATGCGACGATTGAGCGAGGAGCCGTCAAACGCTGCCAGCCGCAGCCCGGCGGCGCGAAGTCCGGGAGTCGAGCCGGTGTAGACCACAAACAAGAACTCGTAGGTAGCCCACAGAAGGGCTAAAAGGGCGCCGAGCGCACCGGCAAACACCAGAAGCGGTGCGCGAACGAGATCCATATTCAGGTGAAGCAGATTCGGGTGAAGAAGGTTCAAGTGAAGAAGGTTCAAACGAAGCAGGTCGGGGTTCAGACGAAGCAAGCTGGGATTCAAACGAACAAAGATTGCGGCAAAAGCCGCCAGAGACGTGGTTACGACAGCGCCATCCACGAGGGCAGCGAGGGCGCGCCGAACTATCGATGCTGATGGGGACGCAGGGGGAGATACGGAGGCGAAGTCGGCTCGCCGGTCGGCCGACTCTTGCTGCGCAGGTTCGATCAGCATTCCGCCTAAGGCGGGAGGAGGCGGCAGAATCTCCGGGGCTTCGACGATGCGCGGACGATCATGATCGAAGACGGGATCGGCCAGTTCGCTGGCACGAAAAACCGGAATTGCGGCGGAACGCGGGAACGCGATGACTTTGGCGGACGGCTCCAGGGTCTGCTCTTGCGCTGGCTGCGATGCCTGGCGAGCTTCGGCGGGGTCTGTGGTCGCGAGTGCCTCCGGTTCTTCTTTTGTCTGGATGGCGAATGTGTGGAAGGCGAAGTCTTTACTGGCATTCGCAGTCGCAACCGCCAGCGATCCGGATCCAGTTGACGTGGCAGGCCGCGACCAGCTCTCGGGCGCATCAAAGGGTAAGAGCAGTGAAGGATAACGCGGAGTCCGGGGCTTGCGCCGAGTGCGATAGCGTTCGAGGCGAGCGGCAACCTCGACGCGCCAGGAATCGGGACTCTCATCAAGGTTGGAGGCGACGTCCGGAGCAACGCTTGGATCAATGCCGAGAACAACCCCGGGATCGGAATCAATGCGTGATACCGAGGCCGCAGCTTCTGCAGGGATGGCGGAGCTGTGCTCCGGCTCGACAGCATCGATCGGAGAGATTGTTGATTCGGTCATCATCGACCTGGTCGTCATTGGTCCAGTCATCATCAGTATCAGTCCGACGTCTATGCGGCGGTCTAAATCAAGTCGTCGTAAGAAGTCACGAAGAATGCCGGCGCAATCTTGGACCACAATCGTGCGCAGCTTTGCTTCGCCAGCCGCCCGCATGCTAAGGTCAGTTGGTTCCCGTTGGCAGACCGGCTGGCGGAGCGCACGCGCGCTTGCAGATCAACCGCTCAATGACCACCCGCTAGATGATCACAGGCTAATGATCGCCCGCTCTCGAATCTTTATCACGGCAGCATTGCTCTGTCATCTGCTTCTCGCTCCCGGGATAGTAACCAGCCAGACGCCGCCCCCCGCCATTGCCTCAACAATCATCGTTTCTGAGAGCATTGTTTCTGAGAGCGCGGCGGAGAGCACTCCCGCTACGGCGCCGGTTGTGCCGAGAGTTGCCAGCCAGACGGAAGAGCCAGTTACGATCCGGGCGGTGGAACAGGAGAAGGACGGGTCCATCTATCACCTGCGCGGCCGGGCCGAAATTGACTATCGCAACTACATCCTGCGCGGGGATCAAATCACCTACAACACGGACACGGGAGACAGCGAACTGGAAGGCCACGTCGTTCTGGACGGCGGCCCTTACGACGAGCACGTCGTGTCCAGTCACGGCACTTACAATATCCGCACGCAAGTCGGAACGTTTTATAGCGTGATTGGAACGGTAGGATTTCGGATAGGAAAGTCCCGCTATGTGCTAACCACCTCCAACCCATTTGCCTTTACCGGAAAAATTGTGGAGAAACACGGGCCCGATCACTACCTGGTGCGCCAAGGAACGGTCACAACCTGTAAACTGCCTCATCCGAAGTGGCAATTCAACGCGAGACACATCTGGGTGGATGTGGATGGCACCGCCAAAATCTACAACAGCGACTTTCGGCTGATGGGCATGCCCGTGTTCTATTTCCCGTTTGTCACGCATCCGGTGCAGAAAGAGCAACGC
>JBEKXC010000162.1:0-10387 GCA_049512435.1 Terriglobales bacterium | reverse complement strand
GACCTCTAACCTCTGACCTCTCCCACCACCGCAATCCCCGCCTCATCCGCGGCCCGCATCATCGCCTCGCCATCCAGCAGCAGACATCGCCCCGCGTCCACCGCCAGACAACTCGCCCCCGCCCGCGCCATCGTCTCAATCGTCTTCACCCCAACCACCGGAACATCAAACCGCATATCCTGCCCCGGCTTTGCGATCTTCACGACAGTAAGCGCCCGGCTAAGCAGCGTCGCGCGAGTCGGACTCTGAGAATCGAGGAGCTGCGAATCGAGGGTGCCCCACTCATCGCGCCCTTTGCGATGAGTGGGATCCTCCATCACCCCCTCCGCCGGCGCCAAACTTTTCATGATCTCCCCCGCCCGCTCGATCGTCGCATCCGTGCCCTCCATCGCCTCCACCGCCACGCACGCCGCTTCCGCGATCACCACCGTCTGCCCAATGTCGTATTCCGCCAGCCGCCGCCCCGCCGCGCGTCCGTATTCGATGTTCTTACGTTCCTGCTCGCTCGGAGCCCGCTTCGTGAGCACGCCCGCTTTCGCCAGCAGCGGTTCCAGCAGCGCGGTCGAGTTCTCCAGCACAATTCCTTCATCCGCCAAAACTCTCGCGATCGCGCCCAGCAGCGAATCGGTATTCCGAGTACCCAGCGAGAGCAGCAGCTTCGCCAGCCGCCAGTCCGGCCTGATGGCCGAAAAAATCTGCTTGTGCTTGACCTGCCCCGCCATCACCGCACGGGTAACGCCCGCAGCTTTAAAAGTGTCGATGAGCTTTGACAGCTCGCCCAGCGAAAGCCAGTGAACGGATGCGGCGCCCCTCGACTCAATCTCAGGAGAAGTCTCTTCACGAATCGCCGCCACCACCACCTCATACCCCTGTGCCCGCGCAGCCTCCAGCACCAGAAAAGGGAACTTCCCATTGCCCGCGATGAGCCCGAGTTTCTGAGTGGAAGCCATGCGGAAGAGATAAGTGTAAACGACTCCGTCACTTGCCACATATGCGCGCGCCGATTTCCTTAGAGAGTTAATAAACTTAACTTTAGTATTGACATTATTTACAAATGTATTGAATAATGTTAATTATTGGTGTTAGACAATGGATATATCTAAGGCAACGTGCTCGGATTGCAATCGACCCTTGAAGGTAGTGCGAATGGCGTGTCCATCCTGCAACCTCGCCCTTGAAGGCAGCTTTGAAGTCTCTCCACTGGCCAGTCTCAGCGTCGACGATCAGGCTTTTGTGATGGCCTTCGTCCGCCATCATGGTTCGCTCAAGAAGATGGAGAGCCTGTTCAACATCAGCTATCCGACGGTCAAGAATCGTTTGAACGCAATCGGCGCGGCGCTCGACCAAAATTTTGCGGCGCCTTCGCCCAACCTTTATGTCCTGGAACAGCTCTCTCGCGGAGAACTCACGGTCGAGGAAGCTCTGGAAAAACTGAGCTAAGAACGACAACACAATTTAAGGAGGAAGTCATGTCCGAAGAACGAAAGAAAATACTCGAAATGCTGGCGAAGGGCACGATCTCCGTTGCTGACGCCGAAAAGCTTCTTGCAAAAATCGCCGAGCCAGCCTCCACCGAAGCAAGAGCTGACGGATGTCCCTCGTCCGAACCAGGCAAACCGCGCTTCATGCGAATTGTGATTGACAAGCCCGGCCAGGAGCAGGTCAACATTCGCATGCCGCTGTCGTTCATGCGCACCGGAAGCCATCTGCTGGCAGTGCTTCCGACGAAGGTCAATGAGAAATTAGCCGAACTCGGGGTGAATTTTGCAAGTTCCTGTTCGACGAACGAAAAAGAGTGGGCGGAGGCCGTCGAGAACATGAACGTCGATATCGAACAGGGAAATGGGAAAAAAGTAAGAATCTTCTGCGAGTAGCGCTAGCTGCTACATGATGACGCTACTTGATGATTCCTCGTTCCGACTCCTCAATGAAGCGGATGAGCATCTCCACATCCTCCCCGCCATCCGCTTCCGCTTTCAGCTTCTCCAGCGCCTGCGAAGTATTCAGCTTCGAAGTCAGCAGCACGCGATACGCATGATGAATCTTCCGAATCCGCTCTCTCGTGAATCCCCGCCGCTCCAATCCCACCGCATTCAATCCATAGGCCCGCGTCCCGCGCTCGGCGGAAGTCTTCGAAAACGGCAGCACATCCCGCGTGATAGTAGTGCCTCCGCCGATGAAAGCATGTGTCCCAATCCGCACGAAGTGATGCACCGGACACAGCGCCCCCACCGTGGCCCAGTCTCCCACCGTGACGTGCCCGCCGAGCGTAGCCGCGTTTGCCATGATGACGTGACTCCCAATCTGACAATCATGCGCAATATGCGTATACGCCATGATCAGGTTGTGGTCGCCAACCCGAGTGCATCCGCCGCCCTTCACCGTGCCACGGTTGATGGTGACAAACTCGCGAATCACGTTATGGTCGCCAATCTCCAGCCGTGTCGGCTCCCCCGCATAAGTGATATCCTGCGGCGCCAAGCCAATCGAGGTGAAAGGGAAGAAGTGATTGTCCGCGCCAATTTTCGTTGGCCCTTCGATCGCAACATGCGAAGCCAGACGGCAGCCCTCGCCCATCTCCACCTCGGGCCCGATCACACAATAAGGCCCAACGGGGCACGAAGGATGTATCTTGCTTTTCGGATCAATCATCGCCGTAGGATGGATCGCCGTAGGATGAATGGACATCGTAACCAGTGGCCAGTGGGCAGTGGTCGGTGGTCAGCCGGGAGTGAATCGCAAATGCCGAGCAAGGATTCACTGGCCACTGACCACTGACCACCGACCACTATTCGTCCGCCTCCGCACTTCCCGCGCCCATTGCCCGCGGCACCAGCCGGCAAGTCACCGTAGCCTCGGCCGCCACTTTGCCGTCCACATACGCCTTGCCTTCCAGACGAGCCGCCGTGATCCTCCACGCTCGCACCGCCACTTCAATTCGCAACTGATCTCCCGGAACCACCGGACGCCGGAATCGTGCCTTCTCGATTCCCGTGAACACCATCAGCATCTCGTCGCGATTGGGAACCTCGGTCAGCAGCAGCAACCCGCCCGCCTGCGCGATCGCTTCCACAATCAGCACCCCCGGCATAATCGGCTTTTCCGGAAAGTGTCCCTGAAAAAAAGGCTCGGTAATGGTCACATTTTTCAACGCAACAATGCTTTTCATCCGCACCAGTTCAATCACCCGGTCGATCAACAGAAATGGATAGCGATGCGGCAGGATCTTGAGAATGTCGCCAATTTCCATCCCGGTCTTCACCGGCTCGGGCTCGTAGGGCGTAGTGTGCGTGGTGTCGGTCATGCGCTTTCGTTCAAGGCGAAGATTATACTGTAGCGCACGCCCGCTTTCGGTGGCGCGGCAGTTTATTGCTGCGGCCGCTTTTGGGTGGCGCAGCGGTTTACCGCTGCGATAGCTGAACCAATCGTCGTCGGCTTTAGCCGCTGAGGTTCTCCATGATCGCCGCAAAGTCTCTGCTGCGTTATGTCTTCGCCGTCATTTTTCCGCTGCTCCTCGCCGCAACTCTCTACTCGCAGCCATCGCCCCAGTCCGCCGTCCCCGCGCTCCCCGCCGACATCCCCGCGACCGCCGATCGCTATTCCTTCCTCCTGATGGGCAACCCAGCCGGCCAACAAGCCGTCTGGACCGCCCCCGACGGCACGCTCCACATTTTCTTCCAGTTCAACGACCGCGGCCGCGGCCCCAAAACCACCAGCATCCTAAAGCTCGATTCCAACGGCATCCCGCTTTCAGAAGTCATCACCGGCAACGATTATCTGAAATCGCCAGTCACCGAAAATTATTCGCTCGCAGCCGGCACCGCACGCTGGAAAAACGACGACGAACAAGGCGAAAAGAAAATCTCGGCCCCCGCATTCTATTCAGCTCTTAACGGAGCGCCGTCGGAAATCGCGCTGCTCGCCCAGGCCGCTCTCCACAACCGAGGAAAAATTACTCTGCTCCCTGAAGGCGAGGTACGCGTCCAGCGTATGACCCAACTCGACCTGACTTCTACTGGAAAAGAATCGACTGGAAAAGAAGCTGCCGGACACAAGGAACACGTCTCGCTCTACGCCGTAAGCGGACTGGATTTCTCGCCAACCTATGTCTGGCTCGGCGATCCCGGCAACTTCTTCGCCAGCGTCGATACCTGGGGTTCCGTGGTTCCCGAGGGTTGGGAGTCGTCGATCCAAACCCTCCTCGACGTCCAAAATAAAGTCAAAGAATCACGCTCCGCTGATCTCGCCGCCAAACTCGCGCATCACCAGCCCAACGGAATCCTGTTCGACCATGCCAACGTCTTCGACGCGGAGTCCGCGAAAATTATTCCCAACCAGCAAGTCCTCATCTCCGGCAATCGCATCGTCGGCGTTGGGCCGTCCTTACTAATGGCCGGAAACAATCCGGGGCCTGAGATCATCGACGCCACCGGCAAAACCCTGCTCCCCGGCCTCTGGGACATGCACGCCCACGTCGGCGATAACGACGGCCTCCTCAATCTGGCCGCCGGAGTCACCACCGTACGCGACCTCGCCAACGACACCGACTCGCTCCTCGCCCGCCGCCAGCGCATCGTCGACGGAAAAGAAATCGGCACCCGCATCGTCCTGGCCGGAATCATCGACAGCCCCGACGCCTACCACGGACCCACCAAAGTCCTGGTCTCGACCGAAGCCGAAGCTCGCGCCGCCGTAGACAACTACAAACGCCTCGGCTACGTGCAGATCAAAATCTACAGCTCGGTCAAGCCCGAACTCGTGCCCGCGATCATCGACGAAGCCCACAAAAACGGCCTCCGCGTCAGCGGACACATTCCCGCCGAAATGATCGCCGCGCAATGCGTCAATCTCGGCTTCGACGAAATTCAGCACGTGAATTTTCTCATCCTGAATTTCTTTCCCGAGATCAAAAACACAAACACCATCGCCCCACTGATCGAACCCGCTAAAAGAGGAGCCGGTCTCGATCTCACCGCACCCCAGGTACAGTCCTTCATCAAGTTGCTGCAGGATCACCACACCAAGCTCGATCTCACGCTCAGCATTTTCGAAGATCAATACCTGAACCGCGCCGGCCAGATTCCGATTGGCTTCCAACCTATCGCCGGCCGCCTGCCCACGCAGGTTCGCCGCGGCCTGCTCTCGCAAGGCCTGACTCCTCCTGCCGGCATGGACGAAACCTACCGAACATCTTTCGCCAAGATGATGGAGTTCGCCGGCCTGCTTTATCGTTCCGGAATCCCCATCGAAGCCGGCACCGACTCCATGGCCGGATTCGCGCTCCATCGCGAACTCGAACTCGATGTCCAGGCCGGCATTCCTCCCAACCAGGTTCTGCAAAACGCCACCCTCAACGCCGCCCGAATCATGAGCCTGGATAAAGATCTAGGCTCCATCGCTCCCGGCAAACTAGCCGATCTAGTCCTCGTAGACGGCAATCCCACCGTCAACATCAGCGATATCCGAAAAACCGCCCTCGTAGTGAAAGACGGAGTCCTCTACAACCCCGCCGAACTTTATTCCGAACTAGGTGTGAAGCCATAAGCCATTCGCGGAAAAATTCGCAATCGGGAAAACCACCTCCGTCTGACACGTCCCCTTCGTAACTCCACAGCTGTGATGCACGCCCTAGACTCGATTAATCTCAATGCCGATGATCAATAGAGGGGCCATGCAGGCAGCACGTCCGAGCCCCGGAGCCGACCCATGAATTCGCCCGATACGCAGCCCGCTACTCCCGTTCTGTTCGAACGCGATCGCCGCCTCCATCCTCGCTACACCGTCCAGGTCCAAATCGAAATCCACGAGGAAGGCAGCGACATTCCCATGCGTCTCGAAACCATTGACCTCAGTCGCGGCGGTTGCTACATCCAGCTGATCATGACCCTGCCACTCGGCGCGCGCGTGCAAGCCACGCTCTGGCTCAACGACCACCCCCTAGTCATCCGAGGACGCGTCGTCACCCGCCACCCCCAATTCGGCAACGGCATCATGTTCCTGGATTTCGAAGATGACGGAGAACAAGTCCTGACCCGATACTTGGAAGGCCTCACTACCTAGAGTCCTGTCCCGTAAATTCGCAGCATAAATCTACCCTGTCACCCTGAGCGGAGCAACGCCAAGCGCGAAGCGATTGGCCTTGCGGAGTCGAAGGGCCCCTACTCCCTCCCCTGCCGCTCGACATCTAACTTCACAACCCTGTCGTGCTCTTCGCCCACGCGCCTCCCCATACGCACAATCGGCAGCGTCAAGCCATTCTCCATCGGCGCTTCCACGGCCTCCAACTCCACATACCCCTTCGCCCGATAAAACGGAACCCCCGTCAACGTCGCTCCCATCTCCAGCCGCCGAAACCCTGCCGCCCAAGCTGCCGTCTCACAAGCCTCCAGAATCATCCCGCCAATCCCACGCCGCGCCCAAGCCGGATGAACAAAAAATGCCCGGATCTTAGCCGCATCCACCGCCGGATCGAGCAACGAATCCTCGCGCTGAGAGAACTGATCGCCGCCAAACAAAGTCTTCCGCCGGCTCCACCCGCCGCAACCCACCAGCAGCGGCGCGTCCGCAGGTTCTTCTCCTGAAAATTCCGTCGCCTCTGCCGCAAAATAAGTTCCGTCCGAAATCAGCTGCGTATCGACGCCATACACCGTCCGCAGCGCGCTCTCCAATTGCGCCGCCGAATAATCCCCCGCCTGCAACCCCCGCACCGAAGCTTCAATCAATTCCCGAAGCAACGGAATGTCGCGAGTCTCCGCCAACCGAATGCGAATCTTCATAGCCATTAAAAAATTTGTCATCCTGAGCGAAGCGAAGGACCTGCTTTTTTGCCGGCATCGGAGGGAAAACCGCGCAAGCCCCTACCCCCGCGCCGCCGCGCACTCCGCACAAGGGCAAACTTCCCGCAGATAGAACCAGGAATAAATTCCCAGATCGTGTTTATCGTTCCACGAAAATCTCAAAGCGTACTTCCCCACCGCCTCCGCCGACACCGCTCTCACCGCCGGTTTGAACATCGGCAAAGCCCCCGGCGCCAGCTTCGGAGCCTCGCCCGCTTTGCGCCCCGCCTTCGACCGCTCATCCTCGCAAAGCGCGCAAGGACAAGCATCCCGCAAGAACGCAAACGTGTACACCGACCGGTGTCCGTCCTTCCACTCAATCTCCATCCCCCTCCCAGTCGTCAAATGAATCACCACCGACTTGGGATCGTTCCCCACCCGAGGCGTGAAATCAGGCAGCGCCATAATTTTCAGTATCGCACGTGCCAGGCTCGTGTGGTGACGGGGCTCTGCCCCGTACGGACACGGGGGCACACCATTGTTAGCGTAGGGACAACCGACTCTATGCAACTAAAAGTGCCCACAAAAAACTGAAGGGATCACCGCAAGAGCCGCAAAGCGGCGGAAGAATGCAGCCCACGGCGCAAGCCGTGGGCCAGAAGGAAGAAGACGCCAGCCCCGAGCGGGGCGAAAGAGCAGTCGCAGACAGTCTCGGACCGCAAATCCGCCCAGAGCCTCAGAATATGTTTTTAAATCCCCAAAACAAAAACCCCGCCAGCATCATCGAAGCCGGCAGAGTAAGCACCCAAGCCATAGCCAGATTGCGCACCGTCGACCACTGCAACCCAGAATGGTTCGCCGCCATCGTCCCTGCAATGCCCGAGGACAGCACATGCGTAGTACTTACCGGCAGCCCAAACCAGTCCGCCGCCCCAATCGTGAACATAGCCGTAATTTCCGCCGCCGCTCCCTGACCATAAGTAAGATGCTCCTTGCCAATCTTTTCTCCCACCGTAACCACGATCCGTTTCCATCCGATCATCGTGCCCAAGCCCAGCGCCATGGCAACCGCAACCTTCACCCATCCCGGAATAAATCGTGTCGCCGCGTCCACGTGCTTCTTGTAATTGTCCAAACCTTCCCAATCGGACGCAGTCATCGCCGGCTGCCCGCTCTTCTTCATCAGCCGCAGGGCTTCGCTCGCAACATACATATCATTGCGGAAGTTTCGCACCTGGTCATTCGGAATCTTCGCCATCTCCCCGAACAATGCCGTCTCGTTACCGATTCCGCTAACCAGTTGACGCAAGCCCAGCATCGTGTTCGGAGTGAATTGCCTGGTGCGTATGTAATCCGTAACTTCTTCCCGAGGATCGCCGATCACTGCATTCGGGCTAACATAGTTAGAGAGTATTCCCGCCGCCTGCTGCGAAACCGCAATGAAGTCATCCGACTGTTTGTGCGTGATCGCATGGTTCAAAGCATAAGCCGTAGGCACAGTCCCCACCAGAATCAGCATGATCAGCCCCATGCCCTTCTGTCCATCGTTCGACCCGTGCGCGAAACTGACTCCCGTGCAAGTCAGTAACAGCAGCGACCGAATCCAGAACGGCGGAGGTTCCGTTCCTACCGGAGCCTCATAAAGCGCGCGATTCTTGACCACCGCCTTCATCAAATACAACAGGAGAAAGGCGCAGACGAATCCGACCACAGGCGACAACAGCAGCGACTTTCCAATGTTCGTAGCTTGCCCCCAATCCACGCCGCTGGTGCCCGTTTTCGGGGACATCAACTGATTCGCAATCCCCACGCCAATAATCGACCCGATCAAAGTGTGCGAACTGGAAGCCGGCAAGCCAAAATACCAAGTCCCCAGATTCCAGATAATGGCCGCGACCAGCAAAGCAAACACCATCGCGAACCCAGCCTTGCTCCCCACCTGCAAAATCAATTCCACCGGCAACAAAGATATAATTCCGAATGCGACCAACCCGCTCGAAGTCAACACACCCAGAAAATTCCAGAATCCCGACCACACCACCGCAATATGCGGCTCCAGGGAGTGCGTGTAGATCACAGTAGCCACCGCATTCGCCGTATCGTGAAATCCGTTGACAAACTCAAATCCCAAAGCCACCAGCAAAGCGATGCCCAACAAAACGTAAGGCAGGATCGACGTGTTGTGCACGGTGGAGAGATCCGTCAGGAGGTGATACGCCGAGTAGATGACGCCGATGACAAGCACGATCCCAAAGCCCACCATCCCAATCATTCCCGGACTCTTGCCCAGCTTGTCGTGAATCGCAGGCCGAGCCGGAGCCACGCTCAACAATCCCACATCTTCGCCAGTAGTCTCAGGATTCGGTGCAGTGGCCATATGCAAACATCTCCTCGATAAATTTCAGGTGCAGAGCCGAAGCAACCTCTGATTAAGCTCGTCTTTGTTCTTGCTCTGTTCTCACTTTGTTCCCGCTCTGTTCTTACTTTGTGCTTGCTCTGTTCTTACTTTGTTCTTGCTTTGTTCGTCTTTGTTCTTTTGCTCTTGCCTTGTCCTTAGCTTTGTTGTTGCTTTTGGGTGGCGCAGCGGTTCACCGCTGCGATTACTGGCTTAAGCTGGGTGCCCCATTCTAACGTCGCGTTTTTTGCGACGTTAGAGTGGGATCCTTCGCCACCGGCCCAACCGAGACACCAGCACGTCCTGCCGTCCATAATCGACCGAAATATACTGCCCCGCCTGAGAGAGCTGCAGCTTATCTTCAGCGACGGCTTTAGCCGCTGAGGTTGACTGCCGCGTGCGCCACGAGTCCTTCAGCAATCTATCTAGCCGATGAGGGTCGCCCCTCAAAGCGTCTGCCGGCGAAGACTCAATCAGACAATCCCCTAAGAGCCCACTTCAAATGTTGCGAAACTATACGGAAGGATTGTTAAGAGAGCGTGAACGTGTGTTTCAGGCTAGTGTCTGAAATGTGCGTTGGGATTACTGCTGCGCCCCAATGGGCGGTTTGAGCCATTGAAAGCCCTTTGACGTAATCGCTGCAATATGAATATGGCCACCGATTGTTCGACACATGAGCGGGTCTAATTTCCTGCCCTTTTCGCTATCGCAGAATTGAATGTACCGTTCAATCTTCTTTGCTGCTTCCAATAGGCTTAAATCGGCAGATTCAGGTTGCCTAAGAAAAAGGCGTTGCGTAACGGGAAGCGACCCAAAAACTTCCGGATTTGAACGCTGCAGATCAACCGGAAATACACGCGGCGGCAGTAATCTCTGATTGAGATGCCCAAACTTGATATTGACCTCCATCGGTGTTCCGTCAAAACATCCGCAAAGGATGATTCTCGCAAGAACCTGTCCGGGCGCAATGGATTCCTGATTTCCGCCCCAGATCGCACCTCTGTCCTTTGTGGCGGCTATTGATTGGTGTAAGCCTGCTGCGATCCGATTCGCATAGGCAAAGAAATCAAATGACGATGAGTAGTCACAATCCAATAGCTTTCTGATTTCTTGGGAAAGATCAAGGAGTATTGGCGTATCTGGATTGTTGTCCCCGATTCCAATCTCGCCATACATAGCGTAGGCTGCAGGCAGGCCAGGGATTTCAAAAACTTTT
>JBEKXC010000161.1:0-10539 GCA_049512435.1 Terriglobales bacterium | reverse complement strand
ACCTGCGCCACGGTCGCATCAATGAAATGCTGCGGCGTCCAAGAAGGTTGAGCTCCACAGATGT
Source organism: Terriglobales bacterium (assembly GCA_049512435.1). Taxonomy (GTDB): domain Bacteria; phylum Acidobacteriota; class Terriglobia; order Terriglobales; family Acidobacteriaceae; genus Acidiflorens. Next base: position 10,475 of record JBEKXC010000161.1, on the reverse strand, counting down.
TGAGCGCGAAGTTGCGCAGAATGTCAGTACCCAGCGGCGTATGATGCACCTCGGGATGAAACTGCACCGCCCACATCTTTTTCTCAGCGTTTTCGATGGCGGCAACGGCATTCGGAGTATTCGCCGTCAGCCGGAAGCCCGGAGGCAGCGCTTCGGCTGAGTCGCCATGCGACATCCAGACCGATAGTTGGTGAGGCAGGCCCTGAAAAAGTTGCGAGTCGGATTCTTGGATCTCAACTTTGGCGTGTCCGTACTCGCGTTTCGCGGCCGGGCGAACTCTTCCACCTAGCGCGTACACCATGAACTGCAATCCATAGCAGATGCCGAGCACGGGGATGCCAAGGTCGAAGACACTCTTGTCGGCCAGCGGCGCACCTTTGTCGTACACCGACGACGGCCCGCCCGAGAGAATAATCCCCACCGGAGAGTAGCTGCGAATTTCTTCCAGGCTGGCGTTGAACGGCAGGACGACCGAGAAAATCTTCTGTTCGCGGATGCGGCGCGCAATCAACTGCGAATACTGCGCGCCGAAGTCGAGGACAACGATTGACTGATTAGATACGGATTGGGTTCCCACGGATGAGTGTCTCAGATCGGAATCATTTAGTCATTAAATCATTTGGTCATTGAATCATTTGAATCACCTGATTCGTTGGTCGTCATTGACTCAATGTCTCAATGACTGAATGATTCAATCTCGCTATTTGACCACAATACTCACCAGCTTCTTCGGCACCACAATGACCCTCACGACCTGCTTGCCCGCAATCGCCGCTTTCACTTTTCCATCCGCGAGCGCCGTTTGTTTGATCTGATCCTCGGTGGCATCCGCCGACACGACCACCACACTGCGCAGCTTTCCATTGACCTGGACGGGAATCTCGATTTCGTCCTCGGCCGCCAAAGCCGCATCGTACTTCGGCCACGGAGCTTTCAGCAGGTTGGTCGTCTCGCCGGTCATCTCCCACAATTCGTGTGCCAGATACGGCGCCATGGGCGCCAGCAGCAGCGCGATGTTGCGCTGAACCACCGACAGAAGAGCTAGTGGAATCTCATCCGCTTTGACGAGCGCTCCGGTCACGGGGTTTTGAGTGTCTTCACTTCCTAACATCCTACGGTTAACGTCGTTCAGTAATTCCATAATGGCCGAGATGCAGGTGTTGAAGTGCCAGCGTCCCTGGAAGTCGTCGGTCACACGCTTTATAGTCTGGTGAAGCCTCCGCTGCAGACGCCGAGCCGAGCCGGTCAGATGCGCGGGCAAAGTAGCGGGCCAATCGGGGTCCTGCGGCTTCGCATAACTCTCGTAGAACCGGTACACCCTCCCCAGAAACCGCTGAATGCCCTCAATCCCTGATTCCTGCCAGTCCAGATCGCGATCCGGAGGCGCCGCGAATAAACTGTACAGCCGCGTAGCATCCGCCCCGTAGCGCGCCACCATCTCATCCGGAGATACCACGTTCCCCATGCTCTTCGACATCTTCGCGCCGTCTTTGATCACCATCCCCTGCGTGAACAGCCGCTGGATCGGTTCGCCGTTTTTCACCATCCCCATGTCGCGCATAAACTTCGTCCAGAAGCGCGAATAAATAAGGTGGAGAATGGCATGCTCTACGCCGCCAATGTATTGATCAATCGGAAACCAGTAGGCGATCTTCGCGGAGTCGAACGGAGCCGAGTCATTCTGCGCATCGGCATAGCGATAGAAATACCAGGACGAATCAACGAAGGTATCCATCGTGTCGGTCTCGCGCCGAGCCGGCCCGCCACACTTAGGACATGTCGTATTGAGAAACGACGGCACACTCGCCAAGGGCGATCCGCCCGCCAATGTGATCGGCACGTTATCCGGCAAAATCACCGGCAGATCCTTTTCTGCGACCGGCACGACGCCGTGCTGGTCGCAGTACACCATCGGAATCGGCGTCCCCCAATAGCGCTGCCGCGAGATCCCCCAATCCTTCAACCGAAAAGTAACGGTCGCCTTGCCAAAGCCTTTTTCTTCGGCGCGAGCCGACATCGCAGCAATCGCATCCCTGCAGCTCAGCCCGTTGAACTCGCCCGAATTCACCAGTATCCCGTCCATCGTTGTAAAGGGCAGCGGCGGCGCCGTCATCGTTTCTTCTGGATCGCTGCTCGCCGGCAGGATCACTACCCTAAGCTCCAGTTTGTACTTCTGCGCGAATTCGTAATCGCGCTCGTCATGTGCCGGGACGCTCATGATGGCGCCCGTGCCGTAGTCCATAAGGATGTAGTTCGCCACCCACACCGGAACCGCTTCGCCGTTATACGGATTCTTCGCGTAGCGCCCAGTGAACACGCCATGCTTCTCGATGTTGCCAATATCGCCCGCCTCTTTCGCCCGGCGCTGCTCTGCAATTAAATTTTCCACTTGCAAGCGCAGCTCAGCATTGCGAGTAATCATGTCGCTCACAATCGGATGCTCGGGCGCCAACTGCACCGAAGTCGCGCCATAGATCGTGTCCACGCGCGTCGTGAACACCGTGATCGTCGATCCCGCCGGCCCCACCGTTCCGCCGAGATCGAAGTCCACCAGCGTGCCTTCGCTGCGTCCGATCCAGTTCTGCTGCATGATGCGGACTTTTTCCGGCCAGCCTTGCAACTTATCAAGATCGCGCAGCAACTCGTCCGCGTACTTCGTGATCCGCAAAAACCACTGTTCCAATTCCCGCTGCTCCACCGGAGTGTTTTCATGCCGCCAACACATCCCGCCCACAACCTGCTCGTTCGCCAGCACGGTGCAGCACTCCGGACACCAGTTCACCTTGCTTTTCTTGCGATACGCCAGTCCCGCCTCGTAGAGCTTAAGAAAAAACCACTGGTTCCAGCGGTAGTAATCGGGCAGGCAGGTAGTAACCTCGCGCGACCAGTCATAGGCGAAGCCCAGACGCTTCATCTGCGCCTTCATGGCCGCGATATTCGCGAGCGTCCACTCCTTCGGCGGAGTGTTGTTCTTAATCGCCGCATTCTCCGCCGGCAGCCCGAACGAATCCCAGCCCATGGGATGAAGCACGTTGTAGCCGTTCATCCACATGTAGCGAGCCAGTGCATCGCCAATCGCATAATTGCGGACGTGCCCCATGTGCAGCGCGCCCGAAGGGTAGGGAAGCATCTCTAAAACGTAATATTTCGGTTTGGTCGGATGGGCCTCAGCAGCATAAAGCGACGGATCGCTCAGCCAGCGCTCCGTCCATTTGCGCTCAATGCGCTGCGCGTCGTAACGCCCCTCGCTACGCTCTTCGTGGACGCTGGTGATCGGTTTGTCTTTCGGTGGCATAGATATAGGTAAGGATCGTTCAGTAAAGAGCAATCGTTAATTTTACAATGCCCGACCGAGGGTGTGCCTGTGATTGGCCGACAACAATGGATCTGCGGACGCAGCGTGTGCAAACTCGAGAAGAAAGTGCCTTCAACCAAGCAAGGGTACGATAGTTCCACATGATCGATGCGGCGCTCGTCCCTGTGATCTCAGAACTCGACGCGCAGGGCAAGTTGGCCGGTGCGGTTGCCCGCGTTCTCTGCCGTTTGCGGAGCGCTGAGGACACCGAAGGTCGGGTTATCGATCTGCGTTGCCGGAGGAGCGAAGTTAGTGTGGTTGAGCACATTGGTAAATGTGGACTCAAAACGCACTCTTACTCGCTCTGTAACGTTGAAGACTTTGGCAAGACCGAGGCTGGCCGTAACTGTGCCTGGTCCCTGGAGGATGCCGACTCCGGCATTGCCGAAGCGGCCAGCGCCTATGGGAGTTGCCGAAAACGCTGCCAGGTTGAAATAGTGCGCGTGTGACTGACCCTGATAGAGATTCGTCGAGACTTGGTCGGGACGCAGGTAAGCGCCTCGCGGACCGACATTGGTATTGGACTCGTCGTTGGTTTGCGGCTGGCCGTCCGGCAGGGAAGGGCAGGTGCCGTTGGGCAGGAGTTGCACCTCGCAGCCTCCGGTGCTGATGCTTGGCGTAAGCCACGGGCCGGTTTCAACCAGAGTCACATTGGTCATCTCCCAACCGCCCAGCACGGCGTTCTTCCAGCCGCCGGTATTCAGGAAAGTGCGGCCCTGCCCGAAGGGCAACTGGTAGAGACCCGTAAGAAGAAAACGCTGTCGGCGCGTTCCCTCGACGTTGCCGTAATCATTGTGGATATGGAAACGGTCGGCAATGGGGACGCCATAGTTGACTTCACCGGCGAAGGCCGTAGGGTTATCGCCCTGATTGTCGGCCAGGTTCTTCGCCAGCGTGTAGTTGGCGTCGAAGTAGAGGCCGTGTGACATCTTATGGCTCTCGTGAACCTCAAGTGCGTTGTAGTTGGCCTCGCCCGCGTTGAAGGTGCTGTAGAGCGTGAACCAGTTCTGATAAGGCGCGCGCGGATCGACGAACATTCCCGCCGGCACGGTGTATGGAGTCGTGCTCGCGGGAATCTGGTTGAGATCCTCGGTGATGTTCAGGCGGTAGGTGTGCATGCCGACGTAGCTGACCCGCAGGCTGTCGCTATTGGTGAGCTGGCGCTCCACGGTGAGGTTCCACTGATTGGCTTGCGGGTCTCGGTAATTGGGATCGACACCCTGATCGAGGCCGCCGCCGCCGTATTGCGCGCCCACCGTGGGTGGCGCGGTGTTGGGGAACTGAATGAGAGGCGCTGTTACGGTGCCGCTGTTGGTATAAGTATGCAGAGCGGAGGTTGGATTACCGCTATTGTTGAAGGACAGCGGGCCGAGATTGGTTACCGTAAAGATCCCGAAGCCGGCGCGAATGACCGTCTTCGTATCGTTGAAGGGGCGGTAGGCGAGGGCGAACCGCGGCTGGAAATTGCGTTTATAGGTATTGCGCAGCGACTCCGGCAAGTGATCCTGGCTGGCGGTGACGTAGTTGGTGCAGGGCAACGCCGTATAGGCGAGGTTGCAAGCGTTAAACGACTGCTGGAAGCCGAGGTTCGAGGCCTGGATGTGCTGCTGCGCCAGATAGCCGGCGAGATTGTCCGGTACCACGATGGAGTTGGTTCTCTGATCGAAGTTTGCCAGGTTGCCGCCGTCTTCGATGAAACCTGGGAGGATCTGCCAGCGCAGGCCGTAGCTGAGCGTGAGCCGGCTGTTGAGCTGGTATTCATCCTGGCCGAAGAGGCTGTACTGCCAAGCGGTTCCGGCTACGTCAGGGCTGGAAACCGCGAAGAAAATAGTTGTGGGCTCCCCTACCAGGAAGTCGCCGAAAGCGTTCCCGGTGAAAGTGGGCTGGAAGGTAAATTGCCCGAAGTCATCGGAAGGCAGGAAGGTCTCGATGTCGGCATAGCGTACCCTGCGCGCGTCAATACCAGTCTTGAAGGTGTGCTTGCCCCGCGTCCAGCTCAGATTGTTCGTGAACTGGGTCGTCTTCGACTGGGTAACGCCGGTCTTGTCGCGGCCAATGGGAGTGAACCCGGTTCCGGCGCTGAAATTGAAGGTAGGGAAAGCGTGCGTGGTAGGGTGCTGGCTGATGTTTACCCCGGTCAGGTCGAGTTGCGCGAGCGCGTCTGCGCCTTCGATGGGGAACCCTACGCTAGTCGTTGCATTGGTAAAACCGAATCGGAACTCGTTAACGAGCTGCGGCGTGAGCACCCACGTATGCGACACAAGCAGGCTGCGATTGTGCACGCTGTCTGAGTCGTCGGGCAAGAGGGGGTTGGCGTAGTCTTCCGTGATGTTCTTGCGGCTGAAGCGCGCGTACACCGATTGCTTGGAAGTGATGGTCTGGTCGATACGGAGATCGGCTCCGTCGGTACGTGCGGGCGTGGATTGGAAGTTTTCGTAGTTATAGTTGGACTGGCCGGTGACGTTGGGAAGCGGATAGTAGTTCAACAGCGCCGTCGCGGTGGGATTGATGCTGCCAGTCGGAATCGCGGAGCAGGTTGGGCATAGCGCGCTAAGGTTACCGTTGCGCTCTGCCTGCGTAGGAACAAGGAACTGCTCGGCAACTGCAGTCGAGCGGCGGTTGCCTTCGTAATCGAGGAAGAAGAAAGTTTTGTCCTTGCCGTTATAGAGATGCGGAATACTCAACGGGCCGCCGAGCGATCCACCAAAAGTGTTGAAATGTTTTGGCGCCTTACCGCTGAAGCCATAGGGGTCCGCATCGAGCGCGTCGTTCTGCAGATACTCAAACAGGCTGCCGTGATACTGACTCGTGCCGCTTTTGGTGGTGAAGGTGACGTCGCCCACCTGGGAAAATTCCGCGCTGTTGTTGAAGGATGTTACTTTCACCGCAGAGATCCCCTCCTGCGACGGATAAGCATCCTGCAGCGCACCATTCTGCCGCACGTTCGCGGTGGAGATGCCGTCGACAGAAAAGTTGACCATCGCCGAACTCGCGCCGCCGAGCGCGATGTTTCCGGAGCTGTCCTGCTGCACGTTTGGCGAAAGCGCCAACGCTCCCAAAGGGCTGGTCGTGGTAGCCCGATTGTTCAGAGGAAGTTCGGTGATCTGCTGATTGTCTCTGGAATCGCTGACCGTTCCGTCTTCGGTGTCGATCACCACCGCCGAGTCACTCACCTCCACGACCGTGGACGCGGTTGCAATGGCGAGCGTGATTGGAATGCGGAGATCCTGGCGCGCCGCGAGCGTGGCCAAACTGACGACGGCATCGGCCAGTCCATCCCGGTGCACCGTCAACTTATAGCGGCCAGCCTTCAGATTTTCGACGACGAAGTCGCCGGAGTCGTCGGTCGTGGCTTGCCGCTCAAAATTCTCGTCGAGTGAATGAATGGTTACCACAGCGCCAGGAATTACAGCGCCCGAAGCATCCTGCACGGTACCGCGAATACTTCCGAAAGTGGATTGGGCTTGGGCAGCGGAGAAAAGAACCACGCATGTTAACAACAATGTTACGGTCGTGTACAGCCTGGGCACGTAATACCTCCGGCGAGCAGAGCCGGTCTTGGACTGCTCAACCCGAAATGTAGAGTGAAGTGCATAAGAAATCCGTAAGGAATACGTATGAAATGTGTGAGTGGAATGCATGAATCTTTTGGATAGGCATTCCAGTTGAGTCTCGCCGCTGGACGGCCACTCAAGGCAGCAAGCGAGCAAGCCCGCTTCTTTTACACCCACCGTTTGCCCAGTTCCACACCGGACGCTAAACTAAATAACTCGGGGTAACCCCTATGCTCGTAGTCATGCAGGCGCAGGCCACCGAAGAGCAGGTCCGCGCCGTTTGCCAGAAAATCGAAGCGCTCGGATACCGCGCCCACTCCATGCCCGGAGCGCAACGCACCGCCATCGGCATCACCGGCAACAAAGGCGAAGTTGAAGCCGGCTCGCTCGAAGAAATGCCCGGGGTGCAGGAAGTCATCCACGTCACGAAGCCTTACAAATTGGTAAGCCGCGACACCAAGCCCGACAACACAGTCATCAAGTTTCCCAATTCGTCCGTTACGATCGGAGGCACCGGCCTCGCCATCATCGCCGGCCCCTGCGGCATCGAGACCCGCGACCAGGCGTTCACGATCGCCGAGCGCGTAGCCCGTGCCGGAGCCCAGTTCTTTCGCGGTGGAGCGTACAAACCTCGCACCTCTCCTTATTCTTTTCAGGGGCTCGGCGAAGAAGGTCTGAAGATTATGGCGGAAATCCGCGACCGCTTCGGCCTGCTCATCGTGACCGAAGCGGTGGATTACGAATCGCTCGACCTGGTCGACCAATACGCCGACGTAATCCAGATCGGCGCCCGCAATATGCAGAACTTCTCGCTGCTCAAGCGTGCCGGACGCGCTCATAAGCCCGTACTCTTGAAGCGCGGAATCGCGGCGACGCTCGAAGAATTTCTTATGGCTGCCGAGTACATCATGAGCGAGGGCAACTACAACATCGTCCTCTGCGAGCGCGGAGTGCGCACCTTCGCCGATCACACCCGCAACACGCTCGACCTGAGCATTGTGCCCGCCGTCCAGCGGCTCAGCCATTTGCCCATCATCGTCGATCCCAGCCATGGCACTGGCAAGCGCAACAAGGTGACACCGCTCTCCCGCGCCGCCGTCGCCGTCGGAGCCGATGGCCTGATCGTCGAAGTTCACCACGATCCCGATCGCGCGCTCTCGGATGGCATGCAGTCGCTATTCCCCGATCAGTTTGACGGGCTGATGGCGCAGGTTCGGCAGATCGCGGCGGTGTTAGGGCGCGGCGTCCCCACAGCGAGCAAAGCTCAGGCCGAAGTCACAAGTTCTGCCGACTGATGCTGGGGTGCCCGCTCCACATCTGATAATCTCTTGCCTGCAGTGAGGCCAACTCGTCCTTGAGAAAATTCCTGCTACTCGCCGTCCTCGTCCCGCTCGTCCTCGCCGCCGGCTGGTACTACTTTCACGAGCGCACGCTCCCCGCCTACGGACCGCTCTACCGCGAGTATGCTTACATCTCGAACGGCAAGAGCAACACAGTTACTGTCATCGACCTGCGCAGCTTCCGCCCAGTAAGAACGCTGCAAGTCGGCGCTGAACCCACCGGAGTCGCGGCCAATCCCAAGCGAAACGAAGTATATGTCGTCAACGCCGGCTCTTCGAATGTCAGCGTGATCGACGCCGAGCAGAACAAAGTCGTTGCCACGATCGGCGTCTTCGGACGCCCCTTCTTCATCGACGTCTCTCCCGACGGCCACCGCGCCTATGTTGCCAATTCCGGGTCTAACAACCTTTCAGTGCTTGATCTTGACCGCCGCACGGTTGCAGCCACGCTTCACGTTGGCGCAAGTCCTGGCCTGGCCCGCGTTTCGCCTGATGGATCCACCGTGGTTGTCAGCAATCGCGCCGACAACTCGGTCTCCATCATCGATACAGCGCGCCTCGCCGTGCGCTCCGCCATCAACATCTGCATTCATCCTGAGGACATCGCCATCCTGCCCGATTCCACGAAAGCATTCATCTCTTGTTCCGGATCTGGGCAGGTAGCGAGCATCGAGCTTAAGAAGGACGAGCGTAAGAAGGACGATCCCACGAACGACAAACTGCTTGCGCTCCTCGATGTAGGAAAATCTCCGGTAAGCCTGGCACTGAAACCCGATGGCGGAGAACTTATTGCCTTCAACTTCGACGCCGGTAGCATCTCCATTATTGAGACTACGCCCGACGAAGTGTCAGGTAGTTATCTCGTCGGAGCGCAACCCACGCGCGGCGTGGTGTCGCTAGATAACTCGCGTTTATACATCTCCAACTTCGGATCGAATAACATAGCGGTCTTCGACATCGACTTAGGCAAGATAATCGCCTATCTGCCCGTAGGAACCCATCCTGATGCGCTGGCGCTCTCGCAGAACCAGAACTATCTCCTTGTGCTTGACTCCGGCTCGGGAGACCTCGCCGTCATTCAGAAACGCACACCGAAGAAGAAATTTGAGCCTTCAGAGTATTCCCTGCTGACCATCATCCCTGTCGGCATGCAACCGAACCAGATTGCGGTGAAGTCGTTTCTGGCTACGAAGCTCATGGGTAGTCGCTAGCAGTTTGCGGCGTCTAGGCCGCAGGTTCTTCCATAATTCGAGTCTGCTTCCACGCTTCGTAGAGCGGAGCCCAGAAGGCTCCGAAAGTGAACGCGTAGAGGTATTCTTCCGCCGGAGCTCCGAGGATGAAAATTCCAGAGAGGGCTTGGAGGTTCCAGTGGTCGTAAAAACCGGGGTAACGGAGGCCGGTGACCACGAGAACAATGGCGTAGAGGAGAGTGAAGCTGATCCCGCCTCCCGGGATTTGCCAGCGCAGACTGGGCCGGCGCCACGCGATCCACAGGGCGGAACTCAAACAGACGATGGCAGACTTATAGATGATGTTGATGGCGAATTGTCCGGTAACTCCAAATACGGCAAGGGAGAAAGTGACCAGGAGCATGGTTTCGATACGGAGTTGGTCGCGAGGAATCAGAATGCTGACGGCGGGGCGGTCGAGAATGGCGGGATGAATGCGGCCACCGGTGATCCTGGAGACAAGGGTGAGCAGCCAGCGCAGAATTCGTTCGACGCTGTAATAAAGGTCGAGGAGAAATCCCTTGACCGGCGGGAGTTCAGTTAGGACTGCCGTGATTCCACCGACCGCAAAGCAGAAAGGAAAGCTCTCAAAATCCCAGCGCCCAAACTTCAGGATGGACGGGGGGCTCCAATACGAGGGTACAAATGGAGGCTCTGTGAAGCCGAGGGCGGTGCACGTGAGACTAGCCCACCAGAATTCGCGGAGCATCCAACGCTTTTTTGTCAAGCCAAGACCAAAGAGACGGATGAGCAACCAAAACGCCAGCAGCAGGAGGCAGCCGAACAGGTATCCGTTCATCCCGAAGTCGACTTGCCATTGGGAGACAGGGTGCTCCCGCCATTCTGAGACGGTGCGCGGGCGTGCCGTCAGTTTGCGGTTCGCGAATGCAGTCTATGGCGCGGACGCAAATCGCCTCAATGTCGCGGGGCCCAAGGGGGAAGAAGTCGTCATCTTTAACGACTGCGCGTCAATTGTCAAGCCCCTCGCCAACGGAAT
>JBEKXC010000160.1:0-13225 GCA_049512435.1 Terriglobales bacterium | reverse complement strand
GATGAATGGCCACATTCATTAGATTACGCCACCGGGTGGTGGGTTGCGGACTCGCGGCCTTCATATATGTAGGCCCTTTTTGTGGAGATACGCGGCCAAACGCCGATAACACGCTTGGTCGTCAAATCGCAGTATACCCTTCCAGCGCGTCTTACTCAACAAATATGATCCCAAGCCGTGACCGTCGGGGGGAACCGAAGGTACTCGGGCATCGAGATCCGAGATATTCCAGATAGCCTTTGGGTCTCCGGAAGACATAATCGATTCAATAACTTGTGAGAGCGGGCCAGAAAATATAGGGAGGCAGGCGATTTGGACCGAAGAATCCAGGTCACGGAGATTGCGGAGAATCTGGGCGTGGGTTTGGCGCCAGGCTTCCGCGTTGATGGGGTGGAAGCCGTATTTGGGCCACACGGCGCCGCCAGCGGTGAGTCCAGCATTGAGACGGATGCCTTCGATTTTTAGCAACCGATAGAGCGGGATAGCGTTGGCGAGGAGTTGCGACCCGAGTCCACCTCCCTGGCAAGCGGGAGTGACGCGCAGCATGTCATGGAAGGCGAAACGGCGAGAGAGCCAGATGACGCGACGTGCGACGGCGACCGGAGTTGTGTCGCGATTGATGACGATGCAGTATTTAACGTCGTGATTCCGCTTGATATGAACGCGCAAGGCGCAAGGTGCGTCGGGGTTCTGAGTCAGCATAGAGAAAACGTCTTGATAAGGAGCCGTGCCAAACACGCGCGGCCAGCGGCGTTGCTGAATGCTTAGCAACGGGCCTGGCAAACTCGAGCAGCCCTCGAGTGAGGCGAAGCTGAAACCTTCGGGTACGCGGATTGGAATGTCGCGAATGCGCTCGGGGAGCCACTTCAGGCGGCGACCCCAGAGACTTTCACGATCGGGCAGCCAAAGCTCGAGTTTCGTGCCGAAGGCCACGCCTTACTCCATAACTTCGGCCAACAATTGTATCCGCAATGCCGGGTGCGTTCACATTCACTTAACATTTTTTCTTATAGTTCGGGCTTCTTTTACGCTGACTGGGGGCGGCCCGGGGGCGCCCCCATCCTTGCGCGTCCTTTGCGCAAGAGCCTGCCCTGAGCGAAGTCGAAGGGGTGGGAACCAGACTGATCGCACAACGGGCCTTGCCTCTTACGCCGCGTGCGCCCATTCTCACACTTTCCCAACCTGACCCACCCACCGTGAATCTTGACAATGTGTACACATTTGTGTATTATAAATCCAGACGTCATGAAGCAGAAAAATACTACCGTGAGATATTCGCTGAGCGCGATCAAAAGAAAAGCCGCCCGCGGCGCAAGTAAGACACGCGTCAACGCGCCGGAAGCCCCGGCCGTCGGCGCAGATTTCTGGAAACGCGCCCGGGTGGTCATGCCCAGCGGCAAGGCCTCCGTGCATTTGCGCCTTGACAGCGACGTGTTCGAGTGGTTCAAGAGACAAGGCGAAGGCCATCTCACGCGCATGAACGCGGTTTTGCGGTCGTATGTTGACGCGCACGTCGTCGAGAAGAAGTAGCTCTGGGTTCGCGTTACAGTCATGCGCTTGCATTTCCTGTCGGCAGCATCGCTGCCCACCCTTGCAAAAAACGCAAGGATGGGGCACCCACAGTTGTGCTATTGCAGAGAAAACCAGGAAGAAGGGTGGGCCACCCGCCCGCTGGGAGAAGTTAAGAAAAAGACTCCAAGCGAATCCCCCCTCGCAAAAAGCGCGAAAAAGGATGGGCCACCCGCCCAAAAGTGATAGCATTTTGTCACCTAGACCATGCCGACTGAAATGTCCGTATTGACTGCCGCCGAAAGGCAGCGTTTTAAATCATGCCCGGTCGAGTGTAAGATCCTGCGAGATAGAATTACATCGCTCGGTGATTACTTCGCTTCGATAAGTGGCGTCGTCAGCGGTAGCGACACATTTTGGTTCCGCGGTCATTCAGAGCCCCAGTGGGGACTTATACCAGGCGCACTCCGGCCCACGCTAGTTGGTAGCCGAAAGAAGGCGTTGGACCTGATGTCCGATTTCAAGCGGATTGCTGAAGCGAAGTTGTCCCGATTACCCGAGCCCGATGACGAGTTTAAATGGGCGCAGATCGCACAACATTACGGGCTTCCTACGCGGCTCTTGGACTGGACCGAGAGTGCTATAACCGCCCTATATTCTGCTTGTCTTGGGCCGAAAACGGATGGTCTCGTTTTCGTCATAAATCCTATCGAACTCAACAGGCTCAGCGATCCGTCCCGGCCTCGAATACTCGATCCACAAAGCGATCGCGGACTAATCCTCAGATATCTGAAGAGCAGCCCAAGCGAAAGAAAGGCCACGCGGAGTTATCCGGTCGCGGTCAATCCCGTTTGGAGCTCGGAGCGCTTAATTGCCCAAAAGGGAACGTTTACCCTTCACGGCCCCATGTTCAGCCTGAACAAGGCGGGTGTTTCTTCTCTTGTTGGTATTCCGATCATGAAGCAATACAAGAAACAATTAAGGTTCGAGTTGCGGCGCGTTGGCGTTGACGAAATGACACTATTCCCTGAGTTGGAGCATTCTTGTAAGCACCTGAGAATGTGGAGCGGACTGTTGGAGTTCGACTGATGGCCAACCACTACATTCCGTTTGCGAACTCCGCCAGCGATTGGCCCCTAATAGGCTCTTTTTATTCGGGAGCGGCAGGTTGTCGCGTGACGCTTCAATCGGTTCAGAAGGCAGGGTCTAAACCTCTGCCTCAGTGCAGACTTTGGGTGGACGCGAGCGTGGACGGCTTACACTCGCCGGCAGTCGCCGCACCGGAGTACAAGATCAATCGAGATTACAAGGCCTATATTCGGCAGTTCGACGGCTACGATCGAATAGCTGACCCTCAGTTCCAGCGTGCGCCCGACAGAGCCACGACTGCAGAATTCGTTAAGTCCGTCCTCGACGTAGCTCAGGCCGTGCCGGGGTCCGGCTGGCTCTCAGTGCCGCAGCTCCCATATTCCGCCGGCAACGACAGAAACAGAATTAACCGATTACTGGCAGAAACGGCATGGGAATGGAAATCCGCCGCACGGTATCGCGAAAAACTCATCCTCCCCGTCATCCTCCCTGAAGCGGGCCAGACCGACAAAAAGATGGATAGGAATCCGAAAGTGGATCTGGCAAGTGCATGCCTTGAGTCCAGCGGAGCGGATGGCGTGTGGGTTGTGGATTCACGGCTGAATGATCAGGATGGCATGAAGGATTTCGAGAACATCAGGTTTCGAGGTCTCGTAAGTTTCCACGAAGAGCTGAACTCGAAAATACCCAACGAAACCGTCACCGTTGCGGGCCCGTACTGGGGGCTTAACATTATCCTGTGGGCACGAGGATTGATAAAGTTGCCGGCAATCGGCCTAGGAAAGTCCTACCAATACCACATAGCCGGGGGCAGGCAGAACAAGGGGCTATCGAGAGTGGCTTTGTCTCCCCTGAGGCGTTTGGCCCAATGGTCGCCAGATCTGCGGAAATGGCTGGAAGATGCGCTACGGGATCTTCCCAAGAGCGATCCCGCACACATAGAGTTTGAGAAGATTCACCGGGGCTTCGAATCGCTACGGAACGAAGACTTCTCGCGTAGGCAGACGGCGCGCTTTTATAAGGAGTGGCTGGGAAAAATTGAGGCTGTGCCCCCGACCAGCAGGGCACTCTCCTTATACCAAGACTTCTCAGCCGCGTATGTGCTGGGTAAGGGCTTGAAACCTTTGCCTGGGCCGGAAAAGGTGAAGGACCCCGCCCGGATTGCGAAGCAACTCATGGTTAATTGTCTCTAGTGCGCCAGAAACGTTCCACTACGTGGGATTGAACAACCTCGCTGCGAAGTGCGTCCTTCGTGGAAGGTTTTAAAAGTTCCCGACAACCGTGGTGCCACACGGCGAGAAGTCCGATGCCCTGGAGCTTAAAATTTCTTGCGCGCTCACTCATCCCTACTCGCAGAGCGAGCCCTCCTGGAAGTGCGACATAGGAATCCGTCGCGAACAGTCTGTTTGCTGCTGCTTGACCAAGCGCCTCAGAAACACGCGACAGCTTCAACTCCACAGCGACAATCTTCAAATGCAACGGCGCCCACCCATTAATTTTCTGGAAAAAGCCAAGCCGTGGGCTCGTCACGAACCTACCGCCAGCGAGGAGGGTAAGTTCCCTCGAAAGTGCATCGGGCGGTAGAATGTCCGCCATGTCCTCGTTAAGCTTCCGAAAGCTGATCGACCTTCCGGTGTCAGCTTCAGGAATTCTCGACAAGATGTGCAGGCGAACGGGCGGACCTACCGACCGGGTCTGGCCGTAGGACAGCCGAAGTCTGACTCTCACGGGGTCGAGCTTCACGGCCACCAAATCGCAGACTCCCCAGGGAAGCGCGAACTCCGGCTTCACCGTAAGGCCACGGCGAGCCATCCATCGGATTACCGAGCTAGCCATCTCACTCTCTAGATTGAACCGATTCTTGTTGGCGGTAGACAATGGCGAGCACCCTTTAGCGGCATTATCCGCTTTTTTGGAGTGGTCCACATCTTTATTTTCGTGGTTCAACGTATGGAGCGAGCACAAGTTGTTGGAGAAGGCGGGTGGCCCAGCCCATCACATTCTTCCGAACTCACGAGGGTGCCCCGTCCAAGCTTCGCTTGGGCGGGCCCGTACCATCACAACCAGACACCGTCGGCGGGGCGGACCACTATTGACCGGGAAGAGCCACGGGCTATCTTCTGACGTCGACCGAAAAAATCGGGGTGGCGTGCTCCTGCTAGCGCTCGTCGAAAAGGGTCCAACCCGGGACACGCGGACGCCGGTCCTCGGTTTCCTTCCTCGCCGGGAAGCAGCCCGAAAACCTGCCCCAGTCGCTCCAGATTGGCACGCATGCAAATATGACAGTGTAAATATTACACTGTTGTGTCTATCTTGCCACAAACTGCCCTAGCATTATCAATCACTTGGAACGCCACAAGGTCATTTTAGCTGACCACAAGTCACTAAGAACGTCGCACGAGCCTCACCGTTTCGTGTTACATTCGCCTGTACTGCGTCTAATTACGTACATAAATATACATACAATATAATCTGCAAAGTGTTTCACGTGAAACACTTTGTAGTTACATCTCTTGTATGTACACACCGCCTGAAATTATTTCCCGACCGTCTTAATATCCAGACTCTTCCAAAGGTACCAGCAGGCAATCGAGCGATAAGGAGCCCAGGGCTTCGCGATCTTCTCCATCACAGCGGGCTTCGGCCACTTACGTTTCTTGTAATGCTTCTTGATGGCGGCCTGCACGCCGTAATCGCCGGTGGGCAGAATATCCGGACGCCGCAAGGTGAACATCAGGAACATGTGCGCCGTCCAGACGCCAACGCCTTTGACCTGAGTGAGATGCGCGATCACTTCTTCTTCCGGCAACTCCGCGATGCGCTCGAATTCCAGCAGGCCAGCCGCAGTCTTCTCGGCGAGATCGCGCAGATATGCTGTCTTCTGCCGCGACAGCCCGACGCCGCGCATTTCAGCATCCGTCAGTTTGAGGATGCCCTGCGGCGTCAGCGGATCGCCGGCTAGAGCGGTGAATCGATCGAAGATGGTCGCGGCCGCCTTGCCGTTCAACTGCTGATACAGGATCGACTCCGCCAGCGCGTGAAACGTGGGCTCGCCAAACTGCATACGGAGCGGTCCGACGCGTGCGATGATCGCGGCCATCACGGGGTCGGATTTCTTCAGGTGAGTGATCGCTTTTTTCGTCTTTTTCATCGCGGTTCGCTCCTTGCGGGACGGGAAGAAAGTTTAGCACAAGGGCGAACAGATGGCGAATTATCACACGATGATCTGATGAGCCCGTCGTCTCAAGAAGGGAAATGGAAGTGCACGTCGTGTTTGGAGGCAACCGGCGTGCCGTCGAGCGTGGCTGGCTGATAGTGCCAGCGGCGCAGCGTGGCCTCGATCTTCTCGTCGATTCCGTGGCCGATCGCCTGCACGATTCTGGTTTCGACGACGTTGCCGGCGGAGTCGATGGTCACTTCGATGACGACATCGCCCACCAGGTCGCGAGGAAGCGCGGCGCGGTCCACGGGAGGGTTTGGATATACGGTCGGGTAGGCGACGTGGACTTCATGGCCAGTAATCGGTCCGTCGATCAGCGTGCCCAGCGGAGATCCAGCGTGGGAGTTGTGGTCGGCGGCTTCCGCGTCGGCAATTACCTGCTGCGGCTCTGGCGCAGGCTTTGGCGGTTTGGACTTGAGAAGCAGGCGTGGACGCGGCTTGCTCACTTGCGGCGGGAACTGCAATTTGGCCACGTCTGGAGGCGGGTTATCGTTCGCGACTGGTGGTGAGTAGATCAGTTGGTAAGTGTGGGCGCCGTCTCCGTAGGCAAGCCAGTCGGGGCTCAGGTCGACAACCCTGGGATTATGGAACACGATAGCGGCCAACACCGCCAGGTGCGCGGCCACGGACACTCCTACGGCACGATGGCGCCGGAATGCCGAATTCGTTGGCTGAAGACCTGTAAACACGTCACTCCCTAGTTTACAGGACGGACGCGCAAAGAAAGAAAAGGTTTTGTGACGACGGGTGTTACCGATCGTTCCCTTCTAATCGTGGGCATGGCAACGACTTGTACGCTGCCCGGCCTACGCGCCAGCCTGTTGCTCGGCCATGTCGCCGATTACAGGCAGCTTGAACATCTGTCCCTGATAGGCCTTGAGCACCAGAATCAGCCAGATGACAAACCCGGCGAGACTGAACAATGGCCAAAGCAGCACCGTTGCCCATCCGAGGAATGGAATGTGGGCAACGAATGACAGGCCGATCCAGAGCACGGTCCAGGCGGCCGCGAAAAAGAGGCATTGAAAGGCGTGGAAGCGGACGAAGCGCCTCCGATTGAAGGGCTCCAGCACCAGAAACACTATCGCCGGAATGATGGTCACATAGGCTAGAGCACCGGCCACGTTATCGGTGAGTCCAGCGGCCGCGGGCACGACCGCGCCAGCGGCTTGTCCGGCGCCGGCTGCACACTTCGGGCAGGTCGCTCCATCGGCGATCTGGGTTCCACAGGTTGCGCAAAAAGCCACGAGAGCCTCCTTGGAGATGACAGGCACCTTATCAGAACGCTGGCCGGGGCGCAATGGTCATGGGGCTGGCCATTTTCGTGGTCGCCGATCTCTTTAGTCTCATCGTCTCATCCTGAGGGTAAAGGGCCGTCGATGCGGCCGATTAAAATTTCTAATCAATCCTTCACTAGTTGTTGTCTCTCGATGACCCGGACTCTGATATATTTCCCCGATTCCACAAGGCGGTTTTTGAGCCGGCCTGCCGGTACCTGGTGGGTAAAGCGGAGCGTCAACCTTATGGGCCGCATCACAGTTCTTTTTCTCCGTCGGTTGTGGCAGCCCGCGCTCGTGTTCGGTGCATTCTGCCTGGTATGTGTCGCGGTGTACATGCGGCTGGAAGGGCTCAGCGCCATTGACGCATTCTTCTGGATTTTTCATCCGCATGCGATTGACTACCGGGCGGTTCGGACTGCCACCAAGCTGTTTTCGAGTTTCGTGTACGTGGGAGTGTTTGCCTTTCAGGTGTGGATCGCGGAGCGGGTACTGGTCACGATCTTCAATCGGCAAGGCTTGGAGGCCTGGAAATCCATGGTCAACGACGCCAACATCGCAAAGCTCAAAAATCATTTCATCATCTGCGGTTACGGACAGGTGGGCCGGACCGTGGTCGACCAGCTCACCCGGTTGGAGATTCCGTTTGTGCTGATCGAGACCAACGAAGGACTCTGCCGCGAGCTGCTGAACAACAACGTGCTCGTGATCCAGGGCGACGCCAAGCGGCACGATGTACTGCTGCAGGCGGGCATCCAGCGGGCGCGTGGCATTTGCATCGTGATTGACAATGACGCGGATAATCTTTACATCACGGTCACCGCCCGTTCGCTGAATGCAGAGGCGAAGATCATCACGCGGGCCGGCCAGCAGCGTTATGCCAACGCGATTCGCAACTCTGGGGCCGATGAGGTCATCATCCCGGAGTACGAAGGAGGCTTGATGACCGGGCGAATGATCCAGAAATGGTATCCGGCACAGGGGAGTCTGGAGTAGAGCCGCGCGCCGAGCTTTGCCCAAAGGTCAAGTTCCCACTATCATTTTCAAGGTTCTGGATTTGAGATCCGGCGGAGCAGGGAATTCGCTTCTCCTATTTTCGTCTCTTGAAAGGTACGGATGATCACCATAGTTTCGGGGTTGCCGCGGTCGGGCACATCGTTGATGATGCAAATGCTGCACGCGGGCGGCCTGCCGGTTCTCTCTGACGACGAGCGCAAAGCCAACATCGACAACCCCAAGGGCTACTTCGAGTGGGAGCGCATCAAGCAGCTTCCGAAAGATCCCGGCTTGATTGCGGAAGCCGAAGGCAAGGTGGTAAAGGTCATCTCGCAGCTGATTTTGTCGCTGCCTGCGGGCCACGACTACCACATCGTTTTTATGCAGCGTCCGCTGCCTGAGGTGCTGAAGTCTCAGGACGAAATGTTGCGACGCCGCGGCAACGCGGATTCAATCGCCGCCGACACGTCCGCGATCGAGGAGGCCTTTCAGCGTCACCTGATCGACGTCAACAAGTGGCTCGTGAGCCAGGCGAACGTGCATGTGTTGCGGGTGCATTATCATCGCGTGCTGCGCGAACCCAAGGCAGTCGCCGGGGAAGTAGCTGCGTTCTTAGACGTGCCGCTCGACATCGAGGCCATGGTGGGGCAGGTGGATGGAAGCCTATATCGGAACCGCATGAAGTAGTTCGGGAAGGCACGCCCGCTCTTCGAGTTGCACTACAGCGGCCAACAATGCACATTGCGTATCTTGAGGTTGCAAGTTGCAACCTCAAGATACGGAAGTTGTGACTAGGCCGTCCGGGCCTTCGGCATTTTAAATCCAATTTTGTCTCGGCGGCTGGGTGGCGGGCTCATTAGCGTCCTGATGGCGCTGATTATTTCCTGAATCGTGCTGTCATGCGTGTCCAAGTGCTCTTCCAATTCGTTCAATCTAGCCGCGAAATCCTTGTTTGTGATCAGCATTTCGCGTAAGCGAATGAAAGCACGCACTACCAAAACACTCATTTCTACCGCCTGTTTGGAATTGAGCACCGTCGCTGCCATGATGGCGCCATGTTCGGTGAAGGCGTAGGGCTGGGAGCGCCGGCCGCCGTGATTCCGTCTTGAGGTTGCAATTTGCAACCTCAAGATGGTGAACTCGCGGGCGGTTATCTGGAACCTAAAGTCGGCCGGAAAGCGCTCCCGGTTGCGGGTTACCTGCTGGTTGAGACGTTTCACCGGAACTCCGTAGATCTCTGCCAGAGCGGTGTCGAGAATCACTCTCTGATTACGCAGAATCGTTATTCGCGATTCGATGGGGACCACGTTTGCTCCGCGACACTTTGCCGAGGCGCGCCGGGTTCGTACGGGTTTTGCCGAACGGATTCGCATGCAACCATCATAGGTGCAATGTCCGCCGGGGGATGTGATCCTTGGGCGCTTCGATTGTGATGAAAAGAGTTCGGTGGCGTGGTGCCTTATTATGTGACGCTCACTTCCGTATACGTCCCGTACACCTGCCGCAAGGCTTCGCAGATTTCGCCCACGGTGGCGTAGGCGCGGACCGCGTCGACGATGTATGGCATGGTGTTGGCGTCGGAAATGTTGCCGTTGGTGCCTGCGCTGGGAGCCTTGCTCGCAGCCTGTTTCAGCGCATCAAGCCGACGCCGGACTTCTTCATTCGAGCGGCGGGCGCGCAGGATCTTTAGCTTCTTCTCCTGCGCTCGGGCTACCGATTCATCGATGTAGAGAATGTGTGGCGACCCTTCTTCGATTACAAAATCGTTCACACCAACCGTGATCTTCTCATTCGCCTCGACCGCGCGCTGGTACTGATAGCTGGCTTCAGCGATCTCTTTCTGAGGATATCCGCGCTCGATGGCTTGGACCATGCCTCCCATCTGGTCGAGCTTTTCGAAATAATCGAAGGCGCCGTTTTCCATGTCGAGGGTTTGCTTTTCGACGAAGTAACTTCCGCCGAGTGGATCGACGGTTTGCGCAACCCCCGACTCGAAGGCAATGATCTGTTGCGTGCGCAGTGCGATGCGCGCGGCTTCGGCCGTGGGCAGCGCGAGAGCTTCGTCGTAGGCGTCGGTGTGCAACGACTGCGTGCCGCCGAGCACCGCCGCCAGTGCCTGCAGCGCGACGCGCGCGATGTTGTTCATCGGTTGCTGCGCGGGTAGTGAGACTCCCGCAGTTTGGGTGTGGAAGCGCATCAGGCGGGTGCGATCGTTTTTCGCGCCGAAGCGGTCTTTCATCAGGCGATACCAGATCTTGCGCGCGGCACGGTATTTGGCAATCTCTTCGAAGAAATCGTTATGCGCGTTGAAGAAGAAGCTGAGGCGCGGTCCGAAGTCGTCAACGTCGAGGCCGCGGCGGCGCGCCCACTCGACGTATTCGACGCCGTCGTAGATAGTGAACGCGAGTTCCTGCAGCGCAGTCGATCCGGCTTCGCGAATATGGTAGCCGGAGATGGGAGATGGAGATAGTGTTAAACCGCGGCGTAAACTTCGATCCAAATTCGAAAGTGTCAATCACCAGGCGCATCGAGGGTGCGGGCGGATAAATGTATTCCTTCTGCGCGATGTATTCCTTGAGAATGTCGTTCTGGATGGTGCCGGAGATCTTCTTCCAATCAGCGCCTTGTTTTTCGGCAACGACCAGATACATGGCCCAGAGAACGCTCGCCGGTGAATTGATAGTCATCGAGGTGGTGACGTTTTCGAGGCTGATGCCGTCGAAGAGGATCTCCATGTCTTCGAGCGAATCGATGGCGACGCCACACTTGCCGACTTCGCCTTCGCTGGCCGGGTGGTCGGAGTCGTAGCCCATGAGCGTGGGCAGATCGAAGGCCACGGAGAGTCCGCCGCCGCCGTGTTCGAGGAGATACTTGTAGCGCTGGTTGGTTTCTTCGGGCGAGGCAAAGCCGGAGAACATGCGCATCGTCCACAGCTTGCCGCGGTACCCGGTCGAGTGAATGCCGCGCGTGTAGGGCGGTTGGCCGGGATAGCCAAGGTACTGATCGTAGTTCCAGTCGGCGGGGAGATCGGCCTGAGTGTAAAGGCGGCGAATCGGGGCGTTCGAGATGCTGCTGAAACGAGCGTGGCCGTGCGCGTCCAGGTTAGTGCCAGTGGGAGCGCCGATTGGTTTTTCGGGAGCTTTGTCGAGCGTGGGCGCGAGCGTTTTCTCGGCCCAGTCTTTTTCGGACGGCGCCGGATGGCGGCCTTCAAAGACATCGGAAATTGGGCTTTCCGCTACGGTCTTGGACAGATCGGCTGTCGGTTTATTCTTGGGCATTCCATTCCCACTTCAGTTCCCAACATGTCTTTGATGATAGAGGAGCAGCCGTCCTCTTGCAAAATGGTGCCACCGACCGAGCAGTTGGTGGGGACACAGAGAAAATCGCCGGGCCGCTTGACGCCCGTTTTCTTCGGCACCTATGCTGATCTTCTTTCGCGGAGGAGATTCTGAAAGCGTTCCGGCGGTTGTTGCAGCGTACTCCCATGTACGGCGCGTACAAGGCGCTTGGCCATTATCCCGACTACTGGTATTGGATACTGCGCGGGCGGCCACCGCGATCTCCGCATCTGTTGAAGCAGAAAGTGGTGCGCGAATACGGAGAGAAGTTTGGGCTGAGGATACTGGTCGAGACCGGAACTTACTATGGCGAGATGGTGGCTGCGATGAAGAGCCGTTTCGATCGCATCTATTCCATCGAATGCGTGCCGGCATTGGCGGAACGGGCCACGCGCAAATTCGCGCGCGATGAACACGTCCGGATTTTCTGCGGAGACAGCCGCCTAGTCATGCCCGAGGTGCTGGCATTACTGAATGGCCCAGCTCTGTTCTGGCTGGATGCCGGTTATTACGGCTGGGTTGGAATTCGCAGCAACGAGCAGCGCCTGTCGGCGGAACTGGAGATGATTCTGAGCCATCCGTACCGGCACGTAATTCTGCTCGACGACGCGCGCGGGCTGACGGGCCGGGACGGGATTCCTTCGGTTGGAGACGTGAAGGCTCATGTGGAGTCGAAGTTTCCCCAGCGCTCGGTGGAAGTGGAGTTCGACATTATGCGCATCACGCTGCGGGGATAGCGGACGCTGCCGGAGACGCGGCAAGCCGCGTCTCTACCTTGTTGCTCTCTTGCGCGTGAGTTCCCAAGCCTTCGCGTATTTCCAGGAGACGTAAACCGCGTGATAGAGATGCAGAAACAGGCCTTCGCGGCCGTCGAGGAAGCCGAACCGGAAAAAATAGTTATAGATGAACGTTGCCAGCGGGCGCAGGACGATGTTGAACGGGCTGAAGCCGCGTTGGCCTTTGGCAACGGCCATCTCCGCGCCGAGGGAGGAGTAGCGGTTCATGTGGTCGATGTAATCGGCGAGGGTGGGGTAGGAATGATGGATGAGGGCGCCTCGCAGGCTACTGGTTGGGCCATTGAGCTTAACGTCCTCATGAACTGCCCGGTTCTCGAAAGTGCCCGCTCCGCGTCGGAAGAGACGTAGCTTCGGATCAGGCCAGAATCCGCCATGTTTGATCCATCGGCCGAGGAAGTGATTCTTGCGGGGGATCCAATAGCCAGTTGGCGGGCCCAAGATTTTGCCAGCTTTCCTCGCTCCAGCCGATGCTTGCTCCATCGTCAGGCACCATTCGCGGGTACGTTCTGCGGGATTGACGGCGCTGATCACTTCATGATTCTCGAGTGCAGCAGCAAGATCCGGTCCGACTTCTTCGTCCGCGTCCAAACTCAGAATCCAATCGCCCGTCGCCTTGTCGATCGCCGAATTCTTTTGCGCAGCGTAGCCTTTCCAATCTTCGACGAAAATTCTTGCGCCGAAGGATTTTGCGATTTCGACGGTGCGGTCGGTTGAGCCGGAATCGACGACGACGATCTCGCCTTTGCCGTCGGCTAGCAGCGGCTGCACACTAGCGAGTGTGCGTCCGATGTTGGCTTCTTCGTTGTGGGTGATGATAACGACGGAGAGGGTCACGCGGGGCTCCAGACGCCGCGGGCCAAGAGCCTGCCGAACTTTCCCTTCCCGTCGAACCAACGCCGGGCTCGACGGGGGCCCCGGTTCGCTCGGCTTGGACGGCCGGTGGCGGCCGTCCCCATACGAGCCTTGCCCACACTCACCTTGCCGATCACCGAGAGCTTC
>JBEKXC010000159.1:0-11548 GCA_049512435.1 Terriglobales bacterium | reverse complement strand
TGGAGATGCCCTGCTTGTCGAGAGCGTCGAGCCGATAGAGTTCGTACTCCTTGTTGCCGACCTTGAAACTGGCGCGGGCGCCAAAACTGTTCAATGACATGATGGCCTTCCTTCAAGCTCCGCCACAGGACCGGAGCGCAATACAGAATCGGAACCTACTAGTGTAATTCGTTTCGTGGGCTCGTGGAGGAATGGACGTGCCCCCGTGCTAGCTGGGCGCAGAGCGGCGCCGAGGCAGAACGCCGCCCCGATTAGGTTAAAGTAAGAACTACCTGCAATGCAGACTCTGGGCCATGTCGCGCTCCTCGTCCGGGACTATGATGAAGCCCTGGCGTTCTTCACTCACACGCTCAACTTCACCGTGGTTGAAGATACGCGCCTGAGCGAAACCAAACGCTGGGTATTGATCGCCCCGCCGGGCCCTCAGGGGACGAGCCTGCTGCTGGCCCGCGCAGCAACGCCCGAACAAATGAGTCGTATCGGCAACCAGACCGGCGGCCGGGTCTTTCTTTTCCTGCACACCGACGATTTCTGGCGTGATTACAGCGAAATGACCGAGCGGAAGGTAAAGTTCACACGGGAACCGCGCAAAGAACCGTACGGCACAGTCGCAGTTTTCGAAGACCTATACGGCAACCAATGGATCCCTATCGAACGCCCGTCCAAATCTGATAGACAACCACGCCAACCATGAACACCAGGTAAATCCGCAACCCCCAGAAAAGCACCTTCTCAGTCCACGTGAGCCGTCGTCGTGGGCAATGATGGTGCTCCTTAGTGAAAACGATCTGGTCAGGCTCCAGGGCCGTCATTACCGAGGTGATCTCTTCGCGACTGACTTCAGTGGTCCTGTCAGCGCCGCGCGCAGAATCGTATTGCTTTTCCATCTACCTGCCTCCAATTATCGAGAGCGCATTGGGTGCAATCACACTCACCCCAAACAAGAGGCCGGCGCCGATCAGTATGATCACAACCCCCAGTGCCAGCACATTCGCCCACCTCGGACTCACCAGCGCGCCCATGATTTCACGATCGTTCACCAGCATATAAAGGAAGAGAAGCGCCGGGGGCATCGCCAGCACCGCGATCACGTTCACCAGCAGCACGATATACACGAGCGGAATTCCGGGGATCAAGACCAGCCCCCCGGCGGCAACTGCTTCGACCAGCAGAACGAGATAGAACGCCCTCCCCTGCCGGAATGGCAGGTTCAGACTGTGCGGGCGCCGCGCCACTTCTCCAAACGCGTACGCGGATGAAGTTGAAATAGTGATTGCCGCAACCATCCCTGCCTCGAAGATACCCAGCGCGAAAAGCGCAGATCCCCAGTGTCCAATAAACGGCTGTAGCGCCTGGGCGAATTCCGCAGCTTCGAAGTTCGCCGCCGACATGTGATGCAAAAACAGCGGGGTCGTCGCCAGCATGGTCGCCAGCGCGGCGATTGTCGCCAAAGCCGCTCCCAGCACCGTATCGACGCGTCCCATGTGAATGTCCCGCGTGGTGAGGCCCTTATCCGCAATCGCGCTTTGCTGAAAGAACAGCATCCACGGCGTCACGGTCGCTCCAATATCAGCCAGCAGGATCAGAACCGTCTCCTGCGTAAGCCCGGGCAATGGTCTCCAGGTCACCAATGCGCCACCCACCGCCCCCCAGTCCGGATGCGTCATCAGCGCCACCGGCACAAACACCAGGTTGAACATGGCGGCGGCTAGAATGATCCGCTCCCAAGTCCAGTACCGATGGGTCATGAGCGCGACGGAGAGCACCAACAGTGCGCCGGAGACCGCAACCGCGGGCCGTACTCCGAAGAACCCCAGCCCAGCCCGGATCGCAATAAACTCAGTGACCAGTGTCAGAAAGTTGCCGATCATCAGGTCGATCATCGAGAACCAACCCCAAAATGGGCCAAAGCGATCGAAGATCAACTCCGCGTGCCCGCGGTGAGTAGCCGCGCCCAAACGCACGGTCATTTCCTGCACCACGCAAGCTATAAGGAAGGTGAGCACCACAAAGGGCAGAAAGAAACCGATGCCGAACCGCGCCCCGGTCGCCGCATACGAGAGCATGCTGGGCCCATCATTCTCCCCCAGCATCACCAGGATGCCGGGGCCAATGAGCAACCAGAACAACCGGAACCGGGGCCGGAATCCACGCCGAGCCCGCACCGCCGAAACCTGTTCACGGTCGTGCGCCCGGTCGATATCCTCGTGCGTGATGACGACATCATTTTCAGAAATCGGCCGGCCATTCAGGAGAGTGGATCGAGTTGCGGCTTCCCCTCGGGCCTCGGATATTGTCTTTGGATCTTTCATTTCAACATTTACGTTTCAACGATTCGTCCATCCCACCGATGCCGTGCGAAGAGAGCGCGACCGCCACTCGCTGGCAAATTAGCGCAAGTATACATCACGGTATAAACTACAGTTAATTCATTTTCTGAATGGCAGGCAGTGGGAAAACTAGGCATCACATCGGGGATTCGTATCAGGGGTTCGCTTTAGCAATGCCGTTAAGCTGCAAAATAGGATGCCCCTTCAGCGGCTGCGCGGCGAGCGCCGGCGGACTCTTCAGCTCTTGGAGATGCCCCTCTCGTCCGCCGACTTAACCCAGACCTTTTCTGCGGCAGACACTCCCAGGGAGACCCGTCCAGCCCCGGTCGTCAGGGTCAATGTCTGATCATAATTGCGATGCGCGACATGAATTTTGGCGCCGGGCCGGATGCCACGCTGTTCCAGAAACTCAAGCAGTTGGCGGTCCCGTTCATAGATACCACTCACCTGGAAATTCTCTCCCGGCGGGGCCTGTGCCAGCAGCAACAGGCCGCGACGGCGCCGGCTAATAGGACTCTCCAACTCCGTCAGATTGCCGTGCGGGCAGGCGACTCCCCGCCCAAGTTTAGCCAGCAGCCTGGCCTCGAAATCGGGCGAGACCGCATGTTCCAAGCGTTCTGCCTCGTCGTGCACCTTGTACCATTCCATCCCAAAAATCTCAGCGAGCATCCGCTCAATCAGGTGGTGGCGAACCGTCAGCTTGCGGGCAATCTTCTTTCCCGCAGCGGTCAGCCGGACACGCCCGTCGGCATTCACCCGCACCAACCCGTCTTTCTTCAGCCGGCGTACCGCCATGGTCACCGCCGGCGGCGAAACCTTCAGCCAATGTGCCAGCGTGGCCGAAATGACGGTCTCGCCTTCGCTCTCAGCCTCGAGAATCGCCTTAAGGTAGTCCTCTTTGGAAACTGTGATCACGTGAAACGCATTATACGACGATCCGTTAAGCACGGTTAAGCAGAGGATTGCAGAGGTCAGAGGTCAAAGGTAAGATTGCAGCGGTTCAGGACCCACGTGGTGAAGGACATCGGGAAAACCCGCAGCGAGTGCGCTTCAGTTCTCACCTCTGCAATCTTACCTCTGACCTCTGACCTTTTCTCCGTTTGACATCGTCTTCTCTCGCCCCTACCCTTAAATGTTTCGACTATGAAAATCCTGGTCATCGGCGGCGGCGGGCGCGAGCACGCTTTGGTATGGAAACTCCGACAATCGCCGCGGGTCACGAAAATCTACTGCGCGCCGGGCAACGGAGGAATCGTGGACGAGGCGGAATGCGTTGCCGTGGACGTAAATAACCTCGAGTCCATGATCGCGCTCGCGCACCAGATCCAGCCCGACCTCACGATCGTAGGACCGGAATTGCCGCTCATGCTCGGCGTGGTGGACGAATTCACGCGACGAGGCTGGCGCACATTTGGCCCGACCAAAACCGCCGCGCAGCTTGAGACTAGCAAGAGCTTTGCCAAGGAATTTCTGCAGCGTCACCGCATCCCCACGGCGCATTATGCGGTTTGCGATTCTTCGGAGGAGCTGCCCGACGCGCTGGCGCACTTCCATACTCCCATCGTGGTGAAGGCCGACGGACTGGCTGCCGGTAAAGGTGTCGTCATCGCCAAAAGCAAGGATGAGGCCTCGACCGTCGCCAGCGAAATGCTTAGCGGCAGGATGCTCGGTAAGGCCGGATCGCGTGTGGTGCTCGAAGAATTTCTGCAAGGCGACGAACTCTCGTTTCTGGTCGTAAGCGACGGCGAGCGCGTGGCGCCGCTGGTCGCCGCGCAAGATCACAAGCGCGTGAGCGACGGCGATACCGGCCCCAATACTGGTGGCATGGGTGCCTACACCACGCGAACCATCGTTGATGACCAGATGCGCGACTGGCTCGTCGCCCACATCGCGCGGCCCGTCGTGGCTGGCATGAAAGCCGAAGGCGCGGAGTATAAAGGCGTTCTCTATTGCGGCCTGATGATGACCGCGCGCGGCCCCATGGTGCTCGAATTCAATTGCCGCTTCGGTGATCCGGAGACGCAGCCCATTCTGATGCGTCTCGAGAGCGATTTACTGGAAGCGATGGAGGCCTCGATCGATGGCCGCACCAGCGATGGTGATTTCAAATGGTCAGACGATGCCGCAGTCTGCGTGGTAATGGCTTCTGGTGGTTATCCCGGAACCTACGAAGCGGGAAAGAGAATCACCGGCATCGAGGATGCCGCAAAGTTAGACGGCGTAAGAGTCTTCCACGCCGGCACCTCAAAGCGCGACGGCGCGTTCTATACTTCCGGCGGACGCGTGCTCGGAGTAACGGCGCGGGCTAAGGAGTTAGAAACGGCGGTCCAACAAGCCTATGAGGCTTGCGCGAAGATCGGCTTCGAAGGCGCCCACTATCGTAGGGACATCGCGGGCCGGGCGCTGAAGAAGAACTAGCACGTTGGCGGAGCGCAGAATCAAAACTTCGGCCAGCAATGAGGGCTTCGCGCCGATCTAGGCTTCGTATCGACCTAGGCTTCGTATCAGGGTATCGCTTTAGCGATACCATAACTTTTCGAAACAAGACGCCCCTTTAGGGGCTGGGGACGGACGCGAACTAATCAATGAGCAAGCCACTCGTTTCGATCGTAATGGGCAGCGACTCCGACCTGGAGATCATGAGCGAAGCCGCGAAAACTCTCGATGAATTCGGGATTGCCTATGAGATGGATGTGACCTCAGCCCATCGTTCTCCGGACCGTACTGCCGACTACGCGCGCCAAGCCGCGCAACGCGGTATTCGCGTGATCATCGCCGGTGCCGGCGGAGCCGCACACCTGGCGGGCGTAATCGCGGCGCACACAACCTTGCCGGTCATCGGCGTTCCGATCCCTTCTACTTCCTTGCAGGGCTTGGATTCGTTGCTCGCCACCGTGCAAATGCCCGCAGGCATTCCAGTGGCGACGGTCGCGATTGGGAGGCCGGGCGCAACCAATGCAGGGATCCTCGCAGCACAGATTATTGGCGTGGGTGACGCGTCTATCGCCAAGAAACTGGCCACGCACAAGGAGAAACTGGCGCGCGGCGTGGAAGAGAAATCGAAGAAACTGAAAGCTTCGAATCCCGCGTAGCGGCGGACGCATTCGTCCGCCCAGCCTAGGGAGGCTTGGCGAAGTTCAAAGTTTTAGTTGCTTGAGATACTGCCGGAACTCCGCGCCCAAGTCTTCGCGTTTCATCGCAAACTCAACTGTAGCTTTGAGGAAGCCGAGTTTGTCGCCAGTATCGAAGCGGCGTCCTTCGTAAACGTAGGCGTACATCTTCTCGCGCTGCAGCAACCCGCGCAGACCGTCGGTCAGTTGCAACTCGTCCCCCGCGCCCGGCTTGATATCGGAAAGCGTTTCGAAGATCGTCGGCGTAAGTATGTACCGTCCGATCACGGCCAGATTCGAAGGCGCATCCTCCCGCCTTGGCTTTTCCACCAGGTCAAGAACTTCGAAAAGTTTGCCGCTCGTTCCCGCGACCTCTTTCGCCTTCAGCACGCCATAAGAAGAAATTGCCGGCCCCTCGACTACCTGCGTTGCGATCACTGAACAGTGCTTCTCGTCGAATACGTTCATCAACTGCTTGAGCACGGGCACTTTTGCATCGATCACGTCGTCAGCAAGCAAAGTGGCAAAGGGTTCTTCGCCAATCAATTCGCGCGCGGTGAGCACGGCGTGACCGAGGCCCAACGCCTCTTTTTGGCGCACGTAGGCCACGAAGATCATGTCCGAAATCTGACGCACGATCTTGAGCAGGTCGTGCTTGCCTTTTTCCTCAAGCATCTTTTCCAGCTCGTAGCTGACGTCGAAATGATCTTCGATCGCGCTCTTGCCGCGCCCGGTGATGATGATAATCTGGTCGCATCCCGCCGCCACTGCCTCTTCCACGCCATATTGAATGATGGGCTTGTCGACCAGCGGCAGCATCTCTTTCGGCTGGGCTTTGGTTGCAGGGAGGAAGCGGGTGCCCAATCCCGCGGCGGGGAAAATCGCTTTGCGGACTTTCCGGATCTTGCGGCGCTCGCCATTCATACGTCGTTCGTCGTGGGTCATTGGGTCGTCGGTCGATCGTCGTTTGCGCTTCTCCTGAAATTGTACCGCTCGCCTTTACACCTGGCGCACCGCTTCTTCCCGCGCTTCGAGTTCTTCCAGCAAATCGCGCAACGTTTGCAGAATTCCTTCGGCGCTGCTGATCTTGATCGAGAACTTCAGCGTTCCGTCCGGAGTAAATTGCGCCCCACGCTGCGACGCTACAAAGCGCGCCAGTTTTTCCGCGTCAATCGCGGCAGTCTGGCTGAACTTTATGCTCACGAACTCGCGCTTGCGCTCAATGGCGCTGGCGCCGACTCGCATGGCTTGCAGTTTGAGCGCCGCGTACGACAGCAGATTGCGAACCGCGCCCGGCGTCTCGCCGTAACGATCAATCAGCTCCGAGCGCACATCATGCAACTGTGATTCAGTCTCGACGCCGGCGATGCGTTTGTACATTCGCAGGCGCTGGTTCTCCTCTTTAATATAGTGGGACGGAATACGGATGTTCAGCCCCAGATTGAGCTGAATCTCCGTCACTTCAACGCCCGCCTCGCCCTTCATTTCGCGTACGGCGCGCTCCAGCATCTGCGTATAGAGTTCGAATCCCACCGCTTCAATGTGGCCGCTCTGCTCCCCGCCCAAAAGGTTTCCCGCGCCTCGCAGTTCAAGATCAAGAGCCGCAATCTTGAACCCGGCCCCAAGATCGGAGAATTCCTTCAGCGCGGCCAGACGCCGGCGCGCAAGCGGCGTCAACTCAATTTCGGCGGGCAAAAGCAAGTATGCGTACGCACGCCGGTTCGAGCGGCCAACTCGTCCGCGAAGCTGGTAAAGCTCCGACAGCCCAAGCCGGTCGGCACGATTGATCAGGATTGTGTTACAGAGCGGGATATCGAGGCCGTTCTCGATAATCGTGGTCGAGACCAGAATATCGGCTTCGTGATGCATAAATTTCAGCATCACTTTTTCCAACTCGCCTTCGCCCATTTGCCCGTGACCCACCGCGATGCGCGCGTCCGGAACCATTCCCTGAATCTTGGCGGCGATCTCCCAAATCGTGTCGACGCGATTGTGCACGAAATAAACCTGGCCGGCGCGGTCGAGTTCCTGTTCGATCGCTGACTGAATAAGCTTTTCGTCCCAATTCGCAACCACCGTCTGAATCGCCATGCGATCTTTGGGCGGAGTTTCGATCACGCTCATATCGCGCAGCCCTACCAGCGACATATGCAACGTGCGCGGTATCGGCGTCGCTGACATGGTGAGCACGTCCACTTCTGTGCGCATCTGCTTGATGCGTTCTTTATGCCGGACACCAAATCGCTGCTCCTCGTCCACCACCAGCAGGCCAAGGTCCGCGAACTTCACATCCTTTGACAGCAGGCGATGGGTACCGATCAGGATGTCCACTTTTCCTGTTTCCACTCTCTGCAAAACTTCCTTGACTTGCTTCGGCGTCCGGAAGCGGCTGATCATTTCAACCGTCAGCGGAAACGGCGCGAACCGCTGCTTGAAAGTCTCGTAGTGCTGGAAGGCGAGAACGGTAGTCGGCGCGAGCACAGCGACTTGCTTGTTGTCGCTCAGCGCTTTGAAAGCAGCGCGCATCGCCACTTCCGTCTTGCCATAGCCGACATCACCGCACAACAGGCGATCCATCGGAAGTTGCGATTCCATGTCCCGCTTCACGTCGGCGATGGCCTGCGCCTGGTCCTCGGTCTCGTTGTATTCGAACGAAGCTTCAAACTCCTTCATCCACTCCGTGTCGGCCGGAAAGATGTGACCGCGTGCCGACTGCCGCTGCGCATAGAGCTTGAGCAACTCGTCGGTCATGTCCTTCATCGCCTTGCGCACGCGCGCTTTGGTCTTGCCCCAGGCGGCGCTGCCGAGATGATTCAGGACGGGCCTCGCGCCCTCCGACGAACGATATTTCTGCACCAGATCGAGCCGAGTCAGCGGAACATAGAGCCGCGCAGCTTCGGCATACTCGAGCAGCATGAATTCCGCGGCTCCGTCGCCCTGGTTAATTTCCTTCAGACCTTGATACTGCCCGATGCCGTGCTCCACGTGAACCACGTAATCGCCGACCTGCAGATCGCGGAAGTCAGACAGAAACGCCGAGACTTTCGATTTCTGCCGCTGCGGTCGCGCCGCCACCAGGTCCGATTCGTCGAACAGATCGCGCGCCCCGAAAATCGCGAGATGCGCTTCCGGCAATGCGAAGCCGTCGGGAAGATACGCCTTCAGCAAAGTCGTGGTGAAAACATCGCCGGCAAAATAAGATGTTTCGTCGGCATAGCTTTCTCCGCTTCGGGTGCGGCTTCCGAGGCGATACGAAGCGTTGTACTCGGTGAACATATCGGCGAGGCGCTCGACTTCTCCCGTGTTGGGGACGGCCAGAATCACCTGCGTACCGCCGGCGACCAACTTCTGCACCTCCTCAATCATCGCGGGCACGGCCCCGTGGAAGCGAGTGGTGGGCTGCGAAAGAAAAGCCGCTTCCGTTCTTTCCTGGAGGGCCTGGTGGCCCACCGCCAGATATTCAAAATCGGCTCCGGCCATCGCCACAGTTTTTCCCCGCCAATTTTCCGGCGTCAAATAAAGATCCGCAGGACGAACCAGGTTTCCCACTCCGCTGCGCTCGTGCGCTTCTTCAATTCGCGCCCACACTTTGTTCAGTTCCAGCGTCAGCGCTTCGGGCTCGTCGAGAATTACTTGCGCGTCCGGAAGGAGGCCGAAAATGCTGCGATCGGCGCCCGCCACCGGAGCATAGAACTCCCAGCCCGGAAATACTCCCGCGCCAGCGTCGCGCACCGCTTGCTCCACCACTTCCGGCGATCCCGTAATGCGTTTCCCCGAGAGCCGCGCGTTGATCGAACCGAGCAGTTCTTCGGTAACCGGCGTCTCCGTCAAAGGCAGAAGCAAAACTTCATCGACCGGGTTCGAAGACCGCTGACTCGCAGGATCAAACTTGCGCATCGACTCAACTTCATCACCGAAAAACTCGACGCGCACCGGCCGGTCCGCTTCCGGCGAGTACACATCCAGAATGCCGCCACGAGCCGCGTACTGCCCCGGCATTTCCACCACGTCGGTCGAGCTGTAGCCGACCGTGTTGAGGTGCTCGAGTAACTTCTCCAGATCGAAAATCTCGCCGCGACGCAGAACCCGCGCAAGGTCAGAGTAGTACTCGGGAGAGCGTAGAAGAATTGTGGTCGCACTCACCGGTGAAATTACGATCGCAGCCCGGCCGGTCGCAATCTTCCACAAAGCCGTAGCGCGTTCTTCCTGAATCTCTGGATGCGGCGACAAATTCTGGAAAGGAAGCACATCGCGAGCCGGCAGACTAACCACCGAGTCTGCATCCGCCGCTCCAGTCAGTTCGCAGAACGCGCGAAGCACCGGGAGCAACTCTTCGGCAGCGCGGTTGTCGGCCACCACCAGCACAAACGGACGCTCGACCGTGCGCCGCAACAGGACGATGATTAGCGCTTTGGCGGCCGCGGACAGGCCAGAGACACGAATCCGCCCCGCGCTCTCCCGCAGATGGGAGGCGACACGCGTAAAGCCAGGTAATTGTTCAACGTCCGCGAAAATTTCGCGGACGAACGGCAAAAGCATTTCATCTTGATTCTATCAAGTCAGGAGGAATGAAGGTCGCAAACTGCCTAGTTCGAAATTTGATTGGAACACTGTACCCTATTCACTTCCTCCGGATTTTTACTTGGATTCCTGTGGACTAGAGACGGTATTCGTTGGAAGCCGGGGCGGTAGACAGATCATCTCCGCAACAAGGGCCGCGTCAAACAAGTCGGCCCGCCCGCCCCGTTGATGCAGATCTCCGATCCCGGAAACGTGCGCACATCAAACCCCGCCTCGCGCATGCGTTGATTCGTCCTGGCGTTTTCTTCAATCGCAATCAAGCGCTTGTTCCCCAACGCCAGCACGTTGCAAGCCAGCGTCTCGCGCTCGCTGTATTCAATCTCAAGTAGTCGAAACCCGCGCTCTTTCAGCAGTTCGACCGTTTCCACCGCCAGCCACGGCAGATCGACCAGGATGGTCTGCTCATCGAGCATGCTCAGCAGCGACATCAGGTGCAGACACCCAGAAGGCCCCGGTCCGTAAGGCAACGGCGCCGACAGTACGTCAACCTGCTTCTGGGAGTCCTTAGACGAGAGCAGCGACCGCATCTGCTCGATCCCTGCCCGGTTCGTCCGGTAGCCCTCACCGACGAGCAATGTCTGCGAATCAAGCCAGACAATGTCGCCGGATTCCGAACAACCGGGCAGCTTGATTTCGCCAAACGCCGGAATTCCCAGTTGCCCGCAAAAATCCGCGTGCGCCTGCGCCTCCGCCACCCGATTCTTTTTTCCCGGATTCATCAGCACGAGACCGTAGTCTGTGGCCAGCGACGGGTCGTGCACATAGACAGCGTCGAGCGTCAGCGATTCCGCCGCCGGCAGACTCAGCACCTCGGCTCCGGTCTCACCGAGCAGCCGGCACAGAACCTCATGCTGCTTTTGCGCAACCCTAAAATCAGGAGCACGCTGAAACCCCAACTCCTGCCACGCCGCCGCTTTCTGCGAGCGATCCCATCCGGCGCTCCCCGGCGGACAAACCATTACCCGCAGCAGTTCGCCGGTCATGGAATGTCCGTTAAACTTTTCCGGATGCGGAAGCGAAGGAACAAGAAATATTTCTGGCACGGCAGTAATCTCGCTCGAAGCAATCTCTCGCTTCTAGAAATCTAAGCAAAGCCCGCCGCAAACGCAACGTGAGGATACGGAGGCGAAGACCAGGGCCGAAGCGCAGCGGTAATCTACGTTATTGCTTGCCTAAATGCCCTCCACTGATGTACATATCAGCGGTATCTCTTCCATTACCGTGCTCGAAGTTCAATTAGCTCGTCATGAGACCGCGCCGTTTGTTCCCTCCTTCCGCAACCTCGATGTTGCGGAAGCTCCCAGGAGCCCTATGAAAGCGACGTTGCGTTTCTTCTGCCTCGCAGTGGTGTTTTTGATCGCCCGTCAATCTGCCTTTGCGCAGGGCGCCGCCACCGGCGACCTCCACATTACCGTGAAAGATCCGAAGGGCAGCGTCGTGACCAACGCCACCGTGATCGTCCGGGATGCTGCCAAGGGGCTGGAACGCACAGGTACTGGGGACGGCCAAGGCGGCTACAGTGCGCGG
>JBEKXC010000158.1:0-11242 GCA_049512435.1 Terriglobales bacterium | reverse complement strand
AATCGGATCCCGGCTATCCCCTGGAATTGATTCGCGCCAACGTGCGCGGCACCGTCACTCTCTATGCGGTCATTCGCTCTGACGGCAAGGTGGGCGACATTCGCGTCCTCAACAGCCCGGACGAACGGCTGGATGCTTATGCGGCGAAAGCCCTGGCCCGCTGGAAGTTCGTGCCCGCGGAACGAGCGGGGAAACCGGTGGCGCTGGAAGCGGTAGTGGAGATTCCGTTCCGGGTCCGCCGAAATTTCTAGCCTCGCAGGTTTCACGAAGTTCCGGCCACGCCGACATGCTTGAGGTCCACAAAAGAATCTTTGTCTCGGCAGAATAGAAAGACGAGGCGTCCGTCCCCGCAACCCTAGCCCTTAGTCGACGCGGATTTTCCTCCGGATAGGGCGGCGTACACGGCGGGGTTGGCACAGACTTCGTAATAGCAGCGGTCGGTCCAACGCGAGATATTGAGATTGCGGACATCGACCTGCGCTCTGCGACTTTTGCGGATCGCGATCTTGCGAAATACTCCATTAGCGATGGGAACAGTGCCGACGAAGAACTCACGCTGCTCATCGACCCATGGTCCGTTGAAACCAGGCCCGTTGAAACCAGGCCCGTTGAAACCAGGCCCATTGAACCCGCGCTCGCTCGGATTTGCCAGCCAGGGAGAAAGCGAAATTTCCTTCTGCAGTTTGCGGAAGGCCGCTTCACTCAGGCAGATGCCGCCTACGTTGTAGTTAAGGAGCATTTCTTCCGTTGCACCTTCCGCGCTCGCACTGTCATCATTGCTGTCGTCTGCGCCTCCGATCTGCACCGAGTACACCTGGAACACTCCGGCATCGGGTGCGACCTTTTTGCGGACCCGTTTGTTGCAGGAAGAGAGGCGGTCGCTTTCGTTGATGGCGTCGGAAATCATGATGCGGTGCTCGCCATCCATCAGGTAGAGCGGAGCCGAATCCTGGTAGGCAATGCCCAGGCCGACCTCCATCTGCGGAAGACCCGACTGTTCCAGGAGTTCGTTATACTCGCGCAGCAGGCTCACAATCTCCCATGCCAGAACACAGGTGCGGCCGACGCCCAGCATGGCTTCACCTTCGCGCTCGAGCAGCGCTACGATGATGGCATCGCCTTCGAGGAAGACTTTGGTGGCGCCGTATTTCGCCAGCAACTTGTTTACCGGATCATAGAAATTAAGACTGAAATAGGAGGCGGCGTTCATGCCTTTTTCCATCAGCGAGCGAGTGAGGCGCGAAGAGTCGCGCACGTCGGCCTTCAGGATCACGTGGTGAACCACACGATCCTCGGCGGGTTTTTGGTCTTCGGGAGGCAGGAACTCGTAGAGCATGCCATTGAGCGCGGAAAGTTTGCGGACTTTCTCGTCGCTGACCAGGTTGATACTGTCAAAACCGGCGGTGAGCGCTTCCAGACCGCGCAGGTCGCGGTGATAGCAAAAGAGGTCGTGGAGAAGGCGTGCGGCGAAACGGCTGCGCTCCGAGCCGCGACAGGAGGCTACGCGTGCGATGGCGGCAAAGAGCCGGTCGGAATGCAGACGGCTTTCGGCAATAATTTTTTCGACGCGCTCCGATTCTTCGCGGAAGATCAGCGCATTCTTGATCTGCTGCGGATTCACCCGCGGCGCATATTCGGCGAGCAGCGGAACCGCTTCATAGGAGGCAACGACGTGGGAAAGAATGCCTTCGCGCTGCAACATGCGGGTCCAGATGTCGAGGCGGTCTTTTCTATTGCGATCTTCCGGCGTCAAGTCTTCGCCGTTGCCGGTGCCCACCAGCGTGGCGGCATTTTCCGGAACGTTAAGCGCCTGCTCCAGATGGTCATCGTCAATTGCTTCTCCGTATCCCAGTTCGCGCAGGAAATTCAATGCGAACTGGCGCAGACTGGGGAAACGGTCGGGGTCCTTGTCGAAGTTGCCGAACATGTAATAGTGCTCGGCGCAGAGATAATCGTCGCGGCCATCTTCAGTAAGAAGCAGCGGATTAAGGAACAGACGATAGCAGTCGGCGGGCAATTCGCCGGGCACTGATTCGCCAAGCAACGATTCGCCGAGCAATGACCGCCGAGTGCGGCCCAGCGTTTCTTTTTCAATTGCGCGGAGCAGATGAAAGACCTCCTGCCCGGCGCGGCGAAGAATGATTTTCTTGCGCACCTGGAAAGAGGAGACTAGCTCCTGCGTCTGCATCATTTTCGCTTGCCGCACACCCTCCAGCGCCTTCGACTTCATGCGGCACTGCTCGAGAATCCTGGCAAACTGCATCTGCAGTTCGCTGCGTAGGAACTTGAGTACGGCCAGGCGGCCGAGCACATCGACCGATGGATTCGCTTCTGCCTTGGCGCGGTTCAGGATAGCGAGATGAATCGAGACCAGCAGAGTTTTGAGATCGGCGGGGCCGGGCTTGCGCAGTTTGGTGGCGCTCTCGGCGGCGCGTATGAACTTGCTTTGCGTGGCGGCGGGAACGTCCATTTCGAACAGCGATTCCACTTCGCCGAAGCGGCAGATGTAACGCGCCAGATGAAAACTCAAGTCCGCCGTGATGCTCGGGCTGAGAAACACATCGTAGCGGAGATTGTCGACACCCAACTGCAGATTGCTGAAGGCGAGAGTAGTTCCGTAATACAGAAGGTCGGGCCTACTGGGGCGCTCAGAATTACGCAACCGAAAGATCGGGAGCTTGGGCATCGCCTCTAATCTCTTGCTTGAGCTGCTCGCAAATTGCTGAAACTGCAATACTAAGCAGCAGGCTAGCACGGCGGCAGGACGAGTCGAAAGTTACGCTGGTGTATGCGCGGCAGCGCGAAGCCGGGTGCCCCACACATTCGCGTTTTTTGCGAATCTGTGGGTGTGCGGACCGCCGGGTGCCCCATGCGAACGTACTAACTGATAAACATCCCAGAGCAGGCAGGGGCTAAGAGACGAAATGCAGCAGAGGCCCTCGAAGGAATCTCCGCTCAAATGTCGCTTGTTCCCGCGACCGCGGGGTCAGTTTTTGGAGCCTCAACCGGCGCGGAAATCGCGAACGTCTTCTCCGGGCTTAAAGATCGGAGGAAGCGTAATCTGCTGCGCGGCGGCCAGCTTGCGGTTGATGTCCTCGATTTCCTGTTTCACCCATCCAACGCTGCTGATTTCGATCTGGCCGTCTTGTCCGATCAGGAACAAAGTGGGGACATTGGTCAGGCCGTAAGCATTCGAGACCGCGTAGCCATT
This sequence comes from Terriglobales bacterium, assembly GCA_049512435.1. Taxonomy (GTDB): domain Bacteria; phylum Acidobacteriota; class Terriglobia; order Terriglobales; family Acidobacteriaceae; genus Acidiflorens. Next base: position 8,031 of record JBEKXC010000158.1, on the reverse strand, counting down.
CGGATCGTCGAGCAGAGTGCGGAAAGTAACCCCGTACTCCTTCAGAAATGCGGTGGTGTCGCGCTGGTCGTTCTGCGAGATGCCCACGATCGTGACTTTCTTATCGCCGTGCGCTCTGTGAATGCGTTCGAGGTAGGGAAACGTGTATTGGCAGGTTGGGCAGGAAACCTTGAAGAAGGCGGCGAGTACCGGGCCTTGTTTAAGAGCGGCTTGCAATGAGAACTTGCCGCCGTCTTTGCCGTTAAAGATGGCGGGCAGGGAAAAGTCAGGCGCTTTGGTTCCGGCCGGCAATGCAGCCATATCTTTCGGACCTCCAAATAAGCGATCAAGCCACTTCATAAAAGAACTGCTTCAGAAGATTAGATGATGCCGCCAGCCTTGAGGATTTTCCGCGTCAACCCGGTGATTGGTATCTGCCGGATGCGATCGATTGCGATCCATTTGCCCTTCGCAGCGGGCGCAGCTTTAAGCAACCGCAGCGGCATGTTGCGTAACACATGAACGGTGTAGTCGGTGGTGGTGATGGAATGGCGAAAAGTGCGCCATTGCGCTGCCGCCGGCAAGAGGCGCGGCGGTTCGGACGATTGCGGCAGCTCCCACATACCGGGCATGAGCGAAGCTTTCCTGGGGCGTTGCACGAGCCGGATCTCGCCGTTGGTGTTGCTATTGCCGTTGCGCCACTCCAGGGCACACCAGATTTGCATCTTCCTTTGACGGGAGGGCGGCTTGGCGCGCGGAACCTCGCCCTGCGTAACTCCCTCGGTCGCACACCATTTCCGGACCGGGCACACGGGGCAGCGGGGCGCGCGCGGCACGCATACGGTTGCGCCGAGTTCCATCATGGCTTGATTGAAATCCCCGGGGCGAGAGTCGGCGAGAAGAGCTTGCGCATGTTGCCAGGTTTGCGCAGGGGTTAGATTGATGCCGATCGATTTAATGCCGATCGATTCATTGCGAATCAGTCTTTGCAGCACCCGCTCGACATTGCCATCGACCACGGCCACAGGCTCGGCAAACGCAATGCTGGCGATGGCCGCGGCAGTGTAGCGTCCGATGCCCGGGAGGGCGCGCAGGGATTCGGAACTCCGCGGGAAACAGCCACCGTGCTGCTCGACGACCTGCCGCGCGCACTGATGCAACATGCGCGCTCGCCGATAGTAGCCGAGACCGCTCCAGGCTGCCAGCACGGCGTCTTCAGAAGCTGCGGCGAGCGCTTGCGCATTCGGAAAACGCTCGAGGAAAAGTCGATAGTGGTCAACCACGGCGGCCACGCGCGTCTGCTGCAGCATGATTTCGCTGAGCCAGATCGAGTAGGGATCGCGAGTTTTGCGCCAGGGAAGGTCGCGGCGATGCTGGTCGTACCAGCGCAGCAGCGCGCGGCGGAAGCGAACGAGATCTTTGCCGCAAACAGCAGAGTTGATGCGAGCCGCATTCAGCGCGGCTCGAGACGTGGCAGGCCGCACCTTGACTCCGATGGCACTGGACGCGCGCATTATTGTGGGCTGACGCTGTGCGCGATGACAACCCATCCGGCTTTTTGCTGCTGCCACACGGACATCATATGCTGCGGCGTTGAAGGGAGCGGTTGCGAGCTGCCGGTTGCATTCGAGCTGACACCGTTCAGCGTGATGGTGTAGGTCACGACGATAGTGGTTGCGTTCAGTTCGGTATTCAGATCGCCGAGCGCATAGTCTTTTAACCGCCACCCGCGATACTGCTCAAGCGTGGCGGAGCGATCCAGCGTTCCGCCAGGAGTTACGCCTGCGTAATTCGAAGCGAGAGCGCGCTCCACTTCGACCCAGTTTGCCGCTTGCACGTTCTTCCAGAAGACGCGCTCCAAGCCTTCGCCTCCGGTTGCTTCCGACAAGGCGCGCGCCGGACGGTCGCCATAAAAAGTACAGGCCGCTGTCAAGATCAAAGTGCACGTCAGTGCAAAACTCAGCATCAAAGTCAGAGAAGCCGGGGGAAATGCGACAGTTGTCCTCGGACGCATGGCGTGATTGTATCGCGACCCGGCTTGCGTGGGGGACGGGGCTTTGCCCCGCTTCCACACAAAGGCAATTGACCGCCGCGAAGCTGTACCACCATAATGATGAAGCCTGGTAACCGCGGTACATGCGTGGACATTAATCCAAGCCGGCAGGATGGGTATGACAGAATTCGACCGCAAGGTGGAAGAGGCTTCCGCGCGCTTCAATCGCTCGGTATCGAATATCGCCGAAAGTCTGGAAAAAGAGACGTCGGAGCTGGTGACTTATCTGAACGACGAGGTGGTGCCAGCGGTGCGAACGCATTCCTCGAAAGCGCTGCGAACGGCTGCGGGAAAGCTCTCCAAGTTCGCGGACTTTTTGGAAACACAGCGCAAGAATTCTTGAACTGCTTCCTTTCCAGCTACGCGCGCAAGAAGGCGCGGCGACCGTCACTCGGGGCATGCCCGCTGGCGTGTGGCCTGTTCCTTCTAATGCTGTGCAGCGCACTTCTCAGCGGCTGCGGCGGGCATAAGCCTGCGCAGGCGCAGGTTCCACCACCACCGCCGATTCCGCAAGAAAAAGAGAAACCAGCTGCGACTGCACCGCCCGCGGAAACCACAAGCGAAGACGAAAAGATCCAGGTTCCCGCCGGCGCCAAGCCGATCTCTGAAGAAACCGGGACGGCGAGCTGGTACGGCGCTCCGTATCACAACCGGCGCGGATCGAATGGCGAGCTTTACAATATGCACGCGATGACGGCGGCACATCTTACGTTGCCGCTGGGCTCGATTGTGCGTGTCACGAACTTGAAGACCGGACATTCGGCTCTGGTGCGGATCACCGATCGCGGGCCGTTCGTGCCCGGACGCATCGTCGATCTTTCGCTGGCCGCCGCGAAGGCGCTGGATGTGTACTTGCCGGGCACTGCGAAAGTCCGGCTGGAAGTGCTGCAGGCGCCGGTGCCGCTCGATATTGGCGGACGCTGGGCGGTTCAGATCGGGTCTCTTACCGGGCAGAAAGAAGCGGCCGAGTTAGCGGAGCACTTGCAGAAGCGTTACCAGACGGCCAAAGTCGTGAAGTTTGTGAGTCCCGTGGGGGACTGGTGGGTGCGAGTACGCGTGCTGGACGACGATCGCCAGCGCGCAATCGCTCTGGCCCACGAGACGGAGACCGCAGAGGGTTCTGTGTTTCTGGTGCGGCTCGACTGAAAACACTCTTCTTTACAAACACTGCTAACTGGAGTGATATTGTCTCTGCCAGAGATATAGAGCACCTATCTCCGAGATTACTTGCCGGGTGATCGTAATCCCAGGCTGGGGGAGACTGACTTATGGCAGGTTGTCTTTTCTGCCGAATCATTAGCGGCGAAGTACCATCCAAGAAAATTTATGAAGACGAGCACACATTTGCCTTTGAAGATTTGAATCCCCAAGGCCCGACTCATGTGCTGGTCATTCCGAAAAAACATATTGCTGGCTTGAAAGAAGCCACGGCAGAAGACGCCGAGTTGGTGGGACGCTGTTACCTGGCGGCCGCGCACATTGCGCGGCAGCGGTCGATTGAGGACGGCTACCGCACGGTGATGAATGTGGGCCCGCGCGCGGGGCAATCGGTTTTTCATCTGCATGTGCACCTGATCGGCGGTCGGGCGCTGCAATGGCCGCCAGGCTAGAAAGTTCTCAGTTCCCAGTTCTCAGTTCTCAGAAAATCTCAGGGCTCACCGGGAACTGAGAACTGGGGCTTCCGGTCGCGTCTTCTGACGCCAATCCCTGCCTCGCATTCTCTGGCTTACAATCGACAGATGGCAAACCTGACATTAGTTTATGGTCTGCGTCTGCTGCCCTCCGACGAAGTCGCGGAGGTTGGCGCGGCCACGATTAAGTTGAAAAACGGGCGGGATGCGCACGTCGCGATGCACATTCTCGAGGGCGGCAAAAACGAGATCGAGAAGCAGCTCAGGACGAGTCTGGCAGCCTTTTTCGATATCTATCCCGAGATATGACGGGATGAGTAGGACGCCTGCGATATGTGCCGGCGTGCGGGCGTCCTATAATCAGGCGGCGAATCAGGCAACGGAATGCGACTGATCTCCCTGGAACTCGAGAGTAAGCTGCGCGAAAAAAGGCTCTGGCCACAGAGCTGGATTGCGTGGGCGGCGCTGTACGTGCTAGGGCTCGACCTGCTTCTGTTCGCGGTGCAATGGCTGACTCGTCGTGCGAGTCCAGCAACATCGGCGAGCTTAGAGGGCTGGGTAATTTTTCTCAGCGGGCTGGCGATTGTGTTGCTCGCGATTGTCGGTTTCGGCTGGCTACGCTCGCAACTGCTATGGCGGCTGCGCAACCGGCTCATCGTTACCTATGTTTTTATTGGCGTGATTCCGGTTTTTCTGCTGGTGATGATTTCGCTGATCACGCTCTATCTCTTTGCCTGGCAGTTTGCCGGCTTTGTCGTAACTTCTGACATCGCCACGCATTTGCGAGGCATGGAAGCAGCCAACCGGGCCATCGCCCATCATCTGGCGACGCAAGTTTCGGGCGGCCGAAAGCTGGATGCCGAGATCGTCACCCGGGCAAGGCCGCTGCGTCCGGAGTGGTCGCGGCGGCAGGTGTGCGCGTGGTACGGAAACCAGCCGCAGTCCTTCTGCTCCAGTCTGGCGGGCGCGGCTGGTTTTGATTCTCCCCTGTTTATCACGGGGGATTTCAGCGACATCGTAAGCGACCAGGGCAAATTTTATCTGCGCACGGCAACCGTGCTCGCGGCTGAACCGAAGTCTTCGCGCGTGATTCTTAGTGAACCGCTTGATAAGGAATTCGTGGAGAAGATCGCGGGCGACCTCGGGCGGATTACGGTGTATGGAAACGGGAGTCCGACTGCGAACTCGACGGCAAGGGTGCAGAACGCGTCAAAGCCCGAAGCATTCGAAGACGACAGACAGCGCAGGCAAGCTTTCTCGTCGGGGGTAATTCCGCCAGCGAGCGGCGCATTAGACTACGAGGTACCTTTCACGATCCCGCTGCAGGTGGTGGATTGGGCCACGGGAGAACGACGGCGCGATGGAGCATATGCCGAGGTCGAGACACGGCCCTCGGTGCTCTATGCCAGACTTTTTGGGGCGCTGGGAGATTTTGCCAAGGGCCTGGAATATATTTTGCTGTCAATCGCGATTGTGTTCGCGATCATCGAACTGCTGGCGCTGTTCGTGGGGACCAAACTCACGCGCAGCATCACGGCGGCAGTGGACCAGATCTACGAAGGCACCAAGCACGTCAATCGAGCCGACTTCAGCCATCGGATCACGGTGCAGTCGACGGACCAACTGGCAACGCTGGCCAACTCCTTCAACTCGATGACCACCTCGATCGAGAAGCTGGTGCAGGAGCAAAAAGAAAAGCAGCGTCTGGAAGGCGAACTCGCGATCGCGCAAGAAGTACAGGCGCAGCTCTATCCCAAGTTGATCAGGCAACTGGAAAGCCTGGAAGTGCACGGGTTCTGCCGTCCGGCGCGGACTGTGAGCGGGGACTACTATGATTTCGTCGCGTTGAATTCCGACCGGCTGATGGTGGCGGTCGGCGACATCAGCGGCAAAGGAATTTCGGCGGCACTGCTTATGGCAACGATCTATTCAGCGGTGCGGGCGTACAGCATCGAAGATGTACCTGTGCTGCGCGAAGCTTCGGTCGTTGCTGGGCTGGAGCGGGCGGCGGGTGTGAGCGGAAGCTCAGCGCTGATGCTGGCTTCCGAGTCGAGGGGAGCCGACGTGTCTCCGGCGACGCTGCTGGCGCTCTTGAACCATCAGCTCTACGAGAGCACTCCGGCGGCGAAGTACGCAACTTTGTTTTTGGGAATCTATGACGGAGCGACGCGCCGGCTCACCTACTCGAACGGCGGTCATCTGCCGCCGATCCTGATTTCCGAAGATGGTTCGTCTCACCTGTTGAGTTGCGGCGGTACCGTGGTCGGACTCTTCGACAATTTGAGTTTTCCCGAAGCGACCGTACAACTCCGTCCTGGCGATGTGCTGGTTGCTTACACCGATGGAGTGACCGAACCGGAAAACGATTATGGCGAGTTCGGCGAAGAGCGGCTAATTCAGTTGGTGAGCGACAATCGCCATTTGCCGCTGGAACGCATTACGGAAATCGTCGCTGCGGCTGTCACTGACTGGATTGGCGAGAACGAGCAGCCTGACGATGTCACGCTGGTTCTGGCGCGGGCTCGGTAGGGGCGCGATTTCCGCGAAGAAAATTTGTTATGCGACGTTTAGAATCATAGATTTGGGAAGAAATTACCGCCAAATCTTTGAGTTTAAATGGTTTATAGTCAAAATATTGATTAATAATGACTTAGGCTATTCTTGGATGTTCCCCCCACCGGGGCAATCGTTGCTGCAAAAAGAACACCGTGCGGGGGTGAGAAGCGGAGTTAGAAATCTACTGCTTATAGGTTTAGTATACCAGTTTGACCCTCCCCACACCGCCAAAATTCCCGATTTTATTTCTCTCACCGTTTCATGGATATACGGGGAAAATCGTCGAAATGGGGGGTTGACAGGATTTCGAGCACCCTCTGTCATTTTAGTCAATGTTGAAACAACAGATTCGCGTTATCCGTGCCCCGTTAGTTAAAAGTGGCCCCACCCGCTCTAGAAAGAATTGGTTTTAGATGGTCTCTATTTTGAGAGTTGGGAATGCGGCTCGATATAGACGTTCGTCCAAGGTCAAGAGGCGATAATCGTGCGTTGCGGCGTGAGCTCCGATCAAGAAGTCCGCGAGAATGCGGCGCGTACCCCGATCGCGATGCTTGCGGCGGCGTTCCGCGTAACCTCGGAAAGCTCGGCCGGCTGATCGCCATATCGCCTCGCTCAGCTCCCAATCAATTGCGATTCCCGTGTCTTCAAAGAACCCATTCACGAAGCTTTCGGTTCGACCGGGACCCGCTACCAGTTCGGCAAAGACGGGGGCGGCAACGGTCACATTGCCGCGCGCAAAGGCTGATTCCAGGGCAGCCTGCACAGCCGAGTTTAGCGATGGGTCGGGTCCCCAATAGGCGACCACCACATTGGTATCGAGGGCGGTTGTCACTATTCCCCGCGCATTTCACGCAGCCAACGGTTGATGGCCTTCCTGCCCGATCCAACTCCGGGAGTGCCGATGCCACGATACTTTTCGAATAACTTTTGGGTTCGAACGGGCCGGAGGTGCACGCCGTGGCTGTCGCTCTCGAATAACAGCCGATCTCCGGCGCGAACGCCCAGGAGCCGGCGGACTTCGATGGGGACGGTGATCTGGCCTTTGCTGGTGATTTTGGCTTGCTTTTGCATGGCGATTTTCGATTCCTTACTTTAGCATAGTTTTCCTTACATCGTCTAGTTGACCGGAGTCGAAGGTACTGGGTCAGTAACAGTTTCAGAGGGAGTGCGCTATGATTAGGCAGCCGCTCCGAGGGTGTGGTGGTTTGACGGTTCAGATATTTTGACGGAACGGTAGCCTAACATTTTTCACATCGCACTCCGGCAGTCCTCGCAGCAACCTTCCGGCGCCGTCCTTTGTCGTCTCTCGGAAAAGGGCGAGAAAGTGGCGCAACGGCAGCACGGAAACTCAAAATCCCCACCCTGTCCCTGCAAAAAGCGCAGGGACAAGGGTGGGGCACCCGATTCATCGTTACTTCGACTCCTTACACCAGGCCCTGATCCAGCATGGAGTTTGCGATCTTCAGGAAGCCCGCTATGTTCGCGCCGTTCACCAGGTTGCCGGGCGTGCCGTACTTCTCGGCCGTTTCGTAGCAGTTCTTGTGGATGGCGATCATGATCTTGTGCAAACGATCATCGACTTCTTCGCGGGTCCAGGAGATGCGCATACTGTTCTGCGACATTTCCAGTCCGGAGGTGGCAACGCCGCCGGCATTGGCGGCCTTGGCCGGTCCGTAGAGGACTTAGGCTTCGAGGAACGCCTTGGTGGCTTCGAGGGTGCTGGGCATGTTCGCTCCCTCGCTGACGACCTTCACGCCGTTCTTGATGAGATTCGCCGCGTCTTTCGCGTTGATCTCATTCTGAGTGGCGCTC
>JBEKXC010000157.1:0-11605 GCA_049512435.1 Terriglobales bacterium | reverse complement strand
TATTCTGGGACAGGCCCACGGTCACAAGCCCCTATCTGTAATGCGCAAAACACCGGCGAAAAGTATCACCGTTTTGCGAAATTGTTTGAGTGGAAACCCCACAGGCGCATGGAACGCCTCAAATTGTCCCCACAACTCATAGGCCTCTTCCCTCCCATATAGTGCGAGCCCGCCAGAAAGCGTTTCATCGAGCTATGGTAGGTACATTATGGGGAGGTATACCCTCCCGTTTTTCACAACCCTTTGCTGGTCTAGCCTTGGCTCGCCCGGTTGAACGGGAGCAAATCCCGCGAGTCAGTGCGATCTTGCGCCTGATTCCCTCAAACGTCCATGGAGCCCGTCTGAAGTTGTCTGAATTGCTGCAACGGCCGGTATTGGAAGGGGACGCCCCGCGTGTGGTGGCGTTGCCTGGCCAGGACGGGGTAAAGCCCCGTCCCCACTCTAGCTCCACTAGAGGCGCTTTTGTTTTTGGGCTTCGCGCTTAGCCCGCGCCCAGCCTTCTTTCACGCTTTGTCGCGCACGCCCAAGCGCCAGCGCATCCGCCGGAACATCTTCTGTGATGCAACTTGCGGCTGCGATGTAGGCGCCGCGTCCAATCTTCACCGGCGCCACCAGAGTCGCGTCACTGCCGACGAACACGCCATCTTCGATGACCGTCTGGTGCTTGTTCACGCCGTCGTAATTGCAGGTGATGGTGCCCGCGCCGATGTTCACTCCTTCACCGATTTCCGCGTCGCCCAGATAGCTGAGATGGTTCGCTTTCGATCCCTTGCCCAGCTTGATTTTCTTGGTCTCAACGAAATTCCCGACGTGCGCTCCCTCACCCACTTCACTTCCGGGGCGCAGATGAGAGTACGGCCCGAGGACGGCTCCCGCACCAATGCGCGCGTCTTCCATGATCGTCCCGGGACGCACCGTGACATGCTCGCCAAGAACCGAATTCCCGATGATGCTGTAGGACCGTATGCGGCAATCCGCGCCAACCTTCGTCGAGCCCAGCAACTGCACAAAAGGCTCAATGACAGTATCGGCGCCCACTTCCACGTCGCTGTCGATCACGCAAGTGTGCGGATAAAAAATCGTAACACCCGCATCCAGAAGCTCGCGACACTTTGCCAGCCGAAGACGCGCATCGAGCATCATCATTTCTGCACGGGTGTTGCTGCCGAGCACTTCGCCTGCGTCTTCGGTCTTGATCGCGACCACCTTCTTGTGCGCTCGATGAAACACTCCAGCCATATCGGTGAGGTAGTATTCGCCGTGCGGGTTCGCAGTAGAAAGACGGTCAATATACTCATACAAGGCGGGAGCATCGAAGGCATAGAAGCCGGAGTTGATCTCGCGGATTTTCTTCTGCCGCGCAGTCGCGGACTTTTCTTCGACAATCGCCTGTACTTCAGCTTGTCCACCGACTCGTCCACCTTTGCGAATCACACGGCCATATCCATAAGGATTGTCGAGATCAGCGCTGAGCAAAGTCATCGCCGCCTTCTGTGCGCTGTGAAAGTCGCTGAGTTTCCGAATCGTCTCGGCGGTAATCAGTGGAGCGTCTCCGGAAAGTACGATAACCTGGTCATATTTACTACCCGAGAGTGCTTCGCGTGCCACTATGAGCGCGTGTCCGGTGCCACGCTGTTGGGCTTGGAGCACGAAGTTCACGCCGGTGCCGGCAACCGCCGCACGCACGCGCTCCGCCTCATGGCCGATGATCACGAATACGTCGCGCGCGGGCGCGACCTTTGCAGCCGTGGCGATCACATACGCCAGGATCGGCTTGCCGCCGACCTCATGCAGAACCTTGGGATGTTTCGATTTGAGTCGCGTGCCCTTGCCCGCCGCCATAATCGCGATGGCGATACGCGGGCGCTGTGGACTTGCTGCGGAAGACGTCCGCTTGACTTTTGGCGCTTTTGCCATGCTCAGACAATATACCGCGAGAGAATCAACTCCGAATCGCCTGCCGGACCGGCGCTTGCGCCATCAGCGCCATCAGATCGTGCGCGACGTGGTCGGTCGCGTGCCGCGCCACCTCGCCCTCTTCCAGATAATCTCCCAGCACCGGGCACACGCCGAGCGCTTCGATCGCATCCAGATCGACCACGATCTGCGATGCTCCCTCCAGCGCGTACTTGGCCTTCATCTCCGAAGATGCCGTCTTGCGGTTGATCAGGGCGTAATCGAACAACTGGACTCCCGCATGGCTATTGAGCGCGCGGATGTGATCCGCCGCGGTTAAACCAAGGCTTTCATTAGCCTGTGTCATCAAGTTACAAACAAACACCTTGATAGCAGGCGATTCAAGAATCGCTTCGGAGATCCCGCGCACCAGCAAGTTCGGAATCAGGCTGGTGAAGAGCGAGCCCGGGCCGATCGTGATCAGGTCGGCGCTGGCAATAGCCTGCAGCGTCTGCGGAAGCGGCTCGACGTCAGGGGGCACCAGGACCAACTCTCGAATCTTGCCCTTGCTCGCCGTGATCCGCGTCTCGCCGCGCACTCGCGTCCCGTCCTGCATGACCGCTTCCAGTTCCACGCTCGACATGGTTGCGGGATAGATGTGCCCGCGCGTGAGCAGAATTTCCGAGGAGAGCCGCACTGCTTCGGCAAAGTCGCCGGTGATCGAAGTGAGCGCCGCTAGAAAAAGATTCCCGAAGCTGTGCCCTTCCAGTCCCGAGCCCTTCTGAAAGCGGTGCTGGAACAATCTCGAAAGCAGGGCTTCATCCTCGGAAAGCGCCACGATGCAATTGCGCACATCGCCCGGCGGCAGCATATTGAATTCTTTGCGCAGACGGCCGCTCGATCCGCCATCGTCGCTCACCGTGACCACGCCACTCAGGTCGCGAATCGTGGGTTGACCGGAAATGGCCAGCGCCGGCGTCATGACGTAACGCTTCAGCCCCTTCAGCAGCGTGGAGAGGCCGGTGCCCCCTCCGATTGCGACCACGCGCAGTTCGGGGCCAGTCTTGCCGGTGTCGGATGAGTTGGTGCGCAACGAGGAGAGCATAATGCCCTAATATTGAATCATTGAATCATTTTGTCATTGAATCATTGGGTAAAGCGCAGAGACCTTAGGTTTTCAATGATTCAATGCCTCAATGATTCAGTGACTCAATCGAAGTTAAGCTGGCATCTCGCGCGGGTCTCAATACGCGCTCGCTTCTTCTTCCTGCGGCTCAGATTCGGCGCCCGGATCCGGATATAGCAGCTCAGTGAAGCGCGGATCCTCCGCCAGATTCTGGAAGTCGGTGTCATTCCGCGCCTGGAACCGCAAACCGGGTTTCGCCTTAATCGCCTCATCGAGCGTCGTGAGCGATTCTTCGACGTGACCGGTCAAGCAATGCAATGCTGCCAGCCCATACAAAACGAACTCTGCCTTCGGATTTTGCTTCAGCAGCTTGTCGAGGTGCTCGCGCGCCGTTACGTAATCACCTACGTTGATCAGCGACACCGCATAGTCGTAATGTTCCTCGGTTGTCTTAAACTGCAATGTGAGTTCTTTCAGATGCTTATCGCAGGTGAGAATGTGCACTTGGGCCCGGTCGACCAGAGACTTGTTCGGCCCGCTCAGTACTTTCTGCAGGTGGCCTTTGGCCTTCTCGAACTTGTGCTCCTGCAAAGCACGAAGCCCCGACTCGTAGTTCTGCACCGCCTGTATGTGTCTTGGATCTTCCGCCGCTTGTTTCTTGGGGGTCACCTTCAATGGCATCAAACCGCCTTCAGTTCAGAATTGAAATCGAAATCAATTAATGCTGGCTGCTGTGCTTAGATCGATCGCCTTCCAGTCGCCCTTGATGATTCCGGCGCGAATCTGCCGCGCCGTCTTGTGCTGCTTGTACATAGTGTAAGTGTAATAAAGCTCTTTGAGGCAGGTCCCGCATTCCGCTCCGTGTGTGCCCGAAAAACAGCTGTGCAGGCTGTTGTGTCCCATGCCGCGGTCGCAATAGCAGTAACAAGGCTGTTGGTATAGCACTTTCGGAATCTTCGCCGCCAGTTCATAAGCATGCGTCTGATACGGAAATTGCGCATTCGCGCCCCAAAGCTGATCCTTAGCCAGGATCGGCGGAAGCTTGGTGCTCGCGGCCGGAGGGGTCGCATTGAAATGCGGAACGCCCTGATCGTCTTCGGATTGCAGCCACGGTGCTGACACCATCGTGACCATCAAAAACAGCACCGCCGGAGCGAGAATCCGTGTACGCATGCCAACTCAGCCTCAATCTTATATTTTACCTGAAGGCGCGGAATTGGCGAGTCACTGGGCGGGTTCCCGGGTTGCGAAATACGACACTCTCTAGTAGAGACGAGGCTTGCCTCGTCTCCTGCTGCGGCGTGAGACGGGGCAAGCCCCGTCTCTACCCTAGAGCGGTGTCGACCTCTTACCCCAACTTCTCAAAGAACAAACAAATCGTTTCAATCCCGCGATGGAAATTCGGAATGTGAAACTTTTCGTTCGGAGCATGCAGGTTGTCGTCGGGAAGCCCAAAGCCCATCATGACCGATGGAATCTTCAGCACGTCCTGGAAATCGGTCACGATCGGAATCGATCCGCCGGAGCGAATAAACACCGTCTCTTTCTTGAACGTGTCATGCAGCGCCTCAGTCGCCGCTTGGATGTACTCATTGTCGGTGCCGACTACGCACGCAGGTCCTTTGCTCCAGACTTTGATTTTCGTTTCAATCCCCTTAGGTGTGTGTTTCTTGACGAACGCCGTGTAGCGCTTAAGGATGTCGTCCGGATCCTGGTTCGGCACCATCCGCATGGAAACCTTTGCCGACGCCTTCGCCGGAATCACCGTCTTCGCACCCTGAGTCACAAACCCGCCCGGCATTCCGTGCACCTCGAGCGTCGGACGCGCCCACGTCCGATAGAGCACCGAATATCCCGGCTCGCCTGTCAGCACCTTGGAGCCGACTTCGGTCTTACGATAATGCTCTTCGTTGAAAGGCAGCCGCTTCCACGCTTTCAGCTCATCTTTGCTGGGCGCTTTGACATTCTTGTAAAAGCCCGGGATCTGTATCTTGCCCTTCGCATCTTTCAGCTTGCTGATTATCTCCACCAGCGCAAACAACGGATTCGGCGCGGCTCCGCCATAGATTCCTGAATGCAGATCGGTTTTCGCTCCCACCGCTTCAATCTCCGTATACACCAGGCCGCGCAGGCCGACGCACAGGGTAGGTAGGTCGGGCGCGAACAGTTCCGTGTCACAGACGAGAGCAAAATCCGCTTTCAACTTCGCCTTCTGTTTGCGGACATACTCGGCAATCGATTCGCCGCCCACTTCTTCTTCGCCTTCAAAAATAACCTTGACGTTGATCGGCAGCTTGCCCCCGTGCGCCTGCATCAGGGACTCGAGCGCCTTCACCTCCATCCAGAGCTGGCCTTTGTCGTCGACCGCGCCGCGCGCATAAATATTGTTGTTGCGTTCGGTCGGTTCAAACGGCGGAGTCTTCCATTCGTCCAACGGATCGGGCGGTTGCACGTCGTAGTGTGCGTACATCAAAACGGTCGGCTTGCCATGCGCGTGCAGCCAGTCGGCGTAGAGCAGAGGATGTCCCTTGGTCGGGATGATTTCAACGTTGTCCATTCCGATACGGCGGAGTTCAGCGGCTACAAATTCTGCTGCCTTCTGCACGTCACTTTTATGTTCATCGAGCGTGCTGATGCTGGGGATGCGGAGAAGGTTCTTCAGCTCGTCGAGAAAACGCGGCTGATTATTGCGGGCAAAATCGACTGCTGGGGAAGCCATGGTCTGTTGCCTTTCTGGCGCGCTGGGCGCACGTACTTGAATTAAGATGATCGCCGAAAACGATTCAGTATATACCTGCCCGGGCAAATGCCGGGTTGCGGGGTAGATCGCTTTCAATTGGCAAAACGGTCGGCCGAGAATTTCAATATGTCGATCTGCGGCCTCTGCCCCGCCATCATCTGTCCCATCACCCTCGCCGTCACCGGCGCCAGCAGAATTCCATCCCGAAAATGTCCGGTCGCCACAAAATATCCCGGCGTCGGCGTTGCGCCCAGAATCGGCAAGCCGTCGGGCGTTCCCGGACGCAGACCCGCCCAGGCGGACAGAAAACGAGCTTCGGCCAACTTTGGAACCAGATCGATCGCAGCCTGGCGCAATTTCTGGATCGTCTCCGGCACCGTCCGCCTGTCAAATCCCGCTTCTTCCGCAGTCGCGCCGATCAGCATCCGTCCGTCGCTACGCGGAATCAGATAAACGTCCGGCGCGCGCACCACGTGGCGCACCAACTCTCTCTCAGGGGTAACGACGCACAGCATCTGCCCTTTGACCGGCCGCGTCGGAAATTGATAAGGTCCGATCTGCCCCGCCCAGGCTCCGGCGCAATTCACCACCATGCCCGCGGCAAATTGCGTCTTGTTGGTGCGGACGCCGCATGCCTTTCCGTCCGCCACTTCCACGGCCAGCACCTGGTTGCCCAAGGAAAGATTGATGCTCCGATGTCGTCGCGCAGTGGCGATGGCGGCTGCCGTTAAATCCCGAGGATCTACGCAGCGCTCCTTCAGATAAACTCCCACAAGACCCTTGGCTCGCAGATTCGATGCCTTTAACGCTGGTTCCAGTTCGCGCCACCGCGCGACCCATCCATGCCCGTCGAGCGCATGCGGCTCCGGAGGTTCGTCAAGAAACAGTAGCGTGCCCACCGACCGCAGATCAATCTTCACCCCAGACTCATCCTCAAGCTCACGCACGAACTCGGGATACATGCGGGCGCTGGCACTCGCGAGATCGCGCAGCTCGGGTCGCGTTTCGAAGGGACAGTCGACCAGCATCCCGCCCGCTGCCCAGGACGCCTCGCGCCCGGGCTCGCCTTTTTCCACCACCAGCACTCGCAGTCCTTGCTTGTTCAGTTCGATCGCCAGCGAAAGTCCGATGATTCCCGCCCCAACAACGATCGCGTCCCAGCTCTTCACGCCTTCATTCTAGCGGGTGCCCCGCGTCGCGCGCTTTTCTAGACGTTGCGTTTACCAAGAACCTCGAACGCAATTGACAGCAACCCGCATCTCACAAACAATAGCGTCTACAATCCATATTCAACCGGAGACAACCTCTATGTCTGAAGGCGAGCAACCGACCGTCTACCATCCAGAGCCGCAAAGCAATATCGGCAAGTGGGTTCTAATCGTGCTGTTCGTTGCCTATGCTGGCGCATCAGCGTTTTTTATTTACGACCAGCACGGCAAGCTCGACAAGCTGACGCAAGATCAATCCGCCAGCCAGAAGCAAATTGGCGATCTGACCAAGCGCATGCAGACGTCCGAAGCCGACTCCGAGACCCTGGCCCATCAGTTGGGTATGACCAAGAAAGAACTGGCGGCCCGTACCGACCAGTTGCAGCATCAGCAGCAGATCGCATCGGCTACCATCGCGGCACAGGCGGCAGAAGAGAAGAAAGATGTGAACGCCGTTGCCGGAGAAGTAGGCAGCGTAAAGACCGACGTCGGTGGCGTGAAGACCGACGTGGCCGCCACCAAGGCGTCGCTCGAGGCGACCATCGCCAAACTGCAGGGCACCATCGGTGATCTCGGCGTGCAGAGTGGATTGATCGCCAATACGCGCAGCGATCTGGAAGCCCTCAAACACAAGGGCGATCGCCAATACTACGAGTTCACCTTGTTGAAGGGAGCCAAGCCGCAGGCCTATTCGACCGTGGCCTTGCAGCTCAAGAAGACCGATCCCAAACATGGCAAGTACACGTTGAACGTCACCGCCGACGACAAGAGCATCGAGAAGAAAGACAAGAACCAGAGCGAGCCCGTGCAGTTCTACACCGGACGCGATCACATGCTCTATGAACTCGTGGTCTGGACGGTGGACAAGAACAAGATCACCGGCTACCTGAGCACGCCGAAGAACGCGCCAACGCCGATCACCGCTACGCCGCAGTAGCTAACGAGGTCAGAGGTTAGAGGTCAGGTTGCAAAGGTGAAATCACTCGGGTAGCCGACTGCCGTTTGCACGATGGGTATTAACCTCTGCAATCTGACCTCTGACCTCTGACCTCTAACCTACGGCCGCGTCATCCTCTCCGGCTTCATCAGTGAATCAAATTCCTCCCGCGTGAGATATCCCAACTTCAAAGCCGCATCGAGCAAGCTGCTCTTGTCAACGTGCGCCGTGTGCGCAATCTGCGCCGCCTTGTCGTATCCCACTTTCGGAGCAAGCGCCGTGACCAGCATCAACGAATTCTTCACGTAGAAGTCCACCTTGGCGCGATCGACCTCAATGCCCTTGACCATGTACTCCACGTAGCCGTGGCAGGCGTCGGTGACGAGCGTGACCGAGTGCAGAAAGTTGTAAATGATCACCGGCTTGAACACGTTGAGTTCGAAGTTGCCCTGCGATCCCGCGAATCCCACCGCCGCCGTAGCTCCATGAACCTGCACGCAGACCATAGTCATAGCTTCGCACTGCGTAGGGTTCACCTTCCCCGGCATGATCGACGATCCCGGCTCATTCTCCGGGATCACTAGCTCACCAAGCCCGCACCGCGGACCGGAAGCGAGCCACCGTATATCGTTCGAGATCTTCATCAGCGAAGCCGCCAAAGTTTCCATCGCGCCCTGCGCAAACACGATCTCATCGTGCGCCGAAAGTGCGGCAAACTTGTTGCCATGCGAGCGGAAGGGAAGTCCCGTCAGCTCCGCGATTTTAGAAGCCGCGCGCAAGGCAAATTCGGGATGCGTGTTCAGCCCCGTCCCCACCGCAGTCCCGCCGATCGCCAGATCGTAAAGCCCATCCAGCACGAGCTCCAGCCGGTTGACATCGCGATCCAGCAAACTGGCCCAGCCGCCAAATTCCTGTCCTATGGTTAGAGGCACAGCATCTTGTAAATGGGTGCGGCCAATCTTCACTATGCCGTCAAACTCCCTAGCCTTGGCTGCGATCGCATCGCGCACCGTCTTGATCGCCGGAATCAAAGCATTCTTCACCCGCTCCGCCGCCGCGATGTGCATCGCCGCCGGAAACGTATCATTCGACGACTGCGACATATTCACGTGATCGTTCGGATGCACCGGCTTCTTCGATCCCATTTCTCCACCGGCAATCTCAATCGCACGATTAGAGATGACTTCGTTCACGTTCATATTGGTCTGCGTGCCGCTGCCGGTCTGCCAGATGCGCAGCGGGAACTGGTCATCCAGCTTGCCGGCAATGACTTCGTCGGCAGCCTGGACGATGAGCTTCGCAATGTTGGATGGAAGTTTGCCGAGGTCCTGATTCACCAGCGCGCAAGCCTTCTTGAGCGTGCCAAAGGCGTGAATCAGTTCGGGAGGCATAGTGTCGCGTCCAATATTGAAATGCAGCAGCGAGCGCTGCGTCTGCGCTCCCCAATAAACGTTGGAGGGAACTTCGATCTTGCCCATGCTGTCGGATTCGGTGCGGAATTTTGTTTGAGTCTCGGGTTCGGTAAGAGTGGACATGATGATCTCCTGTTATGAGGGACCGATTATTATACGGTGGGCACTTCGCACAGGGACGAAAAACCGCTCTTTCAGTCTCACGCGATTTCACGTTTTGTTCTTTGTTTATTTGGGTTTGAGGGTATTTTTTGTTGATTTGTGGGGGGTACCCCCCCCTCCCTAATTCGGGCTAGAATATTCAAAAGTAACGACTTACTTGCAAAATATTCAGGAATAAGGAGTTAGCGGCGAAATGCTTTGCATGACAAAGGGACTGCGTAGGACGTCGACGGCTCCTGAGGGCGGACATGGTTCTGCCTGCGCCAATCATATTTTCATTTTCAAGGATGGCGGGTGATGTGTCTGTGATGGCGCGCACTGGCTGGATGTGATGAAAGATTTGTGGGCTACCGGGCAGTTAGGTAGAGTACGCTATTAGCGTATAATGTGCCTATGGAGTTGTCGAAGAACAATGGGGAAGAGGGACATTTTTGGCGAGTTGATGGAGGGCGTGGCCGCAATGAAGGGTCGCCGCGAAGGCAAGATCACTTTGCGGAGCTATAAAGTTGAGGCTCTGCCGCTCCCCAAGGTCGATTCAAAACTCATTCTGGATACACGGAAGAAGCTGCGCTGCTCGCGTGCAGTCTTCGCGCGCAGGCTGCGCATTAACGAACGAACGCTGGAAAAATGGGAACAAGGACGGGCGAAGCCGAATCCTCAGGCGGCGGCCCTGGTGCTGCTGGTGCGCCGGTATCCGGATACGCTGGCACGGCTCGACGAAGTCGCGGCGCGGTAAAAGCCTTCCCAAGCGAAGCTTGGACGGGGCACGCCTTGGGTTTTGAAAGGGAGTTGCGGTAGGGTGGGCCACCCGCCGGGGGCTAGCTATTGAAGAGTCGTGGCGCTAAATATGCTTCGCCCGTCTGCGATGCATGTCTACGAACACGGCAGACCAATTCTTCTAATGAACAGGTTCCGTGCAGGAGCATGTATAGGTGATTATGATCAAACAGCAGAAGTAAACCTCTTGGCCCGGACGCTTCCTTTATGGCAACGGATGAGTAGCCAGCTATTGAAAACATCACACCCATTGTGTTATCTGCCTTACCGCTAATCTTCTTGAAGAAAGAGTCAATGTCAGGTGCGTCCGACTGGTCGCGTGTGAATTTTAGTTCCACAAGATACGTCGTGCCATCGATGGTGATTGATCCGTCGATTTGCCTTCCGTCTACGACAAACGGCTGGCGATTCGCGATTTCGTAATAATCCACGAGCTCGTAGAACCAATTCTGAAAAGCATAACCCGCTTCCTTTGTTCCTAGGCCCTTGGACACCTCCGTTAACTGTTCTTCTAGTTTGGTCAGATCAGTAGCACGTGCTTTGATTTCGGCGTTTATCTCTGCGGCACGCTTCCTGGCTTCCGCCTTTTGCTTCTCGGTACTGGCTTCGATATGTTGAGCATTTCGATATGTGCGCAATGACTCCACGGCGTCAGTTGCGTTCTTTATCTTCTGTGCGGAGTCCTCCCATCCGGTTAGGTCAGGAAATGAAGACTGTTGGATCAGTGCATCGGCCATGCGGTTAACCAAGAGGAGGCCACTATTTCCGCTGTCCTCAAGCCTCGGAAAGAGCCGGTGGAGAAGATCCCGTTTACTCTCATCGCCTTGCCAGGTGGCGAGGAAAGATTCTGCAACGCCGCAACGTCGCAGGAACAATCGGAGCGCCCTTTTCCGCCAATAAGACTTTAGCGCGGCATCGGCTACCAAATCCAAGTAATGAGGAGGAATGACGGCTCTCAAGGATATGTTTTCTCCTATCTCATCCGAGATACTTGTAACTGCTTATTTTAGCTGCTGCACTGTTCACATACCAGCGTGAGACGACTCGACGCGTGATAGGCTGACCCCATGCGCGCTTACAAGTTCCTTGATGAAAAGTTCGGAATCAAAAGCCTGCAAGAAAAACGCTTGAAGATATCCGTCCTCGACGATCTTAATGACCCTTTTGAGCTCCTGCCTTATGAGATGACGGATCGCAATAGGCGTGCTGCCCTGAACGCAACGCGCAGGCAAATCGCAAACAATCGCGGACTCCTGTGCTTCACGCCACCTGGAAAGACCCGGTTCTGTGGGCCCACTATGCTGACAAGCACAAAGGGCTTTGCCTCGCGTTTGACGTGCCGCAGGA
>JBEKXC010000156.1:0-11252 GCA_049512435.1 Terriglobales bacterium | reverse complement strand
GGAGCCGGTGCTCGCGGTCGAGCCGGTGATCATTTCTCCATGGCTGACGCCTTCGAAGTCACCGTGCCAAGTCTTGTCGGATGTGACCCGAGTAATGTCGTTCGCCTTCTCGAAGTCGGTTGCTTCGGCGGGAGTCATCTTGATGTCGAAAGAACCTTTGGCATGGACCAAGTGCATGTGCATCTCCTTCTGGGCTGCGGCACTCTGGGCTGCAGTACTGAAGGCGAGACTCATCACCGCCGCTGCCACTGCGAATCTCACTCTCATATCGCCCCGAGATGCAACTTACAGAATTCTTGATCCGAGCTCGATCGTATCCTTTGCGGCCGCAGCGCCTACCAACATTTGTGGCCGCAGGGTCTACCAACATTGCACAACCAAACGACACTGGACTGAGAGCTGAAACCTGAACTAGCGAATCTGTTTTCTTTCCAGCGTGACGGGACGCGCGCTCCGCGGCGGACGCTTGGCGCCGGCGCGCAAGGGACGAACATCGATCTTCAGTTCTTGCATGGTCCGGCTCAGCGTGTTGCGGTGCATACCCAATTGCCGCGCTGCCTTGCACTGATTGCCGCGGTTTTCTTCGAGCACGGTCATGATAAAGCGCTTCTTGAACTCGCGGACCGCTTCCGAATAGAGGATATTGCTTTTGTACATCTGAACAATGAGTGCTTCCAGTTGATCTTTCACCTGCTGCCTCGTTTCCGCACGCCCACAACCCAGGAATCCTTAGCCAATAACCTGCAAAAGCTATTTCGTTGACCCGGATGATTACGGCTGAAGCTTCTCCGTGGCCGAATGCACATGCCGCATGTAATCCAGGCCCTGGTAGAAACGGTGGCGCAATTCCGGCGGTGCCACCCAGACCGCTGCCCTTCCGCCTACCAGGAAATACGGAGCCAACTCCGACTCCGCCAGCCACTTGGCAGCGGGTTCAAAAGCGGTCATCGCCATCAACACAATCGCGACTACCAGGATGCCCTTCAACAAACCCAGAACTGCCCCCAGGAACCGGTCAATCCCGCTCAGACCGGCCTTCCTCATTACCGAACGCGCGATCCGCCCGGCGAGGCCGGCAACCATCAGGACCGCGAAAAAAATGATGAGGAAACCAGCGATCTCGCCAAACCACGGCGATTTCAAATAAGGCGCGAACCAATCCGCCAGGCGATGATACTGCCAGGCGGCCAGCAAATATCCCACAACCAAGCCAGCCAGTTTGAAGGCTTCATGGAAGAAGCCTTCAATGGCCGCCGCAGTCACGGAAAACACCAGAAAGCCGAGGATGATCCAGTCCGCAACGCTCATCTTTCGATGCTCGAATTCAATGTGCCCGCGGGCTAAATCTCCAACTCGCGTCCCGTTAACTGTCGGTATGCCCCGAGGTACTTTTCGCTTGTCCGCAGCGCCACTTCCTGGGGGAGGGCGGGCGCGGGCGGTTGCTTGTTCCAGCGAATTTCTTCGAGGTAATCCCGTACATACTGCTTATCGTAGGAATCCTGCGCCTTGCCCGGTTGGTAGGTGTCGGCCGGCCAGAAGCGCGAGGAATCCGGTGTGAGTACTTCATCCGCCAGGGTGATGCCTTTGGCGGTTTGTCCAAATTCAAATTTGGTGTCGGCGATGATGATGCCGCGCTGCCGCGCATAATCCGCGGCCTTTTTGTAAATTCGCAAGGTGATGTCACGGAGCCGTCGGCTCAATTCGGGATCGACCAGCTTGCACATTTCTTCGAATGAGATATTGATGTCGTGTCCCGTGGTAGCCTTGGTCGCCGGCGTGAACAGAGGCTCCGGCAGTTGGTCGGATTCTTTCAATCCCGGCGGAAGCTTGACGCCGCAAACCGAGCCCGTCGCTTTGTACTCTTTCCATCCGGAACCGGAAAGGTAGCCGCGCGCCACGCACTCGACGGGAAACATTTCGGCGCGCATTACCATCATGGAGCGGCCGCGGAGTTCGTCGGCGTGCGGGCGAATCGCCGCCGGATAGCGGTTCACGTCGGCCGTGACGAAATGGTTGGGAACGATATCCTTGAGGAAGTCGAACCAGAACAGCGAGATCTGCGTCAGGACGCGCCCCTTGTGCGGAATGCCGGTCGCCAGAACGTAGTCGAAGGCTGAGATGCGGTCGGTGGCTACGAACAGCAGGTGGTCAGGATCGAGACTGTAGACGTCTCGGACCTTGCCGCTGGCATGCAACTCCAATTCAGGGTAGTCGGTACGCAGCAGAACGGTATCTAGAATTTCGGGGCTCATCTCTAAAATTCACCGGGAAGAAAACTTTGCGTATTCTAGCTGTCGCAGAGAATTTGTCAACGACTTCCATCACACAAGCCAAGTTTCGCCGTCCGACGCTGCATCGAAAAGTGTTGACAGTTCCAGTGTAAGCTAGAACGCTCGTCCAGCGCTGGTTTTCGAGGGATCGCGATGTGGAAAAGCTGAGGAAGGCTCTGGAAAAAAGGGCGGCATGGTTTTCAACTTGAAAAGCAGAATACGGCGGATGTTGTCAACGGGAACCGAAGGCCTTTGTTCGCGCTCAGGAAAAACGCAATCCTCAGTGCAGTCGGTCGTGACCGTTGGTTCGCCGTCTTGTGCGGAAATGGCTCGGCCATTTACGGGAGGCGTGAAGCACACGCAACACCTCCACAATGTTGCCGCGTACGCGGTAAGGAACGATGTATGGAGTGCCGGGCACAATCAACTCCCGGGTTCCGGGTACTCTTCCGGGTCGGCCAGCAGCGGGAAATCGCCCCAGATTCTCGACCGCCCTTGTGATCGCCACCACGGTCCTGGCAGAAGCATCGGGGTTGTCCTGGGCTATGTACTCGGACACGGCGATCAGGTTCGCGCGCGCCGCTCCCAGCCAATTAACGCGCACGTCGCGTCAAGCGCCTGATCGTCTGCTGCATTTCTTTTTCGCTGACAAAGTCACCGGCGTCGGCCTCGGCAATACCTTTCTTGATTTCATTGATTTGCCATTCGTTGACGGAGACATATTCCTGGATCGCTTGGGCGGCGACGAACGAGCGGCTGCGGTTCATCGATTTCGACAAACGGTCGAGCTGGCTCTTGAGTTTGGCATCCAAGCGGAGGGTGAGAACCGAAGATTCAGGCATAGTACACATTATACACCGATTGTACACACCAGTTATACTCGCGCCGTGGGCTACCTAGGCGGTAGAATCTGACCCCATGAAAATGATTGCAACGACTCTGCTCGTAATGACGCTCTGCGCTCAGGTCTTCGCCGCAGACCAGACGCTGCACGGTATACGCGAAGGCTGCAAAGAACGAGCCGAAATATCCGGTCCTAATCCCACCACAACCAAGGAATCTGGCTAGATGTTGGTGAGACAGAAGGCTACATAACCGGGTATGCCGAAGCCAAGCTCTTCGATGGCACGATCGGCCATCTGCCCGAGACTAATGGTGAGCTTCACGATGCAGTGTGTCAATATATCGAGCTACATCCAGAGATTTGGAGTATGAGTCGTATCAAGGGTATGGACACTGTTCTCACGGTCCTCTACGGAGGGACGAAACACTAGACATTGCGTCGTGGTTTTTCTATTTGTCTTGGCCGAACAGGAAAGGCAATGCAGTTTCAATCCTCTGCCAACATTCCTCGCAAATCCCTACCTTTCTGCGCGGCCCGAACTGATCTTGCCCTTGCCAAGTCTGTGTCTCAACCGTGAGCGAAACACGTTTGCCGCATTGCTCACCGTTATGTCCGCACAGATCAGAAGCGCACATGCACGGCACAGCATCTCTTCCCATGACGCAATTCTCTCACCGAAGGCAAGCGTGGTCAAAATGGGGGTGGCCCACCACGCGTATTCGAAACATTAAGACCTCGACCGCCTCACGTTACGCCGCCCCGAAACGCACCGACACCAGCTTCGACACGCCGGGCTCCTGCATGGTCACGCCGTAGAGCACGGGGGCAATGCTCATCGTCCGCTTGCTGTGCGTGATCAGGATGAACTGCGTCTGGACGCTCATCTCACGCACCAGGTCGGTAAAGCGCGCGATATTGGCTTCGTCCAGCGGAGCATCGACTTCGTCGAGAATGCAGAACGGACTGGGCGTGTACTGGAAGATTCCGACCAGCAGGGCGAGCGCGGTGAGCGCTTTTTCGCCGCCGGAGAGCAGAAGCACATTCTGCAATTTCTTTCCGGGAGGGGACGCCACCACGTCAATGCCGCTCTCCGCGCTGTTTTCGAGGTCGGTCAGACGCATGAAGCCGTGTCCCCCGCCAAACAGCTTGCGGAACGTGGCCTGGAAGTTCTCGTTGATCCGGTTGAAGGCTTCTTCAAATTTCTGCCGTGAGACTTGATCGATTTCGCGAATGGTGGCCGCCGTGTCTGCGATGGCATCGAGCAGATCTTTCCTTTGCGTTTCGAGGAACTGATGGCGCTCCGCTGTTTCCTTGTATTCGTCGAGAGCCATCATATTGACCGGGCCCATGCCATCGAGGCGGGCGCGCATTTCACGGTAAGCCTGATCTTCGGCGGCAAGCTCGTCGCCCATGACCAGCGAGATCGTATTGCCGGACGTTGCTTCGGCCATGAGGATCGGGCGCTCCATGCCCAGTTCGTTCAGGCAGGTATCGGCGAGGTGTTGCAGGTCGGATTGCAGCTTTGCTGCCGAGGCCGAGAGCTCACCGCGCCGGTCGCGCGCAAGATCGAGTTGTTGACGCATGCTGCGAAGCAGTTCGTCAATTTCGGTTAAGCGCGCCCGCACCTGCTCAGACTCCAGCTGCAGCAAGCCTTCGCGCGCCTCTCCAGCATTGCGCTCGGCTTCGAACTGCAGGAATTGCTCGGCCAGTTGCACGTTCTCATTGTGCCGTTGCGCGATTTCGGCGCTCGCCGATTCGATTTGCGTTTGCAAAACGCCCGCCCGCTCCCGCATTTCGGATACAAGGGCGTCGATGCGCTGCAGCAGGGTGGTCGCGGAGCGGTGGCGCTCTTCGAGCGTGGCCACGCGGGCGGCGCGCTGCGAAGTGGTTTCAGCGGCCGTGTCGCGGTGATTGCGCAGAGCGGCGAGGCGATCTTGCCCGGCCGCGAGCTGCATCTCGAATTCAGCGCGGGCTTGCTCGATTGCGGTCAGTTCCGCTTGCCGCGATGCGATAAAACTTTCCTGCTCCTGCCGTTCCGCCGCAAGCCGTTGCAACTCGCCTTCGCCGATCGCAATCCGCTCGCGCACCCGCGACATTTCGTTTTCCAACTGCTGCAGCAAATGTCCCGAGGTCATCGCCTGTTTCTCAGCTTCGCGCTTCTCGTCTTCGAGGCGATCGAGCAGTGAAGTGTGCTCCTTGATTTCGCGCCCTAATGTGAGCGTCAGCATTTCCTTTTCGCGCAGAGCTCGTTCCAGCTCTTCGAGCAGACGCAGCACGTCGCGCAACTCCCGCTTCATCGAAAGCGGTCCCTCGCTGCGTTGCTTGCCGCCGGTGACGGTCACATTGTGAAAGCATTCTCCGGTTTGCGAAAGGAAGAACGCGTCGGGACTGGAGAGCGCAAGCTCACGCGCCACCGCGGGATCGGGCACGATGTAGCCATTGCCCAGCTTGGGCAGAATCACTTCGAGGGACTTGCCGAATCCATTCAGCACGCGAATTGAATTTTTCAGCGGGAGGACGCTGTCATTGAGCGGAGAGTAATGATGGCTTTCATCCGCGACGAACGAGAACTTTGCTTGCGAGTCCTCCGGGTGCACGAGGAATGTGGCGCGTCCGTTGACGTCGGAGCGCAACAGGCGCAGACCTTCATCGGCGGCATCCCATGACTTGACCACGACAAAGTTCAGTTCGTCGCGCAGAAAGTCCTCAACCACGCGCTCATAGCGGGGTTCGACTTCGAGGAAATCGGCGAGCACGCCGGCGGGCGTGTTGCCACCCTGCATGGCGCCCGATTGAAACAGTCGCCGCACCGACTCCGTGGAATAGCCGTGCTCGGCGATGACCGCTTCGAGCGAACCCCTCTTGCCGAGCGCGGTCGCGTATTCGGAACGAATGGAGTCGAGGTGCGTCTTGGTTTCGTTTTCGGCAGAGCGCTTCGCGTCGAGGATCGCACGCAGGCTCGCGATCTCCGCGGCCAGGGCGCTGGCTCGCTCGGAAACGGTTTCGAATTCCAGAGCAATCTGGCCGCGTTGTCCGCCAAAGCTTTCCGCTTGCGACGAGGCGGTTGCGATCTCGCTCCGCAGACGCTGTTCTTCGCGGCCGATGCCGGCCAGCCGCTCCCCGGATTGCGTGAGCTGATTGCGGAGGTTGGAAGCTCCGCCGACGGCTTCGAGAATGGCCGTGCGATGCGCTTCCTGTTCGCCCTCGAGCAGCGCGAGGTTAATGGCGGCGTGCGCTGTTTCCTGCTGACTGAGGTTGTATTCCTGCTGGGCCGCCGCGAGGTCCCGAGCGGCGGAGTCGAGCAATTGCCGGTGGCCATCGCGTTCTTCTTCGAGCGCCATCAGGCGAGCGTGAGCCTGCGCCAACTCTGCCTCCGCGGAGGCCGTGCGGACGATTAATTCCGCGCACCGCTCTTCGTTGGTGCGGACGCGCGCCTTTCCGCGATCGCCTTCGATTGCGATCTGATTGAGCCGGTCCCGATTTTGACGCGTCTCGGTTTCGATTGCATAGCCGCGCTGCGTCCGCTCGGAGTGCTCGACTTCCGATTCGTGGACGCTCTCGCTCTGCTGGCGAATCTCTTCGCCTAGTTGATGGATCTGGGTATCAAGCGTCACGGTCTCCTGATCCATCTGCGTGAACTTGCTGGCGAGCACGACCCGCAGCTTGGCGCGCATCTCTTCGCGCAGCTTGGCATAGCGCTCGGCTTTGCTCGCCTGGCGCTTCAGCGAGTTCATCTGCCGCGTGACCTCTTCGAAAATGTCATTGACGCGGTTCAGATTTACCTTGGCGTCTTCGAGACGCGCTTCGGCTAGACGCTTCTTCGTCTTGAATTTTGTGATGCCGGCTGCTTCTTCAATGATGGCGCGGCGATCTGTCGGACGGCTGCTCAGAATCTGACCGATGCGGCCCTGCTCGATCAGCGCGTACGATTCCGGTCCAAGACCCGTTCCCATGAACAGTTCCTGGATGTCACGCAAGCGGCACAGTTTTCCATTCAGCAGGTATTCGCTGTCGCCGCTGCGGAACAGGCGTCGCGTCACCGAAATCTCTCCGGCGTGATGTTGCTGCTGATTGAATTTGCGGCGGCGAATTTTCAGAACTACCTGCGGACCCAGCATCGCCACGGCGTTGTTGTTAGCGGGCAATTCGGCAGCTGGTGCTTCGCCTTCAACTTCTTCGGTCTTTATCTGTCCCGGTTGAGCTTCCTCGACCGCGCGTTCAGTTTCTGCGGCGGCTTGGGCACGGATCTCCGCCTCATCCCAGTTTTCGTCGCCATTCAATTCAGGCATCGGCAGATCGTCCTGAATTTCGATCTCGGTGGGCGCATTTGTATCCGGTCCACCATAAATTTCCGGGTCAATCAAAGTCAGGCACACTTCCGCCATGCCGGTGGGGTTGCGGTCGCGGGTGCCGGAGAAGATCACGTCTTCCATGCGCGAACCGCGCAGCGTCTTGGCCGACTGCTCTCCGAGTACCCAGGAAATCGCGTCGGCGATGTTCGACTTTCCGCAGCCGTTCGGACCGATGATGGCGGCGATGCCTTCGCCATGGAATTTCAGTTCGGTGCGATCGCAGAACGACTTGAATCCCAGAATTTGCAGCTTCTTAAGTTTCAGCAAAGTGACTCCTTCGTGGGCGGACACCTGCGGTCCGCGGACCCTGTTTGCGCTGGCTGGAGTGCGCTGCAAATTGCGGGAATTGAGGTTAACTTGGTGTTAACTCTCAAGGTTCCCCAACTGGTCATAATTCCTTCGATGCCGTCCCGCGAACCAGGAACGTCACCGATGCTTTGACCAACTCTAGCGGCGAATGCAGGGATGGGTCAAGTAATAAAACACCACATATAGTGGCACCAGTCCCACGACCGCCTTTAGTTGCACACACACTGCAGCTATTTCACGCAAGTTGCTGGTGAGGAATGAGAAGGGCGGGAGAGCGCGAGAGCAATGAAACTCTACTGCTGGAGGGCGGAAGATTCAAGGGGCCGTTCGTGCTTCGGATGGCTGCCGAGCTTCTCCGCCCCGTCCAAGCCAACACAGGGCTTGCCGGGGCCCCGGTGCGCTCGGCTTGGACGGGCGAGGGCGACCGTCCCCACACGAGCGAAACGATTATTTCTTTCGCTCTACCAGGTAGTGGGCTAGATCTTTTAGCGTCGACGCAGCTTCACCGTATTCGTTAAGCTCCGCGCAGGCTTGAGCGACCAGGGCGTCGGCCTTGCGCAGCGATTCCTCTATTCCGAATAACGCCGGATACGTCGTTTTCTCGGCTGCCTTGTCCTTGCCTGCGGTTTTCCCCAGCTGTTCGGAGGTCTGGGTCAGGTCAAGCACATCATCCACGATCTGGAACGCCAGACCGATCGAGTGCCCGTAGGTTCGGAGATGGCCGATATCGGCGGAAGTTGCTCCCGCGTAGATTCCTCCGCTGACTACGCTGGCGGTAATGAGCGCCGCGGTTTTTGAACGGTGGATGTATTCGAGGGTGGCGAGGTCGGGCTTCTTGTGTTCAGCTTCGAGATCGACGACCTGGCCTCCGATCATGCCGTCGATGGTGCCAGTGGCGTGGGCGATTTCACGGATGATCGCAACCCGCGCCTCGGCTGGGCAAATGAGCTGGGCGAGCGATTCGTAGGCCTGTGTCTGCAAGGCGTCCCCGGCGAGGATGGCGATCGCCTCGCCGAAGACCTTATGACTTGTGGGACGTCCCCGTCGCAGGTCGTCGTTATCGAGCGCGGGCAGATCGTCGTGGATCAGGGAATAGGTGTGAAGCATTTCGAGCGCCGCGCCTACCTGCTCGATGCCCGCAGGCGGCGGGCTAGCCTGTGACCTAGTGTGTGAACCAGATGGCGATGCCGCTCGGATCATGCGCCCCGTTTCCATGCAGAGGATCGGCCGCAGGCGCTTTCCGCCGGCAAACACGCTATGCCGCATGGCCTGATGGATGGAGGTTGGATACTGGGTGACGGGGGGCAAGAGTTGTTCGAGCGCGGTGTCGGCGCTTTCGCGTCCCTGCTCCAGAACTTGTTTCAGCATGGCATCGCAGTATAACAAGCGAGGGAAGGATAGGTCTCAGATAAGGTCTTAGGTGTTAGGAAACCTCGTAAGGTATCGTTTCGGTGTGGTGTCAGGCCCCAGGGCGTTTTTGATTTTGCTTTTCCTAAGACCTAAGACCTGACACCTAAGACCTGACTCAGGCGGCTGCATGCTGCGCGCGCCGATGCAACAGCGAGCGCACGACGTCAGCGTTGCGCGGTTCACATATGTCGGACGCACCCAGACTCATGGCCTCAGCCCATAGTTTGTCGTCCGCCAACCGGTGCGTGCCGACGATGCAGAGGCCGGGGAACTCTTGATGCAAATGTTCAACTTCGCCCGGTCCCGAAGTTTCCAGATCGAGCACCAGTGCATCGGCGCGATGCTGGGCAACCTTGGCGACGACCTCCTGGTAGGTAGACGCCAAATAAACAGATTCAAAATGTTGGGAGAGACCGACCATCAGAGTTTGTGCCGTTCTGGGGTCATTCTGATAAAGGACTACACAGAGTGCTTCCATAGATCCCCCTGACCACACCGTGATTCACGGCGGCCTTGGCTGCGACAGCAAAGACTGCTAGCACAGGCGTTGGTGTTGTCAAATCCGAACCGAGCGTGAACAGCGCTGCGTTAGTTGTTACTTGCGAGTTGTTACTTGCGCAACGCTTTCTCGGCCGGGGGCTCGAATGGTTCAGTTTGCAGCTTTCCGTTCTGTTTTAACAGAATCTCTACTTTTCCTTCCGCTTCCTCCAACTGCTTTCGGCAGGATGCGGAAAGTTGCATGCCTTCTTCAAACAACGTCAGAGATATCTCCAGCGGAACCTCCCCTTTCTCCAATTCCTTGACGATTTTCTCGAGACGATCGAGGCATTCTTCAAACTTTACCAATTCAATTGCTCCTACCCTCTATTGTAATGCCGATTCAGATGCGGAATGTCCAGCGAAATTGTCTAATCTTGTAAATTATTTAGGCAGCCGTTGTTTCAAAACTGAACGTTGCAAAACTATACAGAAGCTGGCCGCTTCGAGCCAAGGGCCTCCAGAACATCGACCGCGGAGTTATATCGGCCCTGGGGAGCGCTGATCTGCGCGCCCTGCACCCGGTCGCGCAGCGCCGCCAGCATCTCGCGAGCAATGGCGATTCCCTCCTCGCGAGCCGCTTCCGGGCTGGTGGCGCGGGTCATCCGGTTGAGAATTTCGTCCGGCACGGAAACCCGAAGTTCATTCTTCATGAATTCCGCGTTGCGGACGCTTACCAGTGGCCAGATTCCGGCGACCACGGGGATTCGGCAGTGCTCGATCCGTTTCAGAAAAGCTTCCAGCAAACCGAGGTCGAACACCGGCTGGGTCACCACGTACTCCGCACCTGCCTCCACTTTGTACTCAAAGCGCCGGATTTCTTCGTCCAGGTTGGGCAAGCCGGGATTTGCACCCACCCCGATGACGAAGCCGGTTCCGGAGCCGATCGGGTTCCCGCCCAGGTCCAATCCCCGGTTCAGGTTGTGGACGATGTTCACCAGTCCGATCGCATCCACGTCGAAAACGGCCGTGGCATCGGGATAATTCCCCATCTTCGGCGGGTCTCCGGTAATGCAGATCAGGTTCCGGATTCCGGTTGCCGCCGCTCCCAGCAGGTCGGACTGAATGCCGAGCACGTTTCGATCGCGACAGGTGTAGTGCAAAATCGCTTCAATTCCAACCGCCTGCTGCATCAGGAGCGACAGAGCCTGGTTGCTCATGCGCGCCGAGGCTCGCGGGCTGTCGGGGATATTGATTGCGTCCACGCCGACCGATTTGACGAACTTCGCGCCCTCAATCTCTTTTCGGATGTCGATGCCCTTGGGCGGCACGATCTCGACCATGGTGACGAATTCCCCGGCCGCCAGCTTGGCGCCGAGGCCGGAGCGCTGCGCCATGGGAATGCTTGCGGGCGCCGATGGCGCTACTCCGGGATGAATCGCCTCCGTGTGCGCGGTCTTGCCGCGCGCTTCACCCACCCGCAGCGCCGACTTCATGGCGCGAATATGATCGGGCGTGGTGCCGCAGCATCCGCCGATGAGCTGGACTCCGGCGGCTACGAATTTTCGCGTGTAGCTCGCCATGTATTCC
>JBEKXC010000155.1:0-11641 GCA_049512435.1 Terriglobales bacterium | reverse complement strand
TCTCCAAACGCGGCCCCCACCAATTACACTCCGGTCAAGCCGGCCACCTCACCCATGGATCAGGCCCACATCGGACGTTCGCTTGTCATCAAGGGTGAAGTGACGGGTGCGGAATCGATTTTCATTGACGGACGCGTCGAAGGCACCATCAGCTTCCCCGACAATCGCGTCACCGTCGGCCGCAGCGGAAACGTCACCGCCAATATCACCGCCAAAGAAGTGGTTATCATGGGCAAGGTGCATGGCAATGTCGATTGCTCGGATCGATTGGACATCCGCAGCGAAGGCCTGCTCTCGGGCGACGTAATTACGCATCGCATCAGTGTCGAAGAAGGCGCGATCCTCAAGGGCGGCATCGAAGTGCGCAACCCCGAAAAGAAAGATCAAAAAACGCAAGTGCAAAACCAAGCTCAGAACCAGGCCCAGAGCAAACCCGAGCCACCCAAGGCTTTGGCCGCGACCGCGGGCAACGCTTAGTTCGCGAAGTTTTAGTGCAAACAAAGTTAGTGCAAACAGAGTTAGTGCAAACAAAGTTAGTGCAAACAAAGAACGATGGAGTGCGAGGGCAAACCAGCCCGCACTCCATCGTTTTTCTTTCGAACTATCCAATCCCACATTTCCCCTTTGAACTCTGAGTACGATCCAGTGGAAAAAACCGGTACTGGGTCAGTTTGAATCGGTTTTGAAAGGGCACGGCTTCACAGTTTGCTGGAAAACTCGATTTTGCACTTGATTTTGGGTGGCGCAGCGGTTTACCGCTGCGGTAACTGCATTGTCTTGAATGCGGCTTGAGCCGCTGAGGTTATAGCGCTTGATCAAGAAGGACTTTTTCCGCAGCCTGTTCAGCCGTGCCGCAAAGAATCCACAAACACAAGGGCTTTAGCCCCTGAGGGAGCCGCGCCTACTCCTTTTATTTGTGGGACAGCTTCTAATTACTTCTTCGGCTTGAAGTCGAGCGACGCCGAGTTCATGCAGTAACGCAACCCGGTGGGCCCGGGACCATCCGGAAACACATGGCCCAGATGAGCATCGCAGTGGGCGCAACGCGCCTCGGTCCGAGCCATGCCGTAGCTGTTGTCAGTGTGTTCGCTGATGTTCTTGCGGTCGGCGGCGGCGTAGAAACTCGGCCACCCGGTTCCCGAATCAAACTTTGTCTCCGAACCAAAGAGCAGTGCGCCACAGCAGATGCAGTGGTACGTCCCGTCATCGTGCTTGTTCCAGTACTCGCCGGTGAAAGCGCGCTCGGTGCCGCAGGCACGGGCTACCTGATACTGCTCGGGAGTGAGTTGTTGCCGCCACTCGGCATCGGTCTTTTTGATCTTGTCGGTGTCACTGAGTTGCTCGGTCACTTTTTCGGACATATCGCGTATCTCCAAGAAATAGGATGTAGGACGAGCGGGAAAGTTGCAATTTCCGCCCGCATTCTACCTGGTGGATGCGAGTTTATTCTGCCCGATCAAGCCGCCTACGCCTGCACCTGATCGCTTGCGACGCCAGGATTACGAGCCACAGCATATAGGTAAAAAATGCGAACCGCGGAGGCCAGCCAATATTGACGCCAGGGCCGTAAGCTTGCGGGCCCATGGGCGCCACAAAAATACTTGTGTATACGGCAAAGGCTAAGAAGCCAAACAAAGGCAAGCCAGCAGTCCAAAGCAAAACTCTGCGCGTGCTTGCCCACGCCTGGTTCTTGCGGGCCAGGCTCAGGTTGATGAGCAGCGCCGCAAATGGAAGCAGCATCAATTGGCTAGTGCCGAATATTACGTGAAGCGTACCGGTTGTCGATAAAGGGCAATGAAAGGGCATGGGATCTGTCGTAAAGATGCCTACCCCAGCCGTGCCAACCGCGCAGATCAGGAGTATCCCGAGGCCAATACGGCCCATCGTCCCCTGCAGTTGCGATCTCAACATCACGAACAGGGCCGCGTAGCTCACTGCTGAGATAAGAAATGCGCCTGACATTATCCAGCCATAGGGGCCGATCGCCCATTCGCTGATCGTGTGCCAGGAAGGATCCAGGTCCGGCCTGAGAAAGATCAGCACGACCAGAAGGATCTGATACGTAGTGATCGCCCCCATCGCAAGCCGTGCCGCTGTGGTTGAAATCGTTGCCGACGTAGTTGCTACCGCTGTGCTTGCCATGGATGCTCTCCTCGGGTGTGAACTTGCCCAGTTGTCCGCAATGTGTGATCCGTGCGCATGATCAAACTAGATCATTCCCTCCAGGCGCACGTAGCTCGCTTCCATTCCGCGCTCCATGCCGGTCGCAAGCATGGCCGCTCGCGTCTGAGCATCGGGTAGCGTCATCCGCATCGTCATCAAAGTTCCCTTGCCGTCCGGATCGAATTTGGTTTCAACGTGGTTGTCCGGCGTAGGATCTGGCAGATACATGCGCTCGACATGCACGATCCGGTGATAAGGCTCAAGCTCCAGAAACTCGCCCGTAATGTGGAAACCGCGGCCTTTGCCATTCGTCCACTCGTAACGGAACTTGCCTCCTGGCTTGGCTTCATTGATGCAAACCGGCATCGTCCATCCTTCCGGACCCAGCAACCATTTCTGGATTAATTTCGGATCGGTGTGGGCGCGGTACACGGCTTCTGGAGGCGCGGCAAAGTGCCTGGTCACAATTACGTGTGTATCTCCTTCCGTCTTCAGCGTCAGCTTGCTCATCGTTTTTCTCCTCTTTTGTGTTGTTCCATCCCGGCGAGAACTCCGTCCAGCCGGTCGTAGTTTTTCTCAAGGGCTTTGCGCAGCATTGCCAGCCATTGATCCATCGCGTCGATACCCGCGCTTGCAAGACGGCGAGGACGCTTCGCACCATCAACTCGCCGAACTATTAATCCCGCATCTTCGAGCACCTTCAGGTGCTGGGAGATTGCGGGTTGCGTCATCTCGAAGGGCTTCGCTAATTCGTTGACCGTGGTCTCCCCTTTGGCGAGGCGCGCAAGAATCGCCCGACGCGTGGGGTCAGCTAAAGCGGAGAAAGCGGCATCAAGGCCATTCATAGGTCTTAGCTTATATAAGATATAACTTATTGTCAAGAGGAATTTTCATCGCGTTCATTGGAAAATCGATGCAATAGGCGGAATAAGCGGAAGGAACTTTGCTTACGTCAGCGTCTTATAGGGCTAGGGCAAAGCCCCGCGTCCACAAGGGGTCGGTGGCTAGTGGGCCAGGGGTTAATTTGTGCCGACCTGATTTGTGCCGACCAGGAGCCCGATGCCGGCGCGTTTGCGCAACTCCGACAGCAGAGCCGTGGCCGCGTTCAGGTAGGTAGTGTTGGGATCGGACGTATCCGCCCAGACCGCTTCATAGACAATTTTCGCCGCTTCTTTTGCGTCCATGTGAAGAGCGGCTTCCATACGGTCGGCTTGCTGGCGGACTTCGCCGTAACAACTGTGGCAAACTGCGGCCGGCTCTGTCGACCCGCTGTGCTGGTGCTCGAGAACGCACCGGAATGTGGCCGCGGCATTGATCTGAGTGTGGGAAGCGAAGGCCTGTGACTTGAGTTCTTTCAGGAAGCGCTCGCGGTCGCTGTCGATTTGCGCGCCAGTCGTTAATTGTGACGTCAGTTGCGACGCAACCTCAGACGAAAGCTGCGAAGTGAGCTGCGACACAGGCTGCGACGCGGCGGAAGCCAGGGTATGCGCCACCGGTGCGGTGGGCGAGACTCGTTCCGGCGAGTGGCAGATCGGACAGACGTGCATGTCAGCCGGGTAGTAGGCGTGGCAGTGCGAACAAGGCAGGCCGTAGCCGGCGAGTTTCTTCTCCGGCGCGGATACGTGCGTCAGATGCCGCCCCGAGGTGGATAATGCAGCCGGGTTGACCGGTTTTTGTTGTGCTTGCTGGGTGGCGCTGGTTGCCATTGATTACCCCGGGCGGCGCTGTGAGCACCGCAATTACTTCCCACATTCTAGGTTTGTTGACGGCCGGAAGCGATGCACGTCAGTGCATAAAGATTATGTCCGATGGTGCATCCTGGAGCGAGTTACTACGGAGCTACTTCGAGGTTGTGATCAGTCGAACCACTTCCTGCATGCGGGTCCGGTAGAGGTTCTGGCTGGGATCGAGGCGGGAAGCGATTTCGAGTTCTCCGAGAGCCTCTTCGTATTGGTCAAGAGCCATCAGGCAGGCGGCTAGAGAATAGTGATTCTGGGCGCTCGGATCGAGCCGGAGGGCTTCGCGAAATTCTTTTTCCGCCTCCGCCAGTCGTTGGGTATTCACCAGCGCGGTCCCAAGATAGTGGTGGGCCATGCTCGATTCAGGGTTGAGCGCAACCGCGGTGCGCAGCACGCCTACCGCTTCCTGATCCTTTCCCGAAAGCAGCAGCGCCTGTCCTAAGACGCGGTGTTCGGCCGCGCCCGCGGGATTGGCGGCAATGGCGGCCCGTAACTCGCGAATGGCAGATGGGTAGTCACTCTTGGACATGTAGGCGCGAGCCAGGCAATTATGACCGCCTTCCCACTCCGGACTCTGGCGATAGAGATCGGTGAATTCCGTGATGGCGCCATTGAAATCTTCCTTGTCGCAAAGAGTGTTTCCCAGGTTGTTGCGCACGCTCGCTTCGTCCGGTTTGAGGCGCTTGGCCAAGCGATATTCCGCGATCGCCTCGTCCAGTTTGCCCTGATCGTGCAGGACAACGCCAAGATTGCTGTGTGCTTCCCAGAAATCGGGGCGCAGGCTAAGGGCGTGGCGATAGGCGATGGCGGCACGCCGTAGATCGCCCTGATCGCGGTGCGTGATCCCCATGTCAAAGTAGACGTCCGCGTTCGCGAGGGAGCCCTCGGGTTCGCGCGCGAGCGCCTCATCAAAAACATGCAGAGCGGCATCGTAATGGCCATCGGCGTAGAGCGCGAGTCCGAGGTAACGGTAGGCCTCGGCATTGGCGGGATCCATACTGAGGGCGGTGCGGGCCTCGGCCAGTGCGCTGTCGGCATCGTCTGTCCGGTAAAAAAGGTAAGAAAGCTGACTGTGAGTTTCGGGGAAACCGGGCATCAGGCGCGAAGATTCCGTGAATTCATCGAGCGCATCGTCGAACCGCTCTTGCCGGCGAAGAACGGTTCCAAGTACAAAATGCAGCAAAGCATGATTCGGTGCAGCCGAGTCGGGATCGTCGCGAAGCAAAATGCGTATCTGGTCTTCAGCGGCGTCGAAATTTTTGTCGTGAACGAGAGCGGCGATTTGAGCTGCCGGGCTAGAGCTGGAACAGGGCTTGGCAACTGATCTCTGCAACGAACTTTTATCCGAACTTTTATCCGAACTCTTATCCAAACTCTTGCCCGAATTTCGACCCGAATTCTGACGTGCGAGGCTCTGAATTAAATTCGAGTCCGCTCCCGCTTTTTGCAGGGCGCGCGTGTAGGCCGGCGTGGCGTGGCATGAAAGCGCCCGGGTTTCATCCGGCGTTGGGGCTTGGCGTTCGGTCGTCAGGCGTTCGATGCGTGCGCTCGAAATGCCGCCCGCCAGCCACAGGAAAATGGCGTCAGAAGC
This sequence comes from Terriglobales bacterium, assembly GCA_049512435.1. Taxonomy (GTDB): domain Bacteria; phylum Acidobacteriota; class Terriglobia; order Terriglobales; family Acidobacteriaceae; genus Acidiflorens. The sequence goes on along the minus strand of JBEKXC010000155.1, from coordinate 6,148 downwards.
GGATGCAGGAGCCGGTTCAGCCCGCAGCGAACCTGCCGCCAGCAGAAGCAAAAGTGATATCGGGATACAGCGTTTCACGAAGCCCTCCAGCGGTTCTAGCGGTTTTGACGCGCGACAATCGCCCTGTGCCCAAAATAGTCCGCCAGCGGAATCGCCGATAGGTCACGGAAGTAATTTCCAGGGACATGCCAAGCGACAGAGCGCAGTTTGTGATCATGGCCGCAATCGGCGAGACTGCTGGCGTTCACTTGGAGTAGACTGTAGATTGGCTTGCGTTATCCGCTGTTGCCGGTTCTCATGTCCGGTTTGGAGGCTTTATGTTTGAAGGCTTGTTCCAACCCATGCACCTGCTGGTGATCTTCTTTATCGCGCTGCTGGTGTTTGGCCCCAGGAAATTGCCGGAGTTGGGCAAGGGGCTGGGCGAGGGCATTCGCGCCCTGAAAGAGGGTATGAAGGATCGCGATGCCAAGGCTGAAACTAAGCCCGAGCCTGAAAATAAGCCTGAAAATAAAGCCTGAATACTTCGTAACATTCCTGCTCGTCAAGTCCTGCCGCGTCATGCGCAATGATCGCTAGTTCGATATAATCCCACCATCCAGAATAACTATTTGCGGCTTTGGGAAAGTTCTGTAACTCACGGTCTGACGTGGGGTGCTGTTGTGTCCCAAGCTTCAGCAAAAATTCCATTCTATTTCGTGAATCACCCAGGAGGTTTTTGTGCTTAGGAAATCTGTGCCACGTCTTTTTTTGTCGTCGCTTTTGGTATTGGCGATTCCGGCGCTCGCCGACCAGGTCGTCCTGAAGAATGGAGATCGGTTGACTGGATCGATCGCCAAGTCCGACGGTAAGACCTTAGTGATCAAGACCGACTACGCCGGCGACGTAACCGTGAAGTTTGACGCGATTCAGAGCCTTACGTCCACCGGCGATTTGAATGTAACCCTTGGAGGAAAGACAGGCAAGACAGCGGTTGGCCCAGTTACTACCAGCGGCGACGATGTAGTCGTTGCCACCAAAACGGCGGGACCAGTAGAAGCGCCGAAGACTTCAGTTACTATGCTGCGCAGTCCCGACGAGCAGGCGGCTTATGACAAGAGCCTGCACCCGGGACTTCTCGAAGGCTGGAACGGCGGTCTTAATCTGGGCTTCGCCGTGACCGCCGGTAACAGCGAAACCAAAAACCTGAACGTCGCCTTTAATGCCGTGCGCACCGGGTTCCACGACAAGCTGACCCTTTACACCAACTCGATCTACGCCGTTAACGACAAGCTCACGGCAACCCAAACCACCCCTCTAACGACCGCCAACTCTATCGGGGGCGGCGCTCGCTACGACCATGATTTCTCGACACGCACGTTCGGGTTTGTCAGCGGCGACTTCTTTTCCAATTCGCTGCAGGACCTCGACCTGCGCTCGATTCTGGGAGGCGGAGCTGGCATACACGCGATCAAGCAACCGGCTACTACCTTCGATCTGTTTGCCGGATTGAACTACACCCATGAAAGCTTCTCCGATATTCCGACGACGAATCCGCTTCCGCCCCCAGCAACCATCAATTACTCATATTCCCAGAGTTCAGCGGCCTTGACCCTTGGGGATGCCTTCACCCACAAGCTCGGCAAGAGCACAGTCCTCACGCAGAGCTTTCTGCTCTACCCAAACCTCAGCAATACCGGAGTGTATCGCGGCACATTTAATCTGGGACTGGTCACCAGGCTCAACAAGTGGCTAGGCTGGCAAACGTCGTTTGGGGATGTTTTTGACTCTAAGCCTCCGACCGCCACGCCTCCAATTGAGAGGAACGACGTACAGTTAGCGACCGGTCTGAATATTTCTTTCAAACACTAAGAAGCGGTGGTGGACGGGCGTCCCCGCCCGTCCCCTCCAGCTAGTGTTTGTCCCCTTGCTCAACAAAGAACTTCCCGGTTTCCCCCGCGGAAAAATAGCGCGAGGTTACCGTCTTCTTGCGGGTGAAGAACTCGACCGCATCCCAGCCGTGGACGTGCAGGTCGCCAAAAAACGAATCCTTCCAGCCTGAAAACGGGAAGTAAGCCGGCGACGCGGCCACGCCGATATTCACGCCCACCATGCCAACTTCGATGCGCCGGCTGTATTCGCGCACGGCCGCGCCGTTTTCCGTAAAGATCGAGGTGCCATTGCCGCGCGGATCGCTATTCACCAGCTCAATCGCCTGCTCGAGCGTATCCACGTGCATCACCGAGAGCACCGGTCCAAAAATTTCTTCGCGGACCACGCGCATCCCGGGCGTGACGTTGTTCAGAATGGTCGGGCCAACAAAATTTCCTCCCGCTGGAACCCCCGCCGGACGCCGTCCATCCACTAGCAACTCCGCACCATCTTTCAGTCCGCTTTCGATCGCGTCATGAATGCGATCGCAGGCGGCGCTCGAAATCACCGGCCCCAGGCTCACTTTCGGGTCCATGCCATCGCCCGCAACCAGCTTCTCCGCTCCAGCTTTCAATGGACCCATGACCGCCGCTTGCGCCGACCCCACCGTTACCAGCACCGATCCAGCCATGCAGCGCTGACCCGCGTTGCCGAATGCGCTGCCGAGAACGTTCGCGACCGTCTTGTCGACGACCGCATCCGGCATCACGATCATGTAATTCTTCGCGCCGCCGAGAGCCTGCACCCGTTTTCCTTTTTCTGCCGCGCGCCGGTAAATGTACTTCGCCGTATTAACCGAGCCCACAAATGAAACCGCGCGAATCCCGGGACTATCCAGAATCGCGTTGACCGCATCGTGCGCGCCATGGACCAGATTCACCACCCCGCGCGGCAAACCGATCTCTTCGAAAATGTGAAACATCAGTTCCGCTGTAAGTGGAACCTGCTCCGACGGCTTCAAAACGAACGTGTTTCCGCAAACGATGGCGAAGGGCAGAAACCACATCGGCACCATGGCCGGGAAGTTGAAGGGCGTGATGGCGGCACAGACCCCGATCGGCTGACGAATGGTTTCGGTATTGATTCCGCGCGCCACGCCTTCCAGAATCCGCCCCTGCATAGTCATGGGAGCGGCGCACGCTACTTCGAGTACTTCAATGCTCCGCGAGATCTCCGCGCGCGCATCCGACAGCACTTTGCCCGACTCGCGCGTCGCCGAAGCCGCAAGCTCGTCAATCCGCTGCCGGAACTTTTCGCGCAAAGAAAAGATAAATTCCGTACGCTCGCCGACCGAACGCGAGCGCCACTCCGGGAGCGCAGCCGTAGCGGCAGCGACCGCCGCTTCGACCTCGGCAACTCCTGACAGCGGGACGCGCGCCAATACTTCGCCGCTGGCCGGGTTAGTCACGTCGAGAAGGCCGGACGCCGACGCCATCGGCATTATCCACCGACCACCCACGTAGTTCGCGAGAATTCGAGCAGCCGTCTTCGGAGTCGTCTCAGCCATCGTGCCAGCGATCGCGGTTCTATCGTTCGTGGTTCTCTCGATCGTTCTATCTAGCGGCGTCAAAGTATTCGTTTCCGTGGCCATAGCTGCCTCCCTGTTCCCGCCCGCAATCCGTTCCCCAACTATTTTGACGGGGATTCCTCGAGGCCGCGGTACTTCAACATCGCCTTCGTATTGGGTGGCGCCCCGCGCCAGGCTTCGTACATTTTGCCGAGATCCTCGGTGTTCCCGCGAGAAAGGACCATCTGGCGGAAGCGGTCGCCGTTGGCGCGCGTCAAGCCGCCGTGTTCGACAAACCACTCGTAGCCGTCGTCAGCGAGCATCTGGGTCCAGAGGTAGGCGTAGTAGCCGGCGCTGTATCCCGCGCCTCCCCAGATGTGGGCGAAGTACGTGGAACGATAGCGCGGTGGTACGTAACTGACGTTAAGGTGAGTCCTATCGAGCGCCTGCTTCTCGAACGCGTCGGGGTTCTCGAGCGGAGCGCTCGGCGTGAGCGAGTGCCACTGCATATCGAGTTCAGCCGCGGCCAGAAGTTCCGTCATGTCGTAGCCCTTGTTGAAAGTCTCGGATTTCCTTAGCTTCGCCACAAACTCCTCTGGCATGGGAGCGCCGGTTTTATAGTGCTTCGCATAGTGGGCAAAAACTTCCGGATCTCTGGCCCAATGCTCATTGAACTGCGAAGGAAATTCGACGAAGTCGCGAGCCGTCGAGGTTCCCGAAAGGGTTGGATACTCGGAGTCGGCGAACATGCCGTGCAGGGCGTGTCCAAACTCGTGGAACATGGTAATGACGTCGGTGAAGCTGATCAGTGCGGGTTCGCCCTCGGCCGGCTTGGGCAGGTTGGCAACGTTGTAGACAACGGGTTGCATCCCCAGCAGATGTGATTGATCGACGAGGCTCGACATCCAGGCTCCGCCGTTCTTGTTGTCGCGCTTGAAGTAGTCGCAGTAGAACAGCGCGAGGTGCTTGCCGTTCGCGTCGAAGACCTCGAAGACGCGTACATCGGATTGGTAAACAGGAATGTTGTGCAGCTCTTTGAAGGTAATTCCATAGAGCCGATTGGCGGCGTAGAATACACCATTTTGCAGGACGTTATTGAGTTCGAAGTACGGCTTCACCTGCGCATCGTCGAGGTCGTAGCGAGCTTTACGGACCTGCTCGGCATAAAAGTTCCAGTCATACGGCTGGACCTGGAAGCCACCCTTCTGGGCATCGATGACTTTCTGAATGTCTTTCGCTTCTCGCGACGCCTTTGCGGTTGCGGCCGGGACGATGGCATCCATGAACTGCAATGCAGCTTCGGGTTTTTTGGCCATCTGGTCTTCGAGCTTCCACGCGGCGAAGCTCGAATAGCCGAGGATTTTCGCCTTCTGGGCGCGGAGCTGAGCAAGACGGGCGATGGTGTCGCGAGTGTCATTGGCGTCGCCGTGCTCCGTGCGATTCCAGGAGTGTTCGAAGAGAGTTTGACGGGTGGCACGATCGCTGAGCGAGACCAGGTCGGGCTGCTGGGTAGTGTTCTGCAGCGGAATCACGAAGCCTTCGATCTGCCGGCCTTTGGCAGACTGCGCGGCGGCCGCGATGCGAGCTTCAGAGAGGCCGGCGAGCGCGCTTTTGTCGGTGGTGACGTAGGCGCCCGCCTTGGTGGCGTCGAGCAGTTTGCTGGTGAAGGAGTCGGAAAGCGACGAACCCTCTTCGTTGAGCTTCTTGAGTTCAGTCTTGTCGGCTTCAGAGAGGTTGGCGCCGGCGTGTACAAACTGGTCGTAGTCGTACTCCAGCAGTCGGAGCGACTCGGGATCGAGCTTGAGCGTGGCGCGTTGCTTGTAAATCGCGGCCACGCGCGCGAAAAGTTTGCTGTTGAGGAAGATGAAATCCTGGTGCGCCGCGAGTTTGGGAGCCTCTATGGTTTTGACGCCCTGCAGCGTGGGATTGGTATTGGCTTCGGTGATCGCGTTGAAGGCTGCCATGGCGCGATTGAGTAACTGCCCACTCTTTTCCAGGGCAACAATCGTGTTGGCGAAAGTGGGGGCATCGGGGTTGTTCGCGATGCTCTCGACTTCGGCCTGCTGCTGCGCCATACCAGCCTCGATCGCAGGCTGAAAGTCTTCGTCCTTGATCTTGTCGAAAGGCGAATAGAATCAAGAATAACAGCGTAGCCTTCGTGGTGTTAAGTCGAGTCATGTTTTTCATGCCTGTGGAATCACCTCGCACCCAATTGTAACGGCAAATTCCAATTTCACCCGCCTCGGCGGATTGTTTTGATTTTGGGTGGCGCAGCGCCGGGGTCCCCAGCACGCCCGGTGTTGGCGTGATGGGGGGAGCGGTTCACCGCTGCGTTAACCGCCTTGTCTTGAATGCGGCTCCACAGAGTGCTGAAAAACCCAGTTTTTTGGCTGCGATCATTTCGACCGATGGGTGCCCCATCCTTGCGCGTTTTTTGCGCAAGGGTGGGATTCCACGGTAGCGCCCGCCAAAAGTTTTTGCATTTGCCTTTGATTTAGCCTTTGGGTGGCGCAGCGGTTCACCGCTGCGATAACCGCCTTGTCTTGAATGCGGCTTCAGCCGCTGAGGGACTGCAATTTCAAACTGTACCACTACCGAGAATCCCTCCAACAACCGAACCCCGTCGTCGCTGGAACGAAATCCCTCCCTTCCGCGTACATCAAAGCAGGACGCTCTCGTTTCCGGTCAAGCTGCGTCGAACCATTAGTCGGAACTCTCAGATGTCGCTTCGCG
>JBEKXC010000154.1:0-11388 GCA_049512435.1 Terriglobales bacterium | reverse complement strand
TTTGGAGTGGAAATTCTTGCTCAAGAAGCGGTCGGCGTGCGCACCGAGGGATCCTACCGCATCGTCAAGCTGGCTGACGGCAACGAAATCTCCTGCCATGCCCTGATGATCGCAAGCGGAGTGCAGTGGCGGCGACTGGAAGCCCCTGGAGTCGATCGGCTTCAGGGTGCCGGAGTCTACTACGGCGCCGGAGCCACGGAAGCACTCTCCTGTAAGGGTGAAATCATTTACGTGGTCGGCGGCGCGAATTCGGCGGGCCAGGCCGCCATGAACTTCGCCCGCTACGCCGAGCGCGTCGTCATGGTCGTGCGCGGCAGTTCGCTGGCCAGCACCATGTCGCAGTATCTGATTGATCAGATTAAAGAGACGCCCAACATTCAAGTGTGGGCCCACGCCAGCATCCAAGAGGCGCACGGTGACTCGCGCCTCGAAGAGATCTCCGTCCTTTGTTCGGATACCAACAAGGTGGAACGAGTGCCGGCCAGTTCGATGTTTATCTTTATTGGAGCCCTGCCGGCCACGGACTGGCTGGGAGGTCTGGTGGAACGCGACGAGCGTGGCTTTCTGTTGACCGGCCCCGATCTGGTTCGCGATGGCGAACGCCCCAAGGGTTGGACGCTCGAACGAGATCCATTCCTGCTCGAGACCAATGTTCCCGGCATCTTTGCGGTGGGCGATGTGCGGCACGGTTCGGTGAAGCGGGTGGCTTCGGGAGTTGGCGAAGGATCAGTAGCGGTGCAGTTCATCCATCAGTATTTGAGCAAGGTATAAAGACATAAAGGTAATAAAGACATAAATGGTCGAAAATTCGGAATTACTTCTCGTTCCGGCATTCGCGGATCTGCCCGACGATCAGATCGCCTGGTTCATCAGCCAGTCGCAAGAACTCCGCTACAAGGCGGGCGACACCTACCTGCGCCAGGGCACTCCCGCAGATTCGATGTTTGTGGTTCTCGAGGGGCGACTTGAGCTCCACGGAGAATTGAGCGGCGAGACTGTCGCATTTTCCATGGGGCCGGGCGATGTCACTGGAGCGCTTCCGTTCTCAAGGATGAAGCAGTTTTCGGTGAATGGGCGCGCCGCCACCGACAGCCGCATCTTGCGATTTCCTGCTGCGCTATTTCCAGAGCTGGTGCAGAAAATGCCGGAGTTAGCCAAGCGTCTGGTGGGCCTGATGGCCGACCGGATCCGCGAAACCACCCGCATCGAACAACAGCGAGACCGATTGGCCGCATTGGGGAAGCTCTCCGCGGGCTTGGCTCACGAACTCAATAATCCGGCCTCGGCTGCCAAACGTGCCACCAGCCAATTGCGTGACATCCTGAAGAAAATCAAGAACGCGAGTCTCGAACTGGGCAGGCGCGATCTCACTTCTGCGCAGAGAGCGGAAATCGAGAAGCTGGAAACTTCGTTCATCCAGCACGACGACCCTCCACTCGATGCGTTGGCTATCAGCGACCTGGAAGAGCAGCTTGATTCTTTGTTGCGCAGTCACGGGCAGACCGACTTGTGGCAACTGGCAGCCGATCTGGCAAGAAAGAACATCAAGCCGGAAGTGCTGGAATCGTTGTTCGCGGCCCTCGATGCCGGCACCGCCCGAGCCGCATTGGTAAGGATTGCTGCCTCGGTCGAGATCGCGGGTCTGCTGAACGAAATTGAGAGCAGCATATCGCGCATCTCCGATCTGGTCGGTGCGGTCAAGGAATACACCTACATGGACCAGGCGCCGGTACAAAATGTCGACATCGTGAAAAGTCTGGAAACCACGCTCACCATCTTGAATCATAAGCTCAAGCGCGGAGTCGTCGTACAGCGCGACTATCAGCGGGTTCCACTGCTCGTGAATTCATTCGGCAGCGAGCTGAATCAGGTGTGGACCAACCTTATCGATAACGCTATCGATGCGATGGGGGGAAAGGGCGAGCTTCGAGTGCGAACCTATCGCGAAGACGGTTGCGTTGTGGTTGAGATCGGCGATAACGGTCCAGGCGTTTCGCCCGAGGTTGAGCCCCACATCTTTGAACCATTCTTCACGACCAAGGGAGTCGGCGAGGGCACGGGATTGGGCTTGGACACAGTTCAGCGCATTGTGAAGAAACACAGGGGAAGTATTCATGTCGATTCAAAACCCGGGGATACACGTTTTCAAGTGTGGCTCCCGCTGGCCGAAGCCTCGATACCTGCAAATAAGAATCACAACTGAGAATCACAACGAAGGAGAAATCTTTATGGCTACGATCACAGTGAAAGACGGCACGCAGATTTACTACAAGGACTGGGGCACGGGCCAGCCCATAGTGTTCAGCCATGGCTGGCCGCTCACCGCGGACGACTGGGACGGACAGATGTTGTTCTTCGGCCAGCAGGGTTATCGAGTCATCGCGCATGACCGGCGAGGGCACGGCCGTTCCACCCAGACGTGGGATGGCAATGACATGGACACCTACGCCGACGATCTCGCGGCTCTCACCGAAAAACTTGACCTGAAGAACGCGATCCATGTGGGCCACTCCACTGGCGGCGGAGAAGTTGCCCGTTACATTGGGCGGCATGGCTCGAAGCGTGTCGGCATGGCCGTGCTCATCAGTTCGGTGCCACCGCTAATGCTGAAGACGGAAAAGAATCCCGGTGGCTTGCCCATCTCGGTCTTCGATGACCTCCGAGCCCAGCTTGCGGCAAATCGGCCGCAGTTTTACCGGGACATTACCCTCCCCTTCTACGGCTACAACCGGCCCGGCGCCAAGATTTCGGAAGGCATTCGGGAACACTGGTGGTTGCAGGGCATGTTGGGAGGAATGAAGGCCCACTACGACTGCATCAAGGCTTTCTCGGAGACGGACTTCACTGAAGACCTCAAGAAGATCGATGTGCCTACCCTCGTCATGCATGGCGACGACGACCAGATCGTGCCAATCGGCGCGTCTGGTCTGATGTCCGCCAAGATTGTGAAGAACGCCACGCTGAAGGTGTATCCAGGGTTTCCGCACGGGATGCCTGCAACCAACGCGGACCAGATCAACGCAGATCTGCTCGCGTTCTTCAAGCGTAGCGGACAATTGGCGGCCTAACTGGCGAAATGAATATGAGATTCTCAGGCAAGTTGGCCCTGGTCGCCGGTGGCACGGGCGGACTGGGATGCGCGGTGAGCCTCGCGTTTCGGGGAAGGCGCGAGGGTCATTGCGACTGATGCTTGACGTTCCAGAGAGGACTCCAATACATTCAAGAACCGGGGTCGATCGGGCCCGCAAAGTATTTTCCGCATTCAAACTGGTATTAACGAGGTATTCGTGCATGACTGTGAAGAAGAACGCTGTCCGCAAAACGGCGCTCCGACAAAAAGCGCAGTTGATGTCGGGCTCGGAGATCGAACGCACACTGGTGCGACTGGCTCACGAAATCCTCGAAAAAAATGGCGGCGTTGACGGCTTGGGATTAGTGGGAATCCGCCGCCGCGGCGTTCCCATTGCCGAGCGGCTGGGCAAAATGATTCAGCAGGTCGAAAAGAAAAAAGTTCCCGTGGGCACGCTCGATATCACGTTCTATCGGGATGATCTTTCTACCCTGGGCCCGAAGCCGGTAGTGCAGGAAATGGAGATTGGTTTTTCCATCGAGGGGAAAAAGATTGTGCTGGTCGACGACGTGCTCTACACCGGCCGCACCACGCGAGCTGCCCTAGACGCCCTTTTTTCGCATGGCCGCCCGAGCCTGGTGCAGTTGCTGGTGCTGATCGATCGCGGCCATCGAGAATTGCCAGTCGAGGCCACGTTCATCGGTCGAACCGTGCAGACCACTGACAATGAAGTGATCGAGGTCAAGTTGACCGAGATCGACGAAGCCGAGAAAGTTCTACTGATGGAGCGCTGAGACCTAGCTTGTGTGGGCGCCTCGCGAGCCTGCCCTGAGCGAGGGCGAAGGGTCCAAGCCGAGCGCAGCTCGGCCCCACCTCTATGCCTTGCTTCTTCCACCCCACTCCGAGTCAAACCGCGCGCGGTCATAGAAAGATTTCTGCGTCCCCACCCCAGTAGTCGAAAGCCCCGCATAAAGGTTGGCGCGCTTGACGGCTTCGCGCTCCGGTACACCCTCGCCAAGAAAGGTCGCGAAGCTGCCAATAAAAGCGTCACCGGCTCCGGTGCTGTCAACGCTCTTCACGTTAAACGCAGGCACGTGCTCCATGCCTTCACTTCCGGCAAGCAGCGAACCGTTCGCGCCCAAAGTGAGTATCACGCGCCGAATGCCGCTCGCCACCAGCTTGCCCGCGCAGCGTTTGGCATCATCGAGATTGCGCACCGGCATTCCGGAAATCGCCTCTGCCTCGCTCTCATTGGGAACAAAATAATCGAGGTCAGCGATCGCCGTGATGTCGATGGGTTGTGCCGGAGCCGGGTTCAGAATGCAGCGGATACTATTCCGCCGCGCAAACTTGATGGTGTAGTAGACGGTCTCCAGCGGGATCTCGAACTGCAGAACGATGCAGTCGGCGCTCTTCAGCATCTCTGCCGCCGCATCCACATCAGCAGGTTTGAGTTCATCATTGGCGCCTTTGACCACGATGATTCGATTCTGCCCCGAAGCATCGACAAAAATCGGCGCCACTCCGCTCGACACACCGCTCAGTTGCCGTACATGCGTGGCGTCGATCCCCAGCTTTTCAAAGTTCTTGATGGTTGATGGACCAAACAGATCGTCCCCGACCCGCGCCACCATGAAGACGTCGGCTCCGCAGAGGCGCGCGGCAACCGCCTGATTCGCGCCTTTCCCGCCAAATCCCAAATCAAACTTCTGCCCAAAGATGGTTTCTCCCGGCCTTGGAAACTGGTCTGAGAACGTAGTCAAATCGACATTGGCGCTACCGACAACCGCGATACGAGGACGCTTTCCCATAATTCTCTCGGCGCAACCGACACGTTCCAACGGTAGCGCGCCGCCTTGCAGTAAGGAAGGCAGAGTGTAGTCAGTCCGGTCGCGGCATGTCAACCAGCGTAATGTCAAGCTTCCGCAAATCCTCCAGATGTTGCGTCATTGGTGTTTGAGCTTTCGGGTGTAAAAAAAAGCGCATTCATCTGGTATCCGCCCGCGCTCTTGGGTATCCTCTTGACGTGGCCACCGTCTCGCTAAGCGAACTCTTGGGCTCGACCGTGTATGACGCGTCCGGCGCGGCAAGCGGCCGAGTGCGGGAGGTAGCCCTTGCCCCGCAGGAAGACCGCTCCCGCGTTGCCCTGCTGATTGTTAAAACGCCAGCGGGAAACCGAGTCTTGCCCTTGACCGCCGTTTCCGAGATCAATGGCGGTATTCGCGCGTCCACTGGGGCTGCCGATTGGACCGCAGCCGATGGTTCTGAAGGCCTGTTATTGCTCAGCCGTGATCTGCTCGATCAGCAGGTCATTGACGTCCACGGTCGAAAAGTTGTGCGCGTCAACGACGTGGACTTTCACCAGGACAGCGCCGACAATCATTCCGTTCTAAGAGTTGGTGGCGTGGATGTAGGCGCGCGGGGCGCCGTTCGCCGCCTCCTCAAAGGCATGGTCCCAGCGGCTGCCCTTCGCGTTTTGCTCCTGCGCATTCCTGCCCGCGATATTCCCTGGGACTTCGTGGATATCGTCGAGACCGACCCCGCCCGTCGCGTCAGACTGAAGATTTCGAACGAACGCCTGGGCAAACTTCATCCGGCTGACATTGCTGACATCGTGGAAGATCTCGCTCCCGATGAGCGCGAAGCCGTGTTCGAGACTCTGGACGAAGACGTTGCCGCCGGCGCGTTGGAAGAACTCGAGCCCAAAGTGCAGAAATCCGTCCTGGAATCCCTCGACTCCGATCGGGCCGCCGATATTGTCGAGGAGATGGAACCGGACGCTGCCGCCGACCTTTTGGCCGATCTCTCTGACGAGCGCACCGAAGAAATCTTGGTGCAGATGCAGCCCGAAGAGCGCCAGGAAGTTACCGAACTGCTCGAGTTCAAAGAGAATACCGCTGCCGGCCGCATGACCACCGAATACATTGCGCTCCCGGTCGCAGCCACAGCCCACGATGCCATCGAGGCCATGCGTAGTTTCGAAGGCCGCATGGAAAACATGAGCACCATTTACCTGACCGATTCTCATGGCACTCTGGCGGGCGCCGTGCCACTGGTGAAGATCGTTCTGGCGCCCTCCTCGACCCCGCTGCTCGCTTTAGGCCAGGAGCCCCTCATTTCCTGCGACGAAGGCGCGAAAGAGAAGGAATTTGCCGAACTGTTTGACAAATACAACCTGCTCACATTGCCAGTAGTCGACGAGCAAAAACATCTTACCGGCGTGATCACACCGGACGACGTGATCGCGATGCTGCGCGCCAAGCTGTAGCCACTCGCGTCTCTACGAAAAACTTTCGGGATTTTGCAGATTCGTCTACCCACGCGGCGCTTTTAGCATTTATTCTGATCGTTCTGTTTTGCCAATTTGAACCGTCCCTGTGGCCTGCGCGCATGAAATTCCTGAGAAGTTGGAAGATCCGGTTCCTGCTGTTTTTTGCGGTCGTAGGGCCAGGCTTCATCACCGCGAACGTCGACAACGATTCCGGCGGCATTTTCACCTATTCGCAGGCTGGCGCACAGTTCGGTTACCTGCTCTTGTGGACCATGATCCCCATTACGGTCGCCCTGATCGTAGTGCAGGAGATGTGCGCCCGCATGGGAGCGGTTACCGGCAAAGGCCTGAGCGATCTGATCCGGGAAGAATTCGGGCTGCGGGTTACGTTCCTCATGATGATCGGCATTTTGATTACAAATTTCGGAAACGTCATTACCGAATTTGTCGGCATTGCGGGAAGCATGGGGCTGTTTGGAGTCTCGAAGTACATCTCGGTACCGATCTGTGCCGTGATCGTCTGGCTGATCGCCGTCAAGGGGCAGTACAAGAGCGTGGAGAAGGTGTTCCTGGCGGCTTCGTTCTTCTACATCACTTACATATTTGCGGGAGTGCTGGCCAAACCCGCGTGGATGGAGGCCCTGACCGCTACGGTGAAGCTTCCTCAGATGGCGGCCTTCAGGCAGGGCCCATACCTCTACATGGTGATCGGCGTTGTCGGTACCACGATCGCGCCCTGGATGCAGTTCTATCTGCAGTCGTCAATCGTGGAAAAAGGAGTCACTCGCCGTCAGTACAACACCTCGAAGCTCGATGTGATCGTGGGCTGCATCTTCACTGACGTGGTGGCCTGGTTCATCATTGTGGCCTGCGCGGCCACGCTGTACGTGCATAATGTTCGTGACATTCGTGACGCCGCCGACGCCGCCCAGTCCCTCCGTCCCTTGGCGGGCGATTACGCGTACATCCTGTTTGCGCTGGGCCTGTTCAACGCATCGGTGTTTGCGGCTTCGATTCTGCCGCTGTCGACGGCCTACACGGTTTGCGAAGGATTAGGGTTGGAGTCAGGCGTGGAACGCAAATTTTCCGAAGCCCCCGCCTTTTACTGGCTCTATACGGCGCTCATCGTCGCAGGGGGAGCTGTGGTCCTGATACCCGGGCTTCCGCTGATCAAGATCGCCGTATTTTCGCAGGTGGTCAACGGCGCAGTATTACCCTTTGTGCTGATTTTCATGTTATTGCTAATCAACAAAAAGGAATTGATGGGCGAATACGTGAATAAGCCCACCTTCAACATCATCGCTTGGGCGACAACCGTGATCATGGTCGTATTAACGGCGCTGCTGGTCTATGGTCAGTTGCGCGGCGGGACGGGATAGAAATAGTCATTGTCATCCTGAGCGAAGCGAAGGACCCGCTTTTTCAAGCGCTCGCAAAAAACAAGCCTTTCGCTCCAGGACGACCAGCAAGTCTAGGTAAGCCCTCAGATGATCTTTCCCGCCGCCAGATCCTTCACCAAACCCAAGTCCGCTTCAAGGAAGTCCAGTTCCAGCAGTTCCGGCCGCGTTAGCCAGCGGATTTCACGAAAAATTCGGTTCTCGATTTCACCCTGGTAATGGCGCACTTCGAAGAATCGGAGCTCCACCGAACCCCCGCCCGGGTATTCATGAACGATGCGCGCGACCTCCACGCCGACCTCCGCCACGATCCCCAGTTCTTCCTCCAGCTCCCGGCGCATGGCATCGCGAGGCTGTTCGCCTTCCTCGATTTTGCCTCCGGGAAATTCCCATTTGAGCGGCATTGGCTGGTGCCGCGTCCTCTGGCAGGCGAGGATGAGGTCATCTTTGACGATCAGCGCGGCGACGACTCGTTTCATGGCAGAGAACTATGATGCAGAGAACTATGATTATGATAAAGGGAAATTACGTTTAGAACTTCGGGGAGCAACGCGGCAATAACTTACTTCTTCTCCAGTCGCTTGCCTACGAGCTCAGCGCAATACTCAACCAGTTCGCGGTCTTCGGAAGTGAAGGCCGCCAGGAAGTGACTGTCAATGTCGAGTTCGCCCGCCACCTGGCCGCGCACAAAGACTGGAACTACGATCTCCGACTTGGTTTCGAGGGAGCACGCAAGATAGCGTGTGTCCTTGGTTACGTCGTCCACCACTACCGTCTTTCCCGACGAAGCCGCCGCGCCGCAGATGCCCTGATGCAGAGAAATGCGGGTGTGCGGAGTCATCGCTCCCTGGTAGTGTCCCAGCACCAGCACCGGCGGATTGGCGCCAGCTTCCAGCATGTAGAAGCCCACCCAGTTGTACTTCAGCATGTGTTTATTCAACACCAGCGTGATGCCTTCCATCAGTTGCTCCGCCGAGCGGGTTTCGGCATTGAGGCGGTCGACATCCTTGCGCGCTTCGTCGATCTTGCCGGTTTTCGATGTGGTTGCCATAACGCTAATCCTAAATCACGCAGCCGTAGTTCAGCATCGCCGCCGTATTTGTGCTCATGGTACGTCAGTTAACGTACGTCACTCATCGTACGACAGTCATCGGCCTCAGTCCGCGCTGCGGGCCGAATACTGCGGGATGAATCGCGCCCGCCAGTGCGCGCAACCCCGCGACCAGAGTGGGAGCGGGAGTATTCAGAAGCTCGTCGGAGATGCAATACACCTGCGAATTCCGCATCGCGACGGTGTCAGCCCAGCCTCTTCCGGTAGCGATCTTTCCAAGGGGCACTCGATCCCCAGCTCCGCACCAGGCGGCGATAATGACTTCCGGATCGAGTCGAGCGATCTCTTCCGCCGAGCATTGCGCTCCCGCTTTACTCAGGAATTCGCCACCGGCTGCGTCGACCAGTTCTGCCACCCACGGCTGCGATGCGATGATAGGTTTTCCCCACTCTTCCGAGAACACGCGCTTTCGCGGAAGGCTTGCCGTTCGGCGTCGCACATCTTCGATTGCCGCTTGCATCTCGCAAATCACCTTCACACCCTGCTCGCTAGCGCCGACGCAGCCGGAAATCACCGCGATGTCGGTGTAGATGTCGTCGAGCGTTCGAGGAGCCAAGCCAAGAAAACGTATGCCTGCCTTAAGAATCTCCGTCACGGCATCCTGCTGATAAGGAACGGAAGCGATCACCAGATCAGGTTTGGCGGCGAGAATCTCGCTCGCCTTCGAAGTCCAGGAGTCGGCCACGATACGGCGATTGCCGCTGCGGAGGTTGTCATGCAATTCAGTTCGCAATTCCGGAACCACGTCCGCACAGTACTTCGTGCACGCCACAACTCTATCCAATTCACCCACGCTGGCGAGAATGACGGTCGCGCTCGGTTGCAGGCAAGCGATCCGGCGAGGAAGGTGCGAAGCGGACATGACTCTATTCTAGGGAGCATTTGCAGCGAATGCGAAATCAAGCCTCGATGCATTAGCCGCGCATTAAAGTCCCGGCGCTTTACAATCGACATGTGTATTCCGCCGAACTCCTCGACCATTTTCAGAATCCGCGAAATGCGGGAGAAATTGAAGCTCCCGACCGCACTGCGCGCCTGGAGAATCCCGCTTGCGGAGACATTCTGGAACTCAGCCTTAAATTGGAAAATGGATTGGAAAAGACGAAACTAGAAGACAGGCGCATCGCCGAAATTCGTTTTCGCGCCAAGGGTTGCGTTCCGGCGATGGCTTGCGGATCGGCGATTACGGAGTTGGCGAAAGGCAAGACTGTGGAAGCGGCGCGGCTGATCAGCAGGGAAGAGCTGGTTCAAAAAGTCGGAGGCCTGCCGCAGGCCTCCGACCACGCCAGCCACCTGGCCATGGACACGCTCGCTGCGCTCCTGCGCAACCTCTGAGTGCGATCAGGGTGAGCCCGGTCTGGTGACTTCTATTTTTTCTCGAACGCCCTTGCCGGTCCCCGCCTCTGGTTCGGATACCCCGAATTATGCGCCGCCCGTGCGACAAGAGCGCTCAACATCGAATCAAACGATGCTTCGCCATCGTCTTCCGGCGCCACAACTCTCTCCGCGATTTCTCTTGGGGCCACATCGTCGTATTCGCACCCTTCAACGGTGGACCAAGCCGTAGCTCCGATCGGACGCTGCTCCACGCACTCCTGATCAATCACTACCCGCGTTGGCTCGGGCTCAAAGGAGGTCCGCTTCACGTTAACCGCCGCCGTCTGCAACGCGTACAGCATCAGCGCCGCCCTCCGATAATCGATCTGGTTGGCAGCCAGCAGCCGCATCAGCTCCGCCAGTCCCACCTGGACCGAATTCGCGTCCTCCAGCGTCGGCAGCGAGATAGTCCCGGTTCCCTCGATTTTGGCTGCGACATTCAAGTGAACCTCCATGCTCTGCCGATACCATCGCACGTGGTAATAACAATGTTTTTCCGAGCGCAGCGCCGGCGACCCGCACTGCGTCCCATCGACTCGTATATGCTGACACCGAGCAACTCTCTCCGGATATAAAGACATATGTGACCTCCTCTTTCGCGTATGAAGTATGAAATAAAGCAAGAAACATAAGATAACCTTTAGTAGAGACGCGGCCAGCCGCGTCAAACTGCGGCGACCAGGACCCAGCCGCCCGAAAGCAGCAATGCCCCAATTACCATGATTCCCCGTCGAACCGCCACTTGTAAGTGAACCCCATCACACCGCATTTGTGATGAATCCCTGAGGATGTTTCGTGGAAAGGCATGGCCTCAGACGCCTTGACAAGCGTTGTCATATATGACAACATCAGGGATATCGGAGAATGAAGTGGTTGACCGCCGCAACCCATCGCCGACAAGAAAGACACGGCCCATTTCGTGGATCAGGGCGGCACTGAAGGAATTCGAGGAGTTTCCCGAAGCAGCCCGGTCGATCTGTCTGACCGCCTTGACGATCGCTGCCGAAGGTGAAAAGTCCGATATCGCAAAGCCGATGCATGGTCTTGGTTCGGGCGTGTTCGAGATTGCGTTGCCGTTTAGGGGAGACGCATTCCGCGTGGTTTACGCGGTGCAACTCGCCGAGGAAATTTGGGTGATCCATGCCTTCCAAAAGAAATCGAC
>JBEKXC010000153.1:0-11479 GCA_049512435.1 Terriglobales bacterium | reverse complement strand
AGAGAAGTAGTTGTTGGTGGCATTGGAGCCATCGACGCTGAAATAGGTGGAACCATTTCCGTTGGCGTACCCCGAATCCTCGCCGCCTTGTTGTCCGGCAACGCTCACCAGTCCGGTATCGCCGTCGTAGCTGGTATTCGGTGTGAGTACCATGAAGTTGGTGTATTTTCGTCCGTTGAGCGGCAAGTCTTCGATAAGAGAACGGTCGATGACGGTGCTGGCGGAGGATTCTTCCGGCCGCAGCAGCGGCGTTGTCCCGATTACTTTGACCGCGTCTGCGCCTGCTCCAACCTGTAGCCGAATGTCCTGCGAAGTTGTGTTTCCTACCAGCACCCGCACCAAAGCCTGGACATCGCGAAACCCCTTGAGACTTGCTGTGATGGAATAGGTGCCCGGCATGACCACCGGAAAGCGGTAAAGTCCCGCATGGTTGGTCTCGGCCGATTGTTGCACGCCGGTCGCGAGGTTCCGCAACACCACCGATGCTCCCGGCACTACCGCTCCGCTCTGGTCGGTGACCCGGCCGCCGAGCGAACCCGTCAATACTGCGTTCTGGGCGGGCAGCAACGCGCAACTCGCCACGACGACGAGAACAATTAGAATGCGCCGGACCGCGCAGAGCGCTGTTACGCTCGATCGCGATCGAATGATGGGTGTGAAAAGCACAGTGGGAGGGCATTCATCTAGCTTCATAAACTTATCATCCTAAGCACACGTATCAATGTGCGTCACGAATCGAAATAGAGGACAATAATCGCGCGTTGTTAATAGTACGTCACACAAACGTTAACGCTTTAAGAAAAGCCTCCTATCGGCGGTAATACATTCCAGGACCTACTACCTACTTGCGGTAATTGTTGAGGCGCGATGAATTTTGTCACCGGCTCATTGACTCATCGAACCCTCCGACTTTAAAGTTCTCTTTATCGGGATCAGCCCGACCCGTTGCACCGATCGTAATGGACCCGATTCATCCTACTTTCGAAAATACCCCCGCGGCCCGGCTTGGGCCGCTGGAGCGACAAGTCCACCACGCCGTCTGGGCGCGAGGAACTGCCACTGTTCGTGAAGTGCTGGAGGATGGCACCATCTGGCAAACTTATTCCACGATCATGACGACGATGGACCGTCTATTTCGAAAGGGACTCCTCGGCCGCGTTCTCGAAGGAAAGGCGTTTCGCTACTCGGCGCGGTATAGCCCGGAAGAAATCGAGCGCGGGGCTGCCATGAAGGGTATCCGGAGGCTTCTGAGTTCCGAGTATGCTTCGCTTCACCTTTCGTATTTCGTGGAGGCGGTCAGCGCGCAGGACGAGAAACTGCTCGAGGAATTGCAGACCCTGGTGGAACGTCAGCGCGCAGAACTGCAACTCAAGAAGGGAGGGCAGAGATGATATTTGCGGCGCGGGGACTCCTGGTTTCTCTTGCGTTTTTCGCAACCGTGTACTGTCCGCTGTCCTCGCTGGTTGTGTT
Organism: Terriglobales bacterium; assembly: GCA_049512435.1. Classification (GTDB taxonomy): domain Bacteria; phylum Acidobacteriota; class Terriglobia; order Terriglobales; family Acidobacteriaceae; genus Acidiflorens. The sequence continues at coordinate 10,009 of JBEKXC010000153.1, read as the reverse complement.
GGCGTGGCGGAGCGTGAATCGTAGCGGCCGAAAGTCCACCGCGAACTCTGCCAATTTCCTGTTCGGGCTGCGGATCTTTTCTTTTGCGGTTTCCACTGTGGTCGCCGTTTTTTTTGCCTTCCCATCATTCTGGTTGATGGAGAGAGCGTCGCTCGACGAGGACGCCGGAACCTTCATTCTAGCCGCGTGTTCGCTCCTCATCCTGAGCGCTGGCTTGTTCCGTGTGCTCAGGGCTCAGGCGCGAACCAAGCGCGCAGTGACGCAGTGGTTGTCGAGAGCGAGGAGCATCGGCAACGAGGCGGCCACGCCGGCACTTAACGCGCCGATGCTCGCTTCGAACGGCGCGCCCGCGCTGATTCTGGTCGGCATTCGGAGACCCAGAGTGATGGTTTCCGACATGGCAGCAATTGTGCTCAGCGACCCCGAAATGCGTGTAGCGGTCCGGCACGAACTGGGGCACAAGCGGTCATGGGATAACTTCAAAAAGGTGCTGATCAGTGCGACTCCGTTTCCCGGGATAAGCGGCATTGAAAGTGCGTGGCAGGAGGCGGCCGAATTGGCGGCCGATGATGCCGCCGTGGCGAATCGTCAGGATGCACTGGATCTGGCGGCGGCGTTGATCAAACTTTCGAGATCCTCGAAGCAGTGGTCCGAGCCTGCGCTGGCAAGTGGGCTGGTCAGTGGCTCATCTTCGATTGGCCTGCGCGTCCAGCGTCTGCTTGAGTGGCGCATGGCTGGGCGGCGCCTTCGACGCACCTGGCCTTGGACTCTTCTTCTGTTTGCAATAATTGTCGGTATTGCGAGCAACTACGGCGCAACCCTCACGCTGACGCATCGTTTGACTGAAATCCTTGTGCCCTAATCAGCTCGAGGATGCCTGGCAGGTTGCGGAAAAACTCCGTTCTCCGTTCCACGGCTCTACCGCGCGGGAAACCGCTACTTCACAGTGAACGGCGCCGACGCCGTCACATTCTCCCATTCGACGAGCAGTTTTCCCTTGGCGCCGCCGGCGCCCGACAGCGTGATCTTGAGGGTTTCGACCGGAGATGACGGCTTGCCCATGGTGAGCGAAGTGCGGCCCAGTTCGGTGGCCGGATCATTGGTGGTGGCGCCCTCTTGAATGCCGTCCGGTGAGACCCCGACGCCCCAGATGTGGCGGGCACCGGCCATCAGGGTTTTATTGACGATCAGCTTCCACTGGCCGTTGTCGAGATCGGCGTAAAGGGTGTAGTCGCCGTTGGGAATGGCGAGGCCATTCAGGTCGAGGTCGGCGTCGGTGTGCAGAACGGTGGCGTAATCGGCGCCCAGACGCCATACCTTGCCATACGGCTGGAGCGCGCCGTCGCCGCCGAAAATTTGGCGACCCCTGACGGAGGGGGCATGGTAGTAGATCCAAATGTTCTTGCCGTTAATGGTGACGCTGGTTTCGGCGCCCGGACTCTTGGTGTTCTTAGTGGCCAGGTCTTCCTTTTTCACCTGGGCGACGGCCAGCATCAAGCCGCTTAACAAAAGAGCACTCAATAGAATTAGGATTCGTTTCATTTCCGATGCCGCTCCTGTTTCCAGGGAGTATACAACGCGCGCGGCGACTGCCCCCGCAGGGTTTACAAGTGAAACTAATCCCCTGCTCACAGTAATACGGAGAAATGCTGAGAACACCCGGAATGAAAAATCCCGGCTGTCCGCTCTTATCGAGAGACAGCCGGGGATGATTGTGGACCGCGGCTCTGGATCTATTCAGAACCGGCTTTACTGGATTCCTTCGCCTCGGCACGCGTCTTGCCAGGCTTCAACTCGGGATAGGGTTTGCTGCCCATCATGCCCTTCCACAGGATCCGGTTGAATTTCTCCGTCGGGATGCGGTCTTCGTGGCTGAAGTCCATTCCTTTGGTTTGCGCTTCCCACCAGGCGGCGTCGTGCGTCGGCTGCGGGAGTGCGTCACGGTTCTGCACGTACTTGTTCAGAATCGGGAGTTGCGTGGTGTAGAGGATCTGCGCCGGAACCGCTTCATAGGTCCAGGACGCTTGGCTGGTGTTGAAGGCGGCGGTCATGGGCGGCACACCGGCATCATGCACGCTCAGTTGCCCCACGCCCAGGATTTCTTCGATCGTCCGGAGCATGCTGACCGTCGAGTAGGGGTTGGAGACAACCGCGCCCTGTGCCACATAGGGGCCAACGATGAAGGCCAGACTGCGGTCGCCACTGACGTGGTCGGCGCCATCCTGGGGATCGTCTTCGATCACGAAGATGAGCGTGTTGTTGGCGTAGGGGCTGTGGGCGATGACATCCGCCGTCAGTCCTACTGCATAGTCGTCGTCGGCAATCTGAATTTCCGGCGTGTTCACGCCAAAACTGGCGGTGCCGAAGTCGCCGAAGTGATCGTGATCGTAGCGCAGCAAAGTCAGATTGGGGAATTTGTTGCTCTTGACCTGCTTGTTGAATTCCCGCTGCCACTCCATGAAGCGGAAGAAATCGGGGTAGCTCTGATCGAAGGGCCAGAAGGAGAGATCGCTGAGTTTGAGCAGTTCCTTCTTCGCCGGCCACTCCACCTGGGTCGGAGGCTTCGTTAAGCCAGGATAGGCGAGAGTGGGACTAATTAAGCCAAGGTCTTCGCGTACATCCAAAGCGCCCAGATCGGTGTAAAAGCCGTAGTTGCGAACCGTGAGGTGATTCTTGAGCGCGGCATCCCAGATATAGCCCGCGCCTTCTTCGCCAGTGGGACCGTCAGCTTCGACTTCGTTGGCGTTTCCGGGCAGCAGGTTCGGATCGGGCGGATAGATTGGTTGTTCGATCTGGCGAGCGGCAACACCCGTGATCGCAACGTTGACGTTGCGGGCCGTGCCTTCGCTGTCGTAATTGCAGCCGCCTTTGCCGTAGTTGACGGTGACGCACTTCTCGTTGATATCGTGAGCCCGCGCCGCGGTCGACCATTGCCAGCCGTCCATGCTGACCATCGAGGTGTCGTCGAAGTTGTCGAAGGTCACAAAGTTGTTGGCAAAAGCGTGGAAGTTCGGGGTATCGACGAGGGGGAATTGGGTATAGGCCGGATCCGCGTTGGCTCCGTTGGTCAGGTCGCCGAGGATCTGGTCGAAGGTGCGATTCTCTTTCACGATGTAGATGATGTGTTGGATGTGCTGGTGGAGGAACGTCATGGTCGCAATGTCCTGCTGGCTTAACTGGAAGTTGAAGCCATTGTTCTGTGCCACCTGTCCGGTCAGCTGTGAGAGCTGAACCGCATTTGGCACGGGCAGTGTCAGGAAACCTGAGTACTCGTTCTGCCACGCATACTGGTTGCCGGCGCCATCCTGCGCATAAAGGCTCTGACAGGCCGAGCCGTAGCCGCCGCCGGGATTGTTATTGATGTAGCGGCAGTTCACGGGATTCGGAGTTTCTACGCTCTTGCTGTTCACCACGTAGAGAGTGGAGCCATCCGGGCTGACGCTGACAGAATTGGGGTACCAGCCAGTGGGGATGAGCCCGAGAACCGCGGGTTTCTTTCCCGTGAGGCTGATCACCGCCACCGCGTTGGTGCCGCCGTCGGTCACGTATGCTGTTGTCTCGTCGGGCGAAAGCGTAACGCTGTTGGGGTTGCTACCCTTGGGGACAATCTTGCCATTGCCAAGAACGCCCGGCGGCGCGCTGGCGTTGACCTCGCTCTGCACTGCGTTGGTCGCGGTGTTGATAATGATCAACTCGTCAGAGTTGGCCGCCACGACGAACAGCTCGGTTTGGGCGCCGTTGAGAATCATCTTCTCCGGGTTGCCGGCGACCGGTATGCGGTCCGTTAGAGTGAGAACGCCATTAACAAAACTCAGCACATCGATCTCGCGGTCACGAACGCTGGAGACGTAAACCGTGCTGCCGTTCTGGTTGGTCGCGACCGCAATTCCGTACGGGAACTCTCCACCCGGGACGCCGGTCTGCTGCGGATTGATGATGCCTGGGCGCAGATCGTACTCCTGGAGGACAGCGCCGGCCACGAGGTCGACCGAGGTGATGGAGTCAGTTTCGTGGTTCGCCACAAACAGCGTATTGCCATCGGGGGTAATGCCGAGGATCGCAGCGGTCGGACCGACTTCGGTCTCCTCGCACATCAAATCGCAATAATGCCCGAGGTTGATCGGCGTGCCGAATTCCGCCCACAGACCGCTTTGCAGGGTGAAAGTGTGGACATTGTCGTTGCCTCCGCCGCCGACATAGAATGCGGAACCACTCGGTGCCCACACGATCCCGTCGAAGGTTTCGTCAAAATTCAACAGCTGTACTACTTGCGTTTCCACCGGCGTACTGGGCGTGGAGATGTCATAAACGAAAACAAACTCACCGGAATCCGCGCCTGGAAAGTCGCCGCTTGAGTTTTCGTTCAGGTTGTAGCCGCTGGTCAGGATCAGCAAAGTATTGCCGTCCGGGCTAATGGCCGTGGTCTCGGCGCCATCCGGCGTGAAAACCGGGACATCCTGCAAAGAAGTTGTCAAAGGTGAAAACACCGAGCCCGGAGCTGCGGTCGGTGTAATGGTTGCACCGGTGGGAAGTTGTTGAGCAAACGCGAAGCTGGTCAGCGCCAAAATGGCCGCAAAACCTACGCCGCGAAGGAAAGTGTTTATCTTCATACGGTGATCCTCCAAAAGTAGATCGTTCGGTTGAAAGCTCCAAGACCAAGTCGGTCAAACTACGAGCGCGAGTAAGAGGTGGGAACACCGAATGAATAAACGAGGAATGTTAAGGCTGGATTATGGAATTGTGAAAATTTAAGCACAATGCGCTCTGCGCGCCCCGAATGGCAAGGCAAGGAATATCTCGGGGTCTGTGCGCAGGGAGGTTGTGTTACGCGGTCAGCCGTTTCGCGTAATTCCGGCGTCTTGTTTTTGAACGGTACGGAGCGCCCAAGCCATGCGCGGCGTGTTGTGGGCAATTCCGAAGCGGCCCTGAGCGTCGAGCAGGATGATTCCACCGTGGCCGTTGAGGCGCTGCTTGAGAAAATTCATCGCCTCCTGCGCGACCCACTCGGGCAAACTGCCGGATTCGACTCGATCGGCGGCCCACTTCGCGAGCACCAGTTTCATGATGGGTTCGCCCCATCCGGTGGTGGAAGCGGCCGCGCTGAGATTATCGGCATAACAGCCGCAGCCGATGAGCGAAGAATCGCCAAGGCGGCCGGGAGCTTTATTGAGCGTGCCGCCGGTTGAAGTCGCAGCGGCAATGTTGCCAGCGCGGTCGAGCGCTACGGCCCCGACCGTGTCGTGAGAAAGCAGGTCTTGCGATATTGGATCCGAAATTTCGGGCGCGAACAGGTCGTTGCCGTGGGTTGAGGCCTGCGCCTGATATTCGCGCAAGCGCTCGACCTCCCTGGGGATGACGAGATCTTCGTTGCGACAAAGAGCGATGCCATGCTCGGCGGCAAAGCGCTCGGCGCCTTCCGCCACAAAATAGACATGCGGACTGTCGCTAAGAATTTTGCGGGCGGCGCGAACCGGGTTGCGCAGGCGCTCGACGCAACCGACGCCGCCGCCGCGCAAGGTCGCACCGTCCATGATGAAAGCGTCGAGTTGCACTTTGCCATCGCGGTTCAAGAAACTGCCGCGGCCGGCGTCGAAGGTTTCGTCGTCCTCGAGAATGACGACGGCCTCTTCGACCGCGTCCAGAGCCGAGCCGCCGCGTTCGAGGGTGTGCCATCCCGCGGCAACGGCATCGCGAACACCGTTGAGGTGCGCTTCGACCATGTCGTCGGGAATGGCCCAGGCTCCGCCGTGGACGACTAGAACAGGATTTATTGGCACGAATAGTCCTTGCAGGGTAGTTGCGGGGGATAGTTTAGCAGGCTGCGGTGTAGGTGGGGTTCGTATCAGGCGGCACGGCCGGCGACGGGAGCATCCATTTCCGTGGTTCGCTGCCAGGTGTAGATGATGCGGTGGATTACGGTGATGGTCGAAAGCACTGCGATCACCCACAGCACCGGCGCCATGACGTTGAACAGGGCGCCGATGATCAGCAGCACCAGACGCTCGGGACGTTCCATGAAACCGACGCGGCAGGCGCCGATAAGCGACTCGGCGCGAGCGCGGGCATAGCTGACCATGATGGCGCTGATCATGGCCAGCGCGGTCAGCACTACGTAGAAGAACCGGTTGCCGCGCGCGTAGAACACCAGTAGGCCGAAGAAGAGCGAGGCATCGCTGTAACGGTCGACGATGGAATCGAAGAATCCCCCAAAGCGCGTAACCTGGTTCGAGAGTCGGGCGACGCGGCCATCCACCAGGTCGAAGAATCCCGATCCGATGATAACGAGGCCGGCATAGAAAAACATGCGGCGCTGATTGTCGGCATTGGCATATCCAAACAAAAACGCAGCGTAGGTGTTAACCACCAGACCCATCAAAGTCAGCACATTCGGGCTGATGCGGGAGAGAGCGAGCAGGCGCACGATGGCATCCAGCAGGACCCCGCAGGCTCGTCCGACCCCGCTGGTCCAACTCATACGATGCCTCTCATAAACTTACCGCTCATAACTTCACGGCTCATAACTTCACGGCTCATTACTTCGCCCCTCATTCCGTTTCGCGTTCCGGTTCCGGTAGCGCCGCCAGTTCCGCTTCCAGCTTAGCTTCGGCGAGGTCGTGCATGGTGGAGAGCTTCAGGATTTCCATTTCACGGCTCCCGCCGGGCGTGACCACGGTGGCAGTGTCGCCAACTTTTTTGTTCAGCAGGGCGCGCCCGATGGGCGAGGTGGTGGAAATTTTGCCGGCTGACACGTCGGACTCTTCACTGGTAACCAACTGGTATTCCATTTCTTCATTCTTAGTGCCGTCATAGATGGTCACGGTCGAGCCGAGGCCGACTTTATCCTTGGGGATATTGTTCATGTTGATCAGCGACAGGTCGGCGAGGCGCTTGCCCAGTTGACGAACGCGCGCCTTCAGGTATTCCTGCCGCTGCTTCGCCATGTGATACTCGGCGTTCTCGCTGAGGTCGCCCATGGCGACGGCCTTCTTGAGTTCCCGGGGGATGTCGTAGGCGAGTTCATGCTCGAGCGTGTTCAGTTCGTCCCGAAGCCTCTTTTTGATTTCTTCCGTCATTGCTTTGGGCATTATAACCCTCCGGCATTGGGGAAGGGGCGACGCGGTTCGCATTTGGAGCCCAGGTTCCGGTCCAAACTCGTCAGGTCCAACTCACTTAACTGAAACGACTTAGGGTTGACCATGGCGGTGTGGGCCGCCGCCATTGCTTCTCGATTGCCTTCGGAGCGGCGGTCGGCTAGACTAGCAGAAGTTCTTCTTCCCTCGGGCGAGGGCCCCTCCATGAGCAGTAACGGTGTTTTCCACATCGGCGATAAGGTCGTTTACCCCAACCACGGCGTCGGAATTATCGAACAAATCAGCAGCCGGAGCATAGGAACTACCGTCGAGAAATTCTACTTGCTGAAAATCGCGGCCAGCAGTTTGAAGGTGATGGTGCCTTTCGCCAATGTCAACAGCGTCGGGATGCGTTCGGTGGTGCGTAACGGCGAGGTCGAGAAGATCGTGGATTACCTCTCGTCCGGCGAGTGCATTAACGCGGCCGATTGGAAAGACCGGTTTAAGGAAAATTCAGACCGCATGCGGACTGGGTCGCTTTCGGACGTGGCCGCAGTGTTGAAGAGCTTGCTGATTCTCGCCCAGGCCAAGTCTCTGTCCTTCCGCGAAAAAAAGATGCTGGAGCGCGCCCGGTATTTGCTGGTCAGCGAAATCGCCATCTCGCGCAACTGCGAAGAGAGCCTGATTGAACAGGCGCTCACCAAGGCGCTGACGAAGTGTAACCTGCGCTTCCCGGAAATTTCCGAACTAGCCTCCTGATCGCACCCCTGATCTCCCGTAGAGACGCGGCTTACGCCTCCCGCTTGCAGCGTCTCGGCGTCAAAAGAGACGGGGCAAGCCCCGCCTCTACGGTAAGGGTCGTTAGCGGGCGCGATGGGCTTCCATCCAGGATTGAAGAATCAAAACGGCGGCCATCCGGTCGACCGCCTGCCCCCGCTTCTTAATCGAAAGATCGGTTTCGCGCAGCAGGCGGTTGGCTTCGGTGGAGGTCCAACGCTCGTCCCACAGGTGAACGGTCACCCCGAAGTGAGCGTGCAGATCGTCGGCAAAACGGCGCATCTTTTCCGACTGAGTTCCTTCGGCTCCGCTTAAGCGCAGCGGCAGGCCAACCACGATCTCTCTGACGCCGTATTTCGCGAACACTTGCCCCAGTGCCTCCAGATCGCGACGCTTGTTCTGGCGCTGGATTGTATCCAACCCCTGGGCGGTAATGCCAAGCGGATCGGTGACGGCCACTCCGATTCTTTTCGAGCCGACATCGAGGGCCATAATACGGCCGAGGCCGGGCGTCCCGGGTGCTTGCATCGGTTCATTGTAGATGGCGGGGGCTTGGAAGAGGCAATCTGCGCTGGCTTTGCCCAACAAAGCGCCACTGCCCAAAAACTCCCCGTCCTGCCCAAAAAGTCTACCAAAACCAACAAAACTGAATAGCCAAAACTAAGAGAGAGGGAATTCCTATGCAAACGCCCGAAAGCACAAAAATAAACACAGAGGCAACAATAGTTCTTGACAATGTTGCCTCTAAGGTGCATTATAAAGATGTGCCAAGCGCAGCCGATGTCGAGAGAATGATGCACCAAAGATTGCAGCACGAGTGTGCTTCGATGCAGTCCATTCGCAAAGAGATTTCAGAGTTGGCCTCTGCATATAACCGATACGTAGACCTGAAGACTGAGGTTGATTCTAGGGGTAAACGTATTAAGCGGCTTATGGCTATTTTGGGATCGGATTCACTCGATGGATTGGGAACCGATGACGTTCAAGAGGAAATGAACCTTCAGGGCGAGCCTGAAGGTTTACGCGAAGAACTTTCTCTCTGGCGGGCAATCGAGGAATATCTCATCATCGCCGGGGAAACCAAGGTTGGCGATGTGCAGGGATTCTTTTCCGGAATGAATTACGAGGTCACTAGACAAGCAATCGAATCTGCATTGCGGAGCCATGCTAACAAGTTTCGCGTAGTGAAACGAGGACGAGAGAAATACATTTCGCTCAAGAAGCAAACGGCATAAAGCAGTTTGGGCCTACCGCTGTTACTAGCAGCGATAAGCCCGGAAAGAGTAGCAACCCTTGCGAGGAAGCCATCTTCATTTCTGTTTATACGCCAGACCACCGCCGCGTTGCAAGGGGCTTGCGCCCCGCTCCGAATCGCGATAGCTGTACCAATTCTCAATGATACGGAGACGATATGGAACCGACGATGAATGGAACGAGCACCAGACAGCAACGCGGCCTTGAACTCGCAGCCACGCGGACGATTAGGCAAAAGGGCGGCCTTTGGATTGTGCCGTCACAGACTGGCGCGGGAACCTATAGCGTTCACATGATGCCGAAAATTGCCAGTTGCACTTGCCCGGACTTTGAGACGCGGGGCGTCACCTGTAAACACATCTTTGCCGTGACCTACGTTATGAAGCGCGAAGAAAATGCGGACGGCAGTACGACGGTCACCAAGAGTGTGACGGTAACAGCAAGGACGGAGCGCACGACCTATCCGCAGAATTGGCCCGCATACAATGCAGCACAAACCAACGAGAAAGACAAATTCCAGATGTTGCTTTCCGATCTCTGCCGGGGTATTCCCCAGCCTCAAGAGCGGAAAATGGGACGCCCCAGCTTGCCATTGTCCGACGTGATTTTCAGTGCGACGTTCAAGACATACAGCACAGTTTCGGGACGGCGCTTTATGAGCGATCTACGGGAAGCGGAGATGAGTGGATTCATCTCCAAGGCTCCCCACTACAATTCGATTTTCAACTACCTTGAGAATCCCGAACTGACTCCCATCCTGAGGGAACTCATCACGCAAAGCAGTTTGCCACTTAGTTCTGTAGAGACGAACTTCGCCGTGGATTCTTCCGGTTTTACGACTTCGCGTTTCGTCCGCTGGTTTGACCACAAGTACGGACAAGTGAGAGAACAGCATGATTGGGTAAAGT